>JBQMXN010000004.1:0-92566 GCA_052173975.1 Candidatus Cryptobacteroides sp. | reverse complement strand
GGAAATAGCTCAGTTGGTAGAGCACAACCTTGCCAAGGTTGGGGTCGCGAGTTCAAGTCTCGTTTTCCGCTCCACAATCAAACAGCTTCGTCAAAATTCGAGGCTGTTTTTATTTTTAAAACTCGCCTTTTAGCCTCCCTCGGGCTGCACAGGCAAAGCCGCAGACGCTTGTACGCGCATGCTGAAAACTCAAGAAGAAGATTGGCAGCGGACACGAGCCGCCGACCAATCCCGCTTCAATACCGTGTGAGGGGTATCTTCACCCCTCACACGCAGTGCGTGTGTCCTCTCCATTTATGATGTGAGGGGTGACACAATCACCCATTGCAATCACCTACAATGTCATAATAGTATAAACGCTTTAAAAAGGAAAATCATTTTTAAGCTACTGCTATTACCAATCAGTATTATATTTTGTCAAATATTTCTATTTTTTATAAATTTGCAAACTTTTACCTTGTGACAAGGTATATTATATATCGAGTAAATAAAATGACTGATAATCAACATATTATATTGGGGGGGGTAAAACCGCGGTATGCTTCCGTAATACCTGCTCTGTACTCCCGTATAAATTCAATCTTTCTCTCACTCTCATTAACATATTTCATACATCAGTATCTATCCTTAATTCCATGTCTTATTAAAGACTTGAGAAAAGGGTGTTTATTGACATTGGGAAAATATGGTAAGAGTAAGGCAAAGAAAAGAAAACATTAAGTAAAAAGTAATTTAATTAAAACTATAATAAGATGAAACATTTATTTAGAATTGTATTGTCTGTGGCAGTCGTTGCGGCAATGACGTTGGCGTGTAAAAAGACACAGCCGGAGCAGCCTAAACCACAACCGGAACCGAAAAAGGATACTACTTTTGTGTTGGAAGCAGCTGTGTCAGGAGAAGCAAAGTATGACGGCAGCGGAGATTTGAGTTATACTGTAAAGAGTATAAGAAAAATAGATAATAAAGAGGAATTTATGCCTTGGACAATGGAATTCTCTACGGACGGTGGTAATACTTGGAAAGCAGAAAAACCTGACTATCTTACTTTGACAGTAAAAGAAGATAACGGAGGGATAGAAGCCAAGAGTTATAATGCCACCTTTGCTGCCCAGGAGAAGACCTTACAGACGAGCGATATTATCTTGAAAGCAAAACCTGTGTTAAGCAACGTAGACTTGTCAAAAGTTGACATCAAAGGAAATGCTCTTGCTTCTCAGAGTACTGCCAACTGCTATGTTATCCATAATCCCGGAACATATAAGTTCCCTACGGTGTATGGTAATGCTATTAAGAACGGTGCTACTAATGAGAAAGCCTATAAGAGTTCAAAGACCGGTAATCCCAATATCTTGGAGAAATTCATTAAGGCAGATGGCAACCCTATCACCCAACCTCAAATAGAAAATATAAATAATGCATGTTTGATTTGGCAAGATACTGAAAACCTCATTTCGAATATTTCATTTGACAGTGCTAATCAATACGTAAAGTTCGAAGTAAACAAAGCCACTATTCACAACGGAAATGCTATTATTGCTGTACGGGATAACTCAAACACCATTCTCTGGAGTTGGCATATATGGGTGACGGAGAGAGATTTGCATCCGGTGGAGGTGACCAATTTCCAAAGTAATACGTATAACTTTATGTCCGTAAATTTGGGATGGTGCGGCTTCGGTAATGAATTCTACGCCGCACGTGAGGTGAAAGCGAGATTGAAACAGGAAGGTGGTAAGAGCGTAGAGCTTGCTTTCAACCAGAAACAAGAGAGGCCTAATACGGACTACGATATCAAGAACGGGAATAACCCGTACTATCAGTGGGGTAGGAAAGACCCTATGCTGCCAAGCAACGGTATAAATACTACCGATAAGGAATGCTTCACTAACGATACACAATATGCTTTCAATCATACAGACTTAGAAACTGACGAGATTAAGGAATACATCAGAAATCCTCATAAGTTCAACACAAAGGACAAGATGGATGGGATGTATTATAATCTGTGGAATGCAGATAATGATGACACGGTGATTAAAACTGTCTATGACCCTTCGCCGGTAGGCTATTCTCTCCCCGCTTCTAATGCCCTCACAGGATTTACCACGACAGGAGGAAATACAATTAATTCTTCAGCTTTTAATGTAGAAGGTGGCTTTGATAAAGGTTGGTATTTCTATCGTAAGCCTAATAAAAAAGGCGGCACAATTTTCTTCCCTGCAAGCGGACGCCGCCACGTCGCAAGAGGCTCGTTGGAACTCGTAACAACTTACGGACGATATTGGATTGCAAACCCCGGCGATCTGTTCAGCGGTCTATACTTGTCCTTCTACTCGGGTCATATCTACCCACAGGAGTACATCTACCGTAGTTACGGGCATTCGGTTCGTCCTGTACAAGAGCAATAAAAAGATTACAAAATCTTATTATTTTTGTATCAAATCATTATCGGCAGCTGAATGGCTGCCGATAATTTTTATACTTTTACTCCGCTTTTTCCCTTCTCCAACCACCATTTTTTCCATCCTCCCATGTACGGCGCGGTTCCCCTCCATTTATGGTGTTATGATAGCATAGTCGTGCATTGCAACTCCTACAATGTCACAAAAGGGAAGTGTTGCAAAGTTAATGAATACTAAAAACAAAAGAAAGAGCAGGCTTTAGAATTGCGCAGGTAGGGTGAAGATACCCGGCCTGCGCTTTTTGTGAGGGATTGGTCAGCGGCTTGTGTCCGCTGCCAATCTTCTTCTTGAGAGTTCAGCAGTCGCGTGAGCGTCTGCGGCTTTTCCCTGAGCAGACGGAGGGAGGGCAGGCCGCTGCCGTCCGAAAGGGATGCGAACGGGGGAGTAAGGAACAATGAAAGGGTTGTTATATGGTTGGCGTGGAACTTTTATTTGTTTTGTAAATGGCTTTTAACGGGGGTATAGTACAGTGGCAGTAGTGTCGTTTACTCTGATTTTGAGCCATTTATTGAGGCGTTTTATAGTTGCTTCGTCGACCGGCTTTTCTGTTTGTGGAACGAGAAGAATACAGTTGTTCGCTACTGTGTCTTTTATGTGTACGCCTCTTGTTATGTACATTTCTCCGATTTCGGGGTATTGGCTTGTGATTTCGCGAGCAATCTGAGAGTAAGGAATTTCTGTATTTTTGAATAATTGCAATTCTTTTTCCAACGATTGTATTTGAGTCTCTCGTTTATTTATTTCAGCTTCTGTGCGTTCGTAAATACCTAATACCAATTTTTCTGAATCTTTGGATTCGTTCGATAGGCTGTGTTCTTTTATGAGGATTTGTTCTTCTTTTAGTCCGAAATTTTCTGCCGAGTTGAAAAGGAGTTTTCTTTCATCGGGTGAGAGAGTTTCGCCGGTGAGGAAGAGCGTTACTTTGCGTTTGTTTTTAGTGTCTATTTTATAGTTGTAGATGTATGTTTTGGGGAGTTCTTTGTTTTGTGAGATGAAGTCGGTTACTCTTTTTTCAAAATTGTTGTTTTTTATGATTACCGTGGCAGACCAAATGCTTGGAATGATTACGAGAATAATAATGGCAGTAATCAATTTTCTTGTTTTCTTTGCTGTTGTTTCGTCTATAAATTGTGCTTCTGGGAATTTGAATAGCCTTACGATAAAATATGTTGCAAGTATGATGAATACTCCGTTTATTATGAAGAGGTAAAAGGCGCCTGCAAATATTGCAAAATTGAGTTTTGCCAAACCGTAACCGGCGGAGCAGAGAGGTGGCATAAGTGCAGTGGCTATGGCTACTCCTGAAATTACTGTTCCTTTTTCTTTACGGCTTTGTTCGAAGATGCCGGCTGCACCGCCAAATAATGCTATTAGTACATCATAAAGGGATGGAGTGGTTCTTGACATTATCTCCGTTGGATTTAATAAAGTAAGAGGAGATATTATAAAATATATGAATGATACAAAAATGCTTATGGCAACCATTACCAGCAAGTTCTTTAATCCGTCTTTTAAAAGCGTGGCATTATTGGTGCCTAATCCTAAACCGATACCGAAGATTGGACCCATAAGCGGAGATATGAGCATCGCACCGATTATTACGGGTATTGAGTTTACATTAAGACCGACAGAGGCTATAATTATTGAAAAGGCAAGAATCCATACATTGGGACCTTTGAAATATATGTTGCTTTTTATTTTTTCGGCAGCAGTTGTAGTATCTATGTGGTCTGATATATTGGCAATTTCTTTTAAGAATTTAATCGCTTTGTCTTGGAAATTCATATTTTTATGATTTTGGAAACTGTTTAATTATATATTTGCAAATATACATCTTTTTTGTATCGGATTATTTCCTTAAATTTGTGATACTTTATCGGATCATAAAATTGTCCGTAGGTTTTAATTAAAACAATTTTAAATTTTTATTGTTATGAAAAAGGTTGTTCTGCAAATACTTGCAATGTCTTGTATCCTTGTTTTGACGAGTGGTTGCGATATGTTTAGAAAACTCGTCGGTAAACCTACTTCTGTGGAAATAGAAGCAAAAAGAAGAATTGTAGAGCAAGAAATGCTTGAACGTCAGGCAGAACTTGATTCGATAAATCGTGAAGAAGAGAGAATTGCTGATTCTTTGGCGGCATTGGATTCTATCGCTTTGCAAAAAGAGAGAAAAGTGGTGGTAAAGGAAACAGCTAAACTTGGTGGCTTGAAAAAGAAAACTAATGTAGGAAAAAATAAAACTTCTGAATTGGCTTATCGTTATTATGTTATAGTTGGAGCATTTAAGAAAAGCGGAAATGCAGATAGGCAGCTTGCAAGAGTTCAGAAGGCAGGGATAAAAGGGGAATTACTATATTTTAAGAACGGTTTTATAGCAGTTGCCGTTACTCCTACTAATTCTCTGAATCGTGCATTGAATTCTTTGGATGAGATGCGTACAAAGTCTTTCTGTCCTGAGGATGTTTGGATCCTTGTAAAATAAATGCGGCGAATAGCTATATCTTTATTAATTATATCTCTTTCTGCTTTTAGTTTGTTTGCGCAATATAAAGGTGGAGGAGATTATTCTATATTGTATGATAGCGAGCCGGTAAAGGCGTTTAAAAATCATATCTCTTTTATATCTTCAAAGTCAATGTGCGGTAGGGCTTCCGGTTCTGAAGGAGAAAAAACTACAGCAATTTATTTTGAGGAAATTTTAAAATCTTATGGATTGGATATCCTGACTCCGAGAGATGGTGATATTTTCGGAGTTAATCGTGCAAACGGAGATACTTTAATTTCAAGGAATGTTGCTGCTGTTATTACAGGACAGGATAAAATTTTAAGAGACAGGTATATAGTTATAGGCGCTCGTTTAGATAATTTAGGAAGGGATTCCGTAAATGTAAATGGGACTTTTCAAGAGAGAATATATTATGGTGCAAATGGTAATGCTTCAGGTCTGGCGATGCTTATGGAGCTTGCCGGAATGTTGAAAACCAATTCTTCTTTGCTGAAGCGTTCTGTCATTTTGGTCGGTTTCGGATCTTCTTGTTCGGGATTTGCCGGTTCTTGGTATTTTCTTAACAGATCTTTTGTAGCATCGGATAAAATAGACGCAATGATTAATTTGGATATGTTGGGTACGGGATATTCGGGTTTTTACGGCTTTACTTCTTCTAATGCAGATATGAATAGGATTGCCAATTCTTTATCAAGTACCTTGCAGCCGATTCATCCTGAAATTACTTCTTTAGAGCCATATCCTTCTGATCATAAGGTGTTTTATGCCAAACAAATTCCATCTATTTTATTTACGACCGGTTATTATAAGGAACATAATACAGAGGCTGATAGGGATAATATTATAGATTATGAATTAATGGAAAAAGAATTGGAATACATTTATTCCTATTCCGTAGCATTGATTAATGGCCCGGCTCCTGTTTTTAATCCTTCTGAATTTTTGAAGAAAAAGCATAGTTCTATAAGCAGTGTTGTACCTTACTACGATTGTGATGAGAAGCCTTCTTTTTTAGGGAGGGTAAATCTTGATTATTTTATGCAAAAATGGGTATATTATTATTTAAGATATCCGGAAAGCGCAATAAGAGATGGGGTACAAGGGAAAGTTTTAGTGAACTTTGTAATAAGTGATAAAGGGAAAGTTAAGGATGTTAAAGTGTTGAAGGGGTGCGATGAGCGTTTGGATAATGAGGCTTTAAGAGTCGTATCTGCCTCTCCCGATTGGAAGCCCGGTAAAATTAGAGGAGAAAAAGTAAGTTCTGAAATATCGCTTTATGTGGAATTCAGAATTAAGAAAAACAATTAAAAAGAAATTCAATTAAAGAATATAAGTCAATGGAATACGATTTCAGGAGAATTGAAAAGAAATGGCAGCAATATTGGGCTGAAAACCATACTTTTAAAGTAGAGATTGATAAATCAAAACCGAAATATTACGTTTTGGATATGTTCCCTTATCCATCCGGAGCAGGTCTTCATGTCGGACATCCTTTAGGATATATTGCAAGTGATATTTTTTCAAGGTATAAACGTTTGAAAGGATTCAATGTCCTCCATCCTATGGGGTACGATGCTTTCGGATTACCGGCAGAACAGTATGCAATACAGACCGGTCAACATCCGGAAGTAACGACAAATAAAAATATTTCACGTTATAGACAGCAACTTGACAGGATAGGTTTTTCTTATGATTGGGATAGAGAAGTAAGGACTTGTTCTCCTGAATTTTATAAGTGGACTCAGTGGGCATTCTTGAAAATGTTTGAGAGTTGGTACGATAACAATATTAATAAAGCGCGTCCTATATCAGAACTTATTGTAATATTTGAGATAGAAGGAAATGGAAATATTAATGCGGCTTGCGGTGAAGTGAAAACTTTCTCATATCAAGAATGGAATGATTTTTCTGAAATTGAAAAATCTAAAGTCCTTATGCAATATCGTATTGCTTATCAAGGAGAGACTACTGTTAATTGGTGTGAGGGGCTTGGTACTGTCCTCGCAAATGATGAGGTTAAAGACGGTCTTTCTGTAAGGGGAGGCTTTCCGGTAGAACAGAAGAAGATGACACAATGGCAACTTCGTGTTTCCGCTTATGCCGGACGTCTTTTGGAAGACTTGGAAAACTTGGATTGGAGCAATTCTTTAAAGGAAATGCAAAGAAATTGGGTTGGACGCTCTTTCGGTGCAGAAATTCAATTTAAGGTGCTAAACGGATCGCAAGAATTTGATGTGGCGATTTTTACCACGAGAGCTGATACTATTTTCGGAGTTACTTTTATGGTATTGGCTCCTGAAAGCGAATGGGTTCAAAAATTAACTTCTCCTGAACAGAAAAAAGCAGTTGAGGAGTATCTTGATTACTCTAAAAAGAAAACAGAAAGAGAAAGATTGGCTGAAACTAAATCTGTTACAGGTGTATTTACCGGTTCTTTCGGAATAAATCCTTTGACAGGAGATAAAATCCCCGTTTGGATTTCAGAATATGTACTTTCCGGATATGGAACAGGAGCGATTATGGCAGTTCCTGCACACGATAGCAGAGATTATGCTTTTGCTAAAAAATTTGATTTGCCTATAATCCCGATTATTGAAGGATGCGATGTAAGTACTTCAAGTTTTGATGCAAAAGAAGGGGTAATGTGCAATTCCGGATTTTTGAACGGAATGAAAGTTAAAGATGCTATTCCTGCTGCTATAAAATATATCGAAGATAAAGGTTTAGGTAAAAGAAAAGTGAATTATCGTCTTCGTGATGCGATTTTCTCTCGTCAGAGGTATTGGGGTGAGCCTTTCCCTATTTATTATAAGGAAGGGATACCATATCCTGTTCCATATGAGAAATTGCCTGTTATTCTTCCTGAAATCGATGAGTTTAAATCTTCACACGGAGAGCCTCCTTTGGCTCGTGCAAAAGGATGGGAATACAATGGTTATCCAATGGAAACGTGTACTATGCCGGGATTTGCCGGGTCAAGTGCATATTATTTACGTTATATGGATCCTCATAATAATCAGGCTTTGGTAGATAAGGATATTAATTCTTATTGGAAAAATGTGGATTTATATATAGGAGGAACAGAGCATGCTACGGGGCATTTGATTTATTCAAGGTTTTGGAATAAGTTCCTTTTTGATATGGGGTACTTATGTGAAAATGAACCTTTTAGAAAATTGGTAAATCAGGGAATGATTCAGGGACGCTCAAATTTTGTATATAGGATTGTAGGTACTAATAAGTTTGTATCTTATGGATTAAAAAACAAATACGATACTACTGAAATTCACGTAGATATAAATTTGGTCTATAACGATAAACTTAATATTACAGAATTTAAGAAATGGAGATCCGAATTTGAGAATGCAGAATTTGAATTGGAAAACGGAGAATATATTTGTGGCTCAGCTGTTGAAAAGATGAGTAAGTCAATGTATAATGTCGTAAATCCTGATGATATTTGTGAGAATTACGGAGCGGATACTCTTAGGCTTTATGAAATGTTCCTCGGTCCGATAGAGCAATCAAAGCCTTGGGATACAAAGGGTATTGATGGTGTTCACCGCTTTTTGAAAAAAATATGGAAATTATTTTATGATGGAGATAAATGTATTTTAAATGATGATATCCCTTCACCGGAAGAACTTAAAACACTTCATAAATTGATATTTAAGGAGCAGACAGATATTGAAACATTTTCTTATAATACGACTATCAGCGCTTTTATGATTGCTGTCAATGATTTGTTGGAAAGAAAATGTAGTAAAAAGGCAATATTAGAGCCATTAGTAATATTATTATCTCCTTTTGCACCTCATATTTCAGAGGAATTATGGTCAATACTTGGACACAAAGAGAGTGTTACCTATGCTGAATTTCCTGAATTTATTGAGCAATATACTGTAGAAAATAACTGTACTTATGCTATTTCTTTCAATGGTAAGACAAGGTTTACAGTTGAGTTGCCTTTGGATATGTCAAAAGAGGATGTTGAGGCTTCAGTAAGAGCTATGGAGCAAACCCAAAAATATACAGGAGAACAAAATATCGTAAAAGTGATTGTCGTACATGGAAAGATTGTTAATATTGTCTTAAAGTAAAAGCTACAATTAAATTATAAATATATGGCAACAAAATTAACCTTTAAGAAAGTGATAGGAGTTATTTCAGATTATCTCCTTATTTCACTAGGTACTTTGTTATATGTTTGTGCATGGGAATTTTTTATGATTCCTAATAACATTGTTGCAGGTGGATTAACAGGAGCTTGTACTATTTTACAATTCGCAACTAATGGTTTAATTCCTGTTGCCTATTCATTTGCAATATTGAATGCTTTCTTACTTTTAATGGCATTTATTATTTTAGGTAAATCCTTCGGTCTAAGAACGATATATTGCATCGTGTTTTCTACGGTAATGTTTAAAGTCCTGCCTCTTTTCCCGGATTTTCAAGCATTACCGGGTAATTTTTTATACGTAGACAATAAAATCTTAATTCCTATTATAGGTGGTTTATTGGAGGCTATAGGTATCGGTATTATTTTTTCTCGCGATGCAAGTACCGGAGGTACAGATATTTTAGCGCTTATTTTCAATAAATTTTGGCCGGTATCGCCGGGAAAAGTATATCTCTATTTGGATCTTTTTATTGTAGCGTCTATAATGTTTATTCCGGGAAGGACTTTTAGCGATGTTATTTATGGTTATCTTGCTATGATTACCTTTTCTACGATGGTAGATTTTGTTCTTTTAGGAAGGAAATCGACAGTTCAGGTTTTGGTCTTTTCTAATAAACACGAAGAAATCGCAGAGTATATAATGAAAACAATGAATAGAGGGGTAACTTCTTTAAATGCTACAGGATGTTATACCAAGCAAGAAAGACAGGTGCTTCTTATATTAGTACTTAAAAATCAATTGCATGATTTGACAAAAGTTATAAAAAATCTTGATCCAAATGCTTTTGTATCAGTTTCTCCTGCAAGTAGTGTTTATGGAGAAGGATTTGAAGAGATCAAGGTAGGAATTGAAAAGAAAAATAAAAACTGATTAATAAAATGGCTGTATTAAAAACAAATATCTGGACATTACTCAAAGAGTATTTGCTGGTAACAATCGGTATAACTATATATGTTACCGGTTGGGTTGTCTTTTTGATACCTAATAATCTTATAGGTGGTGGCGTTACAGGTATAAGTTCTATTATTCAGTATGCTACCGGAGGTGCAATTAAGATGGGATATACTTATTTCATTTTAAATGCCATATTAATCCTTACCTCTATAATAATTTTAGGTACTGCTTTTGGATGGAAGACAATCTATGCTATATTATTTGCTTCCTTTGGTCTGAATATTTTACAGAATATTATTCCACAAGAAATTATAAATATTCTGTCTGTTCAGAACGGTAAACTTCTTTGTACTATTATGGGAGGAATAACTGCAGGATTGGGAATAGGAATCTCCATTTCGCAAGGAGGAAGTACAGGAGGAACAGATATAATTGCATTGATTGTCAATAAGTACAGGAATATATCTCCTGGCAGGATGATTTTACTTATAGACTTTTTTGTAATATTATCATCTTTACTTGTGCCTTCTTATACTCAAGACGGAGAATTGGTAAGTTTTGCAGATAAATTTACTAATGTTGTTTACGGTCTTATACTGGTTACAATTAATAGTTATGTAATAGACTTGTACCTTTCAGGAGCAAAGCAGTCTATGCAACTTTTTATTCTGTCTAAAAAATATAGTGAGATAGCTGATGCTCTCACTAAAGAATTACATAGAGGTGTTACTGTCTTGGATGGTAAAGGATGGTACACTCAACAAACAACGCATATGCTTATGGTGATCATAAGAAAAACGGATTTGAATCTAATCCTTCGCTATATAAAAACGATTGATCCTAATGCTTTTTTATCTGTTTCTTCTGTTACCGGTGTATATGGTCAAGGTTTTGATACAATTAAAGAAGGTAAAAAATAGATAAAAAACGTATTTTATACGTTTCTTACCCTTTTGAATTTTTATCAAAAGGGTATATTTTTTAATTTTGCACTTACCTAAACTTAAAACATCTTTAGTGCTTATTATAATTTGAATAATTTTAAAATGATTTTAATATCATTAATTTTATGATGAAAAAAACCAATGAAATTTTTATTCGGGTATTATCCGTAAGTTTATTTATTACATTTATTATTATGAAAATCATATCTAAATATGATTTTGATTATGTAAATGATATTGGAATCTTGGCAATAATTAATTCTATGTTATTGCTGATACCAAGTGATAAAAAAGATAACCTGTTATCTATTAGTTTGGTCCTTATTCTATTTGCCTGCGCAGTCGTCTATAATGTTGCAAATTTATTTTTGCATAATACGAATTTTATGAGGATCATAAACGGTTATTCTTTTTTATCTATTATATCTATCCTGATATTATTAATATATTGGGTTAGTAAGGCTATCGTTAAATTCTCATCAATTAATATTTTATTTAAAAATTCTTCTATCTGGACTTCTTTGTTGGATTATTCAAAATTATTAAACACAATGGTATATTTCGTATTATTGTCTATTTCATTTCTATTAATGTTATCAAACTCTCAAATCAATACATTTTTAATTATCGTAATGATAATTTTGCTTATTGTGATGTATTGTGTTTTGTACTATAGATCTTATTTCGGACATAATTGTTTTGTAAGTAAAGAGAAAGAAGACCGGATTATTGCTCTTTTTAGAGGAAATATAAGAACAGATATCGATGAAGACTCTCCTTTAGGTGATGGTAAAATGAATTACTTATATAGAAAAGTAACGGAACTGATAGAAAAGGAAAAGCCCTTTTTGAATCCTAATTACGGTCTTGAAGATATGTCAAGAGATCTTGGTACAAATAGAGGCTATTTGTCAAAAACAATAAATTTATTTTCAGGAAGAAATTTCAGGCAGTTTATTAATTACCATAGAGTGAAGTATTCTATTGAATTAATGAGGAAAAATCCTCATACCAGAGTTGCTGAATTGGCATTCAAATCCGGATTTCACAGTACTGTAACTTATAATATGGCATTCAAACTATATATGCATTTGACACCTAACGAGTGGTGCCAGAATAATTTAGAAGAACTATATTAATCTTCAAAGGCTTCTATTCCTTTCCAAGAATTAGGAATAGGAGCTTTTACACATAACTCTGTTTTTTTTACGGGGTGTATGAATTTTACATAGCGGGATAGAAGAGAAATACCTCCATCAGGATTAGAGCGAGGAGCTCCATATTTTAAATCGCCTTTTATAATGCAACCTATCCCTGAAAGTTGACATCTTATTTGGTGATGTCTTCCTGTTAACAGTTCAATTTCTATGAGATGGTAGCGTTCAGTATCTCCCAAATGTCTGTATTTTAATTGCGCTAACTTTGCTTTTTTGTCTAATGGAGCAGGTTTTATATCATTGTTAATACCTGAATGACCTTTTACTATGAAAGATTTGTTTGATTTTTCATTTCTTATTATCCAATCATTTAGTTCGGCCTCCTTTATTTTAGGTGCATTATAGCATATTGCCCAATATATTTTATGTATTTTTCCATTCCGGAACATTTCAGATAGTCTTTCCAATGCTTTTGACGTTTTTGCGAAGATTACTATTCCGCTTACCGGTCTATCCAATCGGTGCGGAATTCCAAGAAAAACTTTGCCGGGCTTTTGATCACGCATTGCGATATAGCTTTTATATTTATCAGGAAGAGGTTCATCTCCTGTCTTATCACCTTGAGTAATTTCACCTGCTTTTTTATTTATAATAAGTAAGTGATTATCTTCATATAAAATCCTTGATTTTAGATCTTCGTATTCAGACTCTGTAAGTTTCCTGTATTCCATACTTGATAAAAAATAATTTACAAAATTACATAATTTAATGTTATTAAAAATTTTATGTATAGACTTGGAATTATATTCATAGGTGATTATATTTGTCGTTAATTTGATTTTAGGAATTCATTAATATTCAATAACTCCGAATATGCAAACCAATTTTAAGAACAGTATTTTGAGCAAGTTGTTGCTATATTTTGCAACAACTTGTATTGCAGCATCAAATTTATGTGCTGCCCGGCCTGTTAAGACAAGCAAGGCTGACGATGTGGTTCTGATAAAAGGAACTGTTTTGGATGAGGCAGCAGAGCCTCTTCCCGGAGCGTCCATTATTCAGAAAGGAACAAAACACGGAACATCTACAGATGTGAATGGAAATTTTTCTTTTTCTATTAAGCCTTCTTCAAAAGGTAAAACTATTCTAATAGTTTCCTTTATAGGAATGAAGTCTGAAGAAATTGAATGGAAAGGGGAAAAGACTCTTTCTATAATGCTTAATTATTCTAATCTGGGAATAGATGGCGTTGTAATGACCGGATTCCGAGAAATAGATAAACGAAAATTATCGAGTTCTATTACTTCTGTAAAATTAGATGATATAAAGCTTGCGTCTGCTACTTCCCTTGATCAAATGCTTCAGGGAAATGTGGCTGGAATTTCTGTACTTAATCAGACAGCAACTCCCGGTTTAGCTCCTAAAATCAGAATACGCGGTTCTTCATCTATTACAGGAAATAGAGAGCCTGTATGGGTCGTTGATGGTATAGTCCTTGATGAACCTGTTTCAGTGTCAGTAGAAGAATTGAATAATATTGATAATGTAAACTTTGTGGGTAATGCTATTTCCGGATTGAATCCGAGCGATATTGAGCGTATTGATATTTTGAAAGATGTGAGTGCTACAGCTCTTTATGGAACAAAAGCTGCTAATGGAGTTATCGTTGTTACCACAAAAAGAGGTAAAGAAGGAAGAACTTCTGTAAATTATAACGGTACTTTTTCTCTTACTGCCGCTCCTAATTATGGTCAGTTGAATTTAATGAACTCTAAGGAGAGAATCGAAATGTCTGAAGAAATCGCAGACAAAGGTTTGGAATTTAAAGGTTACGCTCCGACCGGTTTGGCATACGAAGGCGCTTTGGAAAAACTTTGGAAAAAGGAATATACTCCTGAACAATTCGCAGCACGTGTAAAAGAGTTAAAAGAGATTAACACGGACTGGATGAAGTTACTGTTTCATAATGCACCTACAATGCAGCATAATTTATCTATTTCCGGAGGTACAAAGAAAATGGATTATTATATTTCATTGGGTAGAATGGACCAAAAGGATGTACATAAATATGGAGGAGTAGAACGTACTACGGCTATGTTGAAAATCAATACCTCTATTACGGACAATCTTAAAGCAGGATTGAAGTTGAATACGGGATTGAATAAATCTAAATATCCTCATAGCAGCATATCTGTTTTGGATTATGTATATAGAACTTCGCGAGCAATTTCTCCTTTTGATGCGAATGGTAAATTGCAATATTATCCTAATAGTACCGCTCGTTTCGGAGTTATTCCTTTTAATATTTTCAATGAGTTGGAAACAACAGGGAAGGATATTGAAAATCAAAATATGGCTGCAAACCTTTTTATTGATTGGAAAATATTACCTTATTTGAGATTTAATTCTATTGGAGGCGTTGGTGGAAATATAACTACTGAAGAAGATTGGGCAGATGCTCGTTCATCATATATTTCATCAAAACGAGGCTTGCCTTATGGTGCAGAAGTACCTGAAACTTCCGAATATGCAGAATTTTCTTTGATTCCTGTAGGCGGTGAATTGAGAACAAAGAATACGCGTAATATCCGTTATACTTTCAGGAATAGTTTAGAATTTAATAAAACATTCAATTCTGCTCATAATGTGTATGCAGTGCTTGGTAGTGAATTGGTTTCCTCGCAATATAAGAGTTATTCTCGAATGGATTATGGTTATATGCCTTTCCGAGGTAAAACATTTGCAGAAATTGATACTAAATTATATATCGGTTATGCGAATTTAGTGGCAAGAACATCACCGAAGATTGAGGATAACCTTTATAATACCGTATCTCTTTACGGCGCATTTACATATACTTATAAAGATAGGTATATTGCAAATTTCAATATCAGAAGCGACGGCTCTAATAGATTCGGACAAGATAAGAGTGTTAGATTTTTGCCTGTATGGTCTATTTCAGGACGTTGGAATGCTCATGAGGAAAACTGGTTAAGGAATGTTTCTTGGATTAATGAACTTGCAGTTCGTGCATCTTATGGTATTCAAGGAAATGTTCATCCTAGTCAGACTCCATATTTGATTTTAAAACACGGAAACTACAATAGCTCTTTGAATGAGTTCCTTTCTACGCTATCCCAGTTCCCTAACAATAATCTTAAATGGGAAAAAACAGTATCATATAATTTAGGTTTTGATTGGGCTTTTTTGGATGGTAGAATTTCAGGCTCATTGGAGTTGTATAACAAGATGGGGTATGATCAGATTATTACAAGACGAATCAAACCATCCAATGGAGCAAATTCAGTTGTAATGAATGCCGGTGATATATCTAATAAAGGATGGGAGCTAACATTGAATTTTGTCCCGGTAAGAACTAAAGACTGGACTTGGAGTTTATCGTTTAATTCAGGGAAAAACTATAATAAAGTCATTAACCAAGGTGATGTCGAGCCGGAGTGGAGAGATTATATAAATGGTACTGTTATACGTAACGGAATGCCTGTGAATGCTTTTTATTCTTATAGATTCAAAGGTCTTGATCCGAATACCGGACTTCCTACTTTCTATGGAGAGCAAGACAAAGATGAACACGGAGAGCCTCTTTATAAAAGTAAGGAGGAGGCATTTGCAAATGCTTTTGTGTATTCAGGAAAAAGAGAACCTGATTTGAGCGGAGGTTTTTCTTCTTCTCTTAAATGGAAAAATTTTACTTTAAATGCACTCTTCTCTTTCTCATTCGGAGGAAAAACTCGTTTAAATGATTTGTATCTTCCTTCAGGACAAGGACTTCCTTATCCTCAGCAAAATATGTCGAAAGAATTTGTAAACAGATGGAGAAAACCCGGAGATGAAGCACATACCAATATCCCTGCTTTATCTGATGATAAATTGGCTTTCGGCCCATACGAGAGAAAGTATCCTATTGCCGAAAATCGTTGGGATATGTATAATAAAAGCGATATCAGAGTAGTATCGAGCAGTTTCTTGCGTTGTCGTTCTCTAAGTTTGAGATATGATTTTGACCGTAAATTGATCAACAAAATAAAATTTATAAAAGGAGGAAGCCTTGCATTTGAAATGGGCAACTTGTTTGTCATAAAAGATAAAAGGCTGGTTGGGCAAGATCCGGAACAATTGCCATTATATTCCGGAACAATTCCACCTCAAAGGACATTCTCATTACGCGTAAATCTTACTTTTTAATTGTATTAGTTATGGCAAAAAATATATTTAATATAATAGCAGGAATACAAGCAATATTACTTGTAATATCTTGCAATGGATTTCTTGCTGAAACTTCACAAGATAAATTTGTCCCGAAAACTGTTTCTGATTATAGGGAATTTATTGCAGGAGAAGGCTTTGATATTGCTTCTGCAAAACCTCTGTCCGAGTTTTTAGAAGTAATGACAGATGATGTAGACGAGGTAGTTAACCCGAGAAGGAAAGACTTTCGTGATAATAGAGTTAATTCTTGGGGATATTATACATGGCAAGATGATCCTGAAATAGCACAGGATAATAATATTTTTGAAGATGATTCTTGGGGCTCTTATTATCATAAAATAGTAATTTCCAATATTATTCTCGATAGAATAAATACTATGGAAGTTACAGATGAAAAAGCAAAAGACGATTTGATAGGAGAGGCTTTATTTTTACGTGCATGGGCTTACTTTATGCTTGCAAACAGTTATGCAGATCCTTATGAGTCTCAAGAGCAGGCAAAAAAGACGGCTGGCGTACCGATAAATAAACATTTGAATGTTAATAATCATAATTTGAGCATAAGTCCTTTGGCTGATGTTTATGATATTATTATCTCTGATTTGAAAGGAGCCGTTAATCATTTTGAAAAATCAAATTACGGAAAGGCTCTTCTCAGACCGGGCTATGGTGCAGCCGTGTTGCTCTTAAGCAGAGTTTATCTTTATATGAAAAATTATTCCGAAGCAGAAAAGTATGCTACGCTTGCCATCACCAAATCCGGAGCTTCTTTATATGATATAAGTAAACGTCCGGCAAATTCTTTGGATAGATTTATCGATTTTAAGAATACGGAAATTCTCTATTCTTATGGCGGTTATGCTCTTACTAAAAGTTATATTACAGCAGGTAATACGGATAAAGGAACTTTTGTCGTTTCTCCGACTTTTTATGATAGTTATGCTGCCAAGGATAAAAGGAAATCTGCTTTCTTCTCTAACTCTAAGCCAAGGGTTAAACCATTTAAGTATTATGCTCTTACTTCCAAAAGAGTGATGGGCTATGCTTTTAGATTAGCTGAAGCTTATCTTAACAGGGCAGAGGCTTATGCAGAGCAAGACCAATTGGACAAAGCAATAGAAGATTTAAATACTTTGCGTAAGTATAGGATAGAAGGAGTTACACCTCTTACTGTAGGAGATAAGCAGACTGTAATTAATTCTGTAAAAACAGAGAGAAGGTGGGAATTATGTTTTGAAGGTCATCGTTGGTTTGATTTAAGACGTTGGGGAAGACCGGAATTGACCCATAAATATACCTCATCCGATAATAAAACTAATTTTACTATTTATACTTTGAAAGAGAAAGACAAACATTATACATTGCCTTTCCCAAGAAAAGAAAGAAATCTATAAAGTCATGAAAAGAGTATTATTTATTTTAGTTGCCGGGCTTATGACTATTACCGGTTGCTATAAAGAAAAACCTATACATGCACCGCTTCTTCCTAATAAATATGATGTAAGCGATAATCCGTCTGATTCTATTCAGCATTTTAAACATATGTTTTATAAAAAATACAAAACGTATTTTTTGACAAACCCTACTATTTCGGATTATCGATTTAATTTTAAGGATAAGAATAATATTGATATTATCCCTTTAAAACAAAATCCGCGAATAGTGCAAAAAGGTATTGATTTATTTAATGAATGTTTTGCAAATAAATATTCAGAGGACTTCAAAAATGCAAATTTACCCTATTCTATCATTATTGCCGATTCGATTTCTCTTTTGAGTTATGTGGAAAAAAAGGTGGAGTTGTACGGTTTTGCGTCAACCAATTTTTTGGCTATGTCCTGCAAAGGAGCGAAGACTCTTACCGATGAGTTAAAAAGTAAGATCACAGGAGAAGTCAATGCAGCATATTGGGTAGATTATTTGGGAAGCGTTAAAAATGTATTTAACATACCGGAGAGTTTCTATACTGTAACCACAGAAGAAGAATATAAAAAGATATGGGAAGAAAATCCTGCCGGCATTAATTTCTATCAATACGGCTTTGTATCTTATGATGAACTTACCAGTATATATGATAAAGAAGAAGATAGTTGGTGGGTAGAACCGCCTAAAAAAGAAAGGGATTCATTGCTATGGATAAGATTTATATTCAGTACAAAGAAAGATGTGCTGAAAGGAATATTACAGGCAAATCCTAAAATGCAAGCCAAATACGATATACTTAAAGACGCTTTCAAAAAAGCAGGTTACGATATTACGACACTTTAATCACAATGAATTTTAAAAGACTATTCTTTACAATTTCAGTCTTCTCTTTTGCATTTAATTTTAATATGTCTGCAAAAGGAGAATGGATAAAAAAAACCGAAGGTTTTGATTATAAAAGCGGTTTGATAGGAATATTTGAAAAAGAAGGCAGTTATCTTTTTTCAATTTCAGAAGATTTATTTGGGAAAGATTTGCTTTTGACTTCAAGGGTAACATCCACCAGCGACAATAAGACAGTGGTCGCTGGAGATATGCCTCAAATACCTTTACTTATAAGATTTTCAAAAGAAGGAAAGTATTTTTTTATTCATAAAAGGAATTATAAATCAATTGTTGATCCGGAATCTTCTTTGGTAAAATCGTATAACCGGAATTTCGTGGATCCTATCTGGCAATCTTTTAAAATAGAAGCGCAAGATAGTGAACACGGAGTTTTGGTGGACTTAACATCTCTTTTCGATTCTGATATAGATGAAATCGGTCCGTTTGCAAAAGATGCTCCCGGTGGCTCATTAAGGAGAGATGCTTCTCATATTTTGGAAGTTAAGACCTTCCCGAATAACTTTCAGGTGAAATCAATGCTTGGTTATAGCCTGAAAGGTGAGCCGTTCCTTGTAACTATGACAAGGAACATCATTGTCTTGCCTGAAAAACCAATGCGTCCGCGTATTTCCGATCCGAGAATAGGCTATTTTGATTTGCATAAAGAGTATTTTACGGATAAGAAAGACGGAGTACAGAATTTCTCGTATATAGAAAGATGGAATATTGAGCCATCTAACAAAGAAGCATACGACAGGGGAGAGCTTGTAGAGCCTGTAAAACCTATTATCTATTATATAGATACTGCTATTCCTGCAAAATGGAGGCCTTATATCAAAAGAGGAATAGAAGACTGGAATGCAGCTTTTGAAGAAATAGGATTCAAAAATGTCATTACGGCAAAAGATTATCCTGAAAACGATCCGGATTTTGATCCTGATGATATAAGATTCAATTGCTATCGTATGATTACCACGAATATTCAAAATTCACGTGGCCCTTCTTGCGTAGACCCTCGCACAGGAGAAATTTTTCAAGGAGATGTGTTGTTTTATTATAATAGCATAAAGATTTTGCATACTTGGCAATTCATACAGACCGGAGCAGTAGATGAGAGAGCAAGAAAAGAAACATTCGATGATGATATGTTGGGAAACTCTCTTAGATATGTTGCTGCGCATGAGGTCGGTCATACTTTAGGATTGTTACATAACTTCAGGGCTTCACATGCATATCCGGTGGATTCTCTTCGCTCTAAAAATTTTACTGATAAATATGGGACGACACCATCTATAATGGATTATGCAAGGTATAATTATGTCGCTCAACCTGGCGATAATGTTACAAACCTTCGCCCTCCGATCCTTGGCATATATGATAAGTTCGCTATAAAATGGGGATACAAATCTATTCCCGAGGCAAAAACACCTGAAGAAGAAAAACTTGTTCTGAATGCTTGGATAAACGAGCACAAAGACGATCCTATGTATAAATACGGACCGCAAACCTTTTTTAATGCAATAGATCCGTCTTGCCAATCGGAAGATTTGGGAGATGATGCTGTGAAAGCAGGTAAATACGGTATTGCTAATTTAAAATATATAATGGCTCACTTGCCGGAATGGTGTGTAAAAGAAGGGGAGGATTACAAAAGGTTGGCTGAATATTATCACGAAACGATAAGTCAGTTGCAAGTATATCTATATCATGCGGTAATGTATGTGGGAGGTATATATATGGATGAACCTGTAGCAGGAGACGGCAAAAAGAATTATCATTTCATAGATAAGAAAAAGCAAAAAAAAGCATTGCGGTTTATTCTTGAAAATATCTATGATATGCCGTCATGGCTGCAGCCGAAAGAGATAACGGAGAAAATAGGTATTACCGAGTCAATATCAAATATTCAAGCCAGAGTGTTCAAAAGCCTTTTTTCTGCATCAACAATCGCTTCTCTTTCTCTCTTTGAACAGACCGAGCCTGAAAATGCTTATACATTAACGGAGTTCCTATATGATATAGATTCGTTTGTTTGGGCAAAATCGAAAAGAGGAGAAAAACTAACGTTAAATGATAGACAGCTGCAAAATGTATATGTGGCCTCAATTATAAAGGGTGCAGAGAGTAAAGGCAGAGCAGGAGGATCTAATGCTTTTTTGAGGAGCATCTATGGTGAGTCTTCGGATAAGTTATTTGAATTTAATCCGATGGAAGATTTTACTATGATAAAAAGGCCTGCATATCATTTATTGATGTCGGAAATGGCGGGATTCTTGAAAAAAACAGAAAAAAATACTCAGAATAAATTGTTGAAATCACACTATTCCATTTTGGCATCGCAATTGGAAAAAGCATTGAAAGATTAACGTAAGTCATGAAAAAATTAAAATTATTCACCTTTTTTATATTCCTTATATTTATTTTTTCCGTGAAGGCGAATGCCGAAACGGGGAATAATTCCAAGTTGAAATTTTACGGTTTCATCAGAAACTATATGATTTTCGATACGAGGGAAAATTCTGCGGGGACTCTTGACTTGTTTTACTATCTGCCGAAAGACACTAACTTTTCGCCGGAAGGGCAAGACTTAAATGCCAATCCTTCTTTTCGTTTGCTGGCTGTCACGACGAGAATGGGGATCAATATCACAGGCTATCAATGGGGGAAGATGAAGGTAGATGGAAAGATCGAAGGCGATTTTTATTGTATGAACGGAAATGTGGCTACGTTGAGGCTCCGTCAAGCATTACTGACTTTATCATGGCAGAAATTAAAACTTAATATAGGTCAGACATGGCATCCGATGGCAGCAGATATGGTACACGGAATCAATGTAGAAAGCGGTGCGCCATTTACGCCTTTCAGCAGGACGCCTCAGATAATGCTTAACTATGATTTCTCTAAAAATTTCGCTTTTACCGGAGGCATTTTGTATGGGATGCAATATCTGCCGACCGGTCCTTCGGGTAAATCTGCTGATTATATGAAGTACGGAATGCTGCCGGAGTTCTATGCCGGGCTGTCCTACAAAAATGCCAAAGGCTTCCTTGCACGTATCGGTGTGGACGTATTGAGCATCAGCCCGAGAAAAAAAATCAAAGAACGCTTTACAGGAATTTCCGGATTTGTATATGCACAATATACTTACAAAGACTTTCAAATAAAGGCAAAAAGCACATTGGCGCAGGCCGGAGAACATCTCAATCTCCTTTCAGGTTATGGCGTTTCGGACATCACAGCTGATGGCACGTATAAATACACCCCTTTGCAGTCCTCCGCATCATTCATCTCCGCACAATACGGTAAAAAATTGCAAATTCTTGGTATGATCGGTTATGTCGTATCCTTTGGCACAAAAGACAAACTCTACTCAAAAAACAACGATGGATTTGTAGCACCGGAACACTTCTATTACAACAAAAGCGGTGCAATCAATATGAAAAGCCTCGTACGCTTTACCCCATCATTAATCTACAACTTCGGAAAATTAAGTTTGGGGATAGAGTACGACCTTACTTCCGCTTTCTTTGCAAAATCAAATAAAGTAAGCGCCTCCGGATTTGTAACAGGAGACCTCCGCAGAGTAATCAATCACAGAATCTTAACAGTATTAAAATTCACATTCTAATATGAAAAAAACGTTTATTACAATTACCTTACTTCTAACAACATTAATCCCTGCAATCTCACAAAACATACAACTGCACTACGACTTCGGCCGCCACCTTTACGGCAAAGGTGCAAAAGCCCAAATAGACCGCCCCGCAATCACCTCTACTATCGAAATGTTCCGCCCTGACAAATACGGAAGCACTTTCTTTTTCGTCGATATGAATTACGGCACGCTGATAGACAAAAACACAGGCAAATCACTCGACAAAGGCGGTTGTTTAGGCGCATACTGGGAAATCTCCCGCGACTTCCAATTCTGGAACGCCCCCATCTCCGCACACATCGAATACAACGGCGGATTAGACACATTCATAGGCAATTACAACGATGCATGGTTGCTTGGTCCCAAATGGTCATGGGCAAACAAAGACTACACCATCACCTGCTCACTCGCCGCTCTCTACAAACTCATACCACGCAACAAAAACAACATCCACAACTTCCAACTCACTGGTGTGTGGAACATCTACTTCGCCTCTAAACGTTTCCTCTTCTCAGGCTTTGCCGACTACTGGATGGAAAACAGACCATGGCAAAACACCAAATTCATTTTCCTCACCGAACCCCAACTCTGGTACAACCTCAACACCATCAAAGGCTTGCACAACCTCAATTTCAGTATCGGCACCGAACTCGAAATCAGTTGCAACTTCATCTCCAAAGGCTGGTACATCAACCCTACCATCGCCATTAAATACGAATTTTAAAAAATTCGCCTTTTAGCATCCTTATCGGTCGGCACTAAAATTGCCTCCCTCAGGCTGCACAGGCAAAGCCGCAGACGCTTGGGCGCGTCTGCTGAACTCTCAAGAAGAAGATTGGCAGCGGACACGAGCCGCTGACCAATCCCGCTTTAAAAGATAAAAAAACGTATAATTATACGTTTTTTATCTCCATTGTTTACCGAAATACACGGTCTTTAACCAATATGCGTAAATCGGGTCTTGGAAAGATACTTTCCCTGCTATACTATCTAAAATATCATTTTTTATCAAGGCAGCCTTTGAACGTGAAATTGATGTCGTAGATGTTATTTGATAGCGGTGCATAACTTCAGTAGAACTAATCGATTTTTCTCCTGAAATTAAAGCTTTAAGGTAATTTAACTGTTGTGTTGTAAGTGTCTCCGTAATAGTTATGAACAGCAAACTTAATTGTTCTACTATAGCTGCATGCGCCTCTTGTACGATTTCAGAAGTACACTCTTTTTCTGTCCTAAGCCATGATTGTTGTGCAAGTTGTTGTGCGTAATACGGGTGGTTATCCACCAATTGCGCAATCAACCGGCTCGCATCATCACTTATGGTTTTACCAGTATCTTCAAATCGACTTTTAAAGAAATTTATAAGGTAAGGCGTTTCAATCTTATTAAGGAACATAAAATGCCCGAATTTATAGAACGGTTTTGCCGAATTCGTAAACACATCCAACATCAGATGACGTTTGCTACCATAAAGACAATAAGCCACATTCTGATGATGTTGCCAATGTGAGCGTAATTTCTTTTGAAAATATTCAGGCTCTCTGAACTCTGCAATATTTTGGAACTCATCCACGCAGATTACTATTTTTATACCTTTTTGTAATGCAATCTTTTCTGCAAGGTCAAGAATCTCTTCAGGATTACGATCTACCTCCTCCCAATCAAAGTCTATTGTAAGTTCATTCGTAAGTTCTGCTCCAATGGAAATTTTAGGAACAAGATGCGAGAAAAATTTTTTTGCACTCTCTATTGCATCCTCCCATTTAGATGATGTCGCGCCAATAACTTTCTGTGCAAGTAATGAATAAAAGTCTTCCTCATTGCGCACATTAAATAAATCAATATAACATATACGCAATTTTTTATCCTGCTCCATAGCCAATTTTGCCGCTTTGTTGACAAGCGAACTTTTACCCCAGCGACGCGGAGATATTAAAATGGTATTGATTAACGATTTGAAATTCAGAATCAAATCGGCGCACTCTTGCTCCCTGTCAGTAAAATTCTTATTGGTAGCAATTTTCCCAAAAATAAACGGAGTCTCCATAATTTATACCTCTTTATCACAAATATACTACAAAAAATGTACAAACAAAAAGTGTGTATACAAATCATGTAGTATTATTTTTAAAAATCGCCTTTTAGCATCCCTTCTCGGTCGGCACTTACATGCCATCCCTATGGCTGCTAAGGCAAAGCCGCAGACGCTGTCGCGCCTGCTGAAAACTCAAGAAGAAGATTGGCGGCGTCACAGCCGCCGACCAATCCCGCTTCAATACCGTGTGATGGCTATCTTCACCCCTCACACGGCTCTCCTATTTATCTTAATTGATAATAAAACAATCTTTTTATTACCTATTCGAGTATTTTTTATACCTTTGCATATCAAATACCTTGAAACAAGGTAAAAGGTAAACAAAATGACTGATAATCAACATATTATATTGGGGGGGGTAAAACCGCGGTATGTTTCCGTAATACCTGCTCTGTACTCCCGTATAAATTCAGTCTTTCTCTCACTCTCATTAAAATATTTCATACAGTTATACTGAATTCCCGGTCATTAATGACTGGAAAAGGAGTGTTATTGCTGTTTTGCATTCGTGCTTCAAAGAAATTAAGTTAAATTTTTAATTATATGTATATGAAACATTTATTTAGAATTGTATTGTCTGCGGCAGTCGTTGCGACAATGACATTGGCTTGCAAAAAGGAGCAGCCGGAACCGAAAAAGGATACTACTTTTGTGTTGGAAGCAACGGTGACAGGCGAAGCGAAGTATGATGGTAGCGGAGATTTAAGCTATTCCGTTAAGAGTATAAAGAAAGTAGGAGAAAAGGAGGAGTTCATGCCTTGGACAATGGAGTTCTCAACAGATGGAGGTAATACATGGAAAGCAGAGAAACCCGACTATCTTACTTTGACAACAAAAGAAGAGAATGGAGATTTAACAGCAAAGACATATACTGCCAAGTTTACGGCACAGGAGAAGACAATTGGAGGCACAAGTGCCGACATACTCAAAGCAAGAGAGATTCTTAATGACGTAGACCTTGCGCACAGAGATATACACGGGAACACGCACAGCAACGGACAGACAACGGCAAACTGTTATGTCATTCATAACCCGGGAACATATAAGTTCCCAACAGTCTATGGTAACTCACGTAAGAATGGGCAGGATAATACAAGCGCGTACACGTCGACTAAAAATGGAGCTAACATTCTTAAGAACTTTATCAAAGCAGATGGAAACGCAATAGATAAGCCGCAGATAGATAACATCGACAATGCGTGCCTCATCTGGCAGGACACGAAAGACCTCATTTCGAACATTTCATTTGACAGTGCTAATCAATACGTAAAGTTCGAAGTAAACAAAGCCACTATTCATAACGGAAATGCTATTATTGCTGTAAGGGATAACTCCAACACCATCCTTTGGAGTTGGCACATATGGGTGACAGAAGAGGACCTTACTCCGGTAGAAATTACCAATCATGGTGGTTACAAATACAACATACTACCCGTAAACCTCGGGTGGTGCGGGTTAGGTAATGCTACAGAGTATGCACAAAGAGAAGTAAAAATCAGGATTAAACAACAAAGCGGAAATAAAACTGCTGATTTAGCATTTAATCAAAAAGGGCATTTCATAGAAAGAGACAAAAAGATTGGCAACTGTACATTCTATCAGTGGGGAAGAAAAGACCCTATGCTTCCTGGTAATGGCATTACTGCGGGTGATGGTAAAGATAAGACTTGCTATACTACGGATGCACAATATGCTTTCCAAGCCAGAGGATTGAATACTGCTGATATTAAGGAGTACATCCGTAACCCTCATAAGTTCAATATCAATGGGGATATGGACGGTAAGTATTATAATTTGTGGAGTACGGATAATGAAAGGACTGATGCCAATGATGATAAAGTAATTAAGACTGTGTACGACCCCAGCCCCGTAGGGTATACTCTCCCGGCACCGAATGCTTTCACAGGGTTTACTACTACAGGAAAGGAGGCCTCTAATCCTACTGAATATAATGTCAATGGAGGGTTTAATAAAGGATGGAATTTCTACACTAAACCAAACAAACAAGGTAGCATAGTTTTCTTCCCTGCTACCGGCCGCCGCGACAACAGCTCCGGCTCGGTGGTCAGCGTTGCTACGAACGGGTCCTATTGGGTAGCCGGCCCGGTCAGCCCGGACTACGGTCGGGACTTGTACTTCAACTCGGGCCGTGTCAGCCCGCTGTACTACTCCAGCCGTAGTTACGGGTTTACGGTTCGCCCTGCACAAGAGCAATAAAAAGATTACAAAATCTTATAATTTTTGTATCAAATCCTTATCGGCAGCCATTCAGCTGCCGATATTTTTTATACTTTTACCCTGCTTTTTCACCTCCAACCACCATTTTTTTCCTCCCCACGCACGGCGTGGGTCCCCTCCATTTATGATGTCATGGATGACACAGTCGCACATTGCAACTCCATACAACACACAAGAAGATTAACGCTTTAAAGTTTATAAATTCAAGAAATATCAATCGTTGACTATCACATTGTAATGATATTATGAAATAGCCTTTGATTGAAATCAACTCTACCATCAGAAAAGAAAATACTTTAAAGAATAGGGTATAAAAAGATAGTTTATACGTTTTTTATCTATGAAAACGTATATTTTCCGTTTCAGTGGGTATTTATAGTTAAGATGTTTGGTAACTTTGTTTCGTGGGAATATATAGAGTTGCGTAGGGATAGTTAAGATACCCGACTGACGATTGGGGAGATTAGAAGTGTAGGCTTAAGAGTCCGTTGGGTTGACGAGCAGAGGCGAGGAAGAGCAGGTGAGGGATGCTAAGATGCATCCCCTCACGGTAGTGGGAGGGATTGGTCAGCGGCTGTGTCCGCTGCCAATCTTCGTATTGAGTTTTCAGCAGTCGCGTGAGCGGCTGCGGCTTTTCCCTGAGCAACCCGAGGGAGGGCAGGCTACTGCCGTCCGAAAGGGATGCGAACGGGGGAATAAAAGAAAAATTGAAGGTTATTGTAGTTATTTATTAAAGTATTTGTACCTTAGTGGTCGTAAATAATGTATTATTTCGCGACGAAAAAGAGATAATAGTATGATTGAAAATATTGAAAATAAGGTACTTAATAAAGTGAAAAAATGCGGAAGAGGTTCTGTGTTTTTTGTCGGTGATTTTGTGCTATATGGCAATAGAAATTCTGTTAATAAAGCATTGGAGCGTTTGACGAAACGGAAAATTATGTTAAGAGTCGCTCGTGGTATTTATTGTTATCCTAAAATTGAAAGAGTATATGGGCTTGGAGTTGTAAAGCCATCTGTTGAGGATATTGCTAAAGCTGTTGCTAAAAAGGATGGAGCGAAAATTGTACCTACCGGGATTTATGCTCAATATCAGTTGGGGCTTACTCAGCAGATACCGATGAATGCTGTTTATTTGACGAATGGAGTGTCACGTAATATTGATCTTGGTGATGGAAGAAGTGTTAAATTTAAGCATTCTTCGCCAAGATATTTTGCTATTCGTAGTAATTTGGCTCTTTTGCTGATGACTGCTTTTAAGGATTGGAAGGTGGAAGATTTGACAAAGGAACAGATTTCTATTATTAAGGCAGCGTTAAATGAAAATCCTCATATTGCGGCTTCTGATTTGAAATTGATGACTACAAAAGTTAGGGAATTTATAGTTGGTTTATATGAAGAAGTTTCTTAAATTATCTGATTCAGACCGTAGGAGTGTTTTTGAATCAATCTCAAGCAAACGGGGTTTGCCTGCTCAGGCAATAGAAAAAGATTTTTGGGTGACTGCTGTATTACAGTTGGTTTTCTCTTTACCTATTTCTCAACATCTTATTTTTAAAGGAGGTACGAGCCTAAGTAAAGGATGGAAACTTATTGAACGTTTTTCTGAAGATATAGATCTTGCCATTGATCCTGTTTTTCTTGGGTTATCGGAAAGTGATATTACGAAGAGAAAAATAAAGAAATTAAGGAAGGCGTCATCACTTTTTGTTATTGATACGCTTACTCCTATGATTTGTGAAAAACTTCAACAACAAGGATTGGATAGTTTTATTACTGTAAATGCTCAGGCAAATGGATACGGTGATAATACTTATCCTGAACCACGCCAAGTTTACCTCCATTATAAGTCCGTATTTAATGATGATTTAAAATATCTTAGACCTGATATTGTGTTGGAAATTGGTGCTCGTTCTTTGATTGAACCTTATGAACCAATTAAAGTCCAAAGTATTATTGGAGAAAATGTATTAATTATGCCATTGGAAGATAGTGATGTTTACACGTCTGTACCTGCGAAAACTTTTCTTGAGAAGGTTTTTTTGCTTCATGAGTTGTTTTCTATTGCTAATAATGGAATAGGAGCGGAGCGTAAAAGTCGTCACTTGTATGATTTGTATTCAATGATGAATAAGGATTTTGCATGGAAAGCTATTAAGGATGATGTATTGTGGGAATCAATTCGACACCACAGGGAAATTTATACGTCTGTAAAAAATGTTGATTATACTCCGGATGTGAAAAAGCGTATTCAAATTGTGCCAAGAGAAGATATTCTTGATATATGGAGATATGATTATGAAGTAATGATGGAATCGATGATTTATGGGGAGAAGCCTTCTTTTGAAGAATTATTGAAATCAATTTCTGAACTTCAAGAGATATTTAGATCCGGGACTGTATTATAGTTTTAGAGGGATTGGCCAGCGGCTGTGTCCGCTGCCAATCTTCTTCTTGAGATTTCAGCAGGCGCGAAAAGCGGCTGCGGCTTTTCCCTGAGCAGACCGAGGGAGGGCAGGCACTGCCGTCCGAAAGGGATGCGAACGGGGGAATAATTTGTGTATATTTGCGGGAGTGAATTTTTAATTTTTTTGTTATGGAGATTGGTGATTTGATGCCGGAGTTTGAGGTTTTGAACCAGGACGGCGTGTTGGTGCGTTCAAAGGATTTTTTTGGGCGGAAGACGGTGATTTATTGTTATCCTAAGGATAATACGCCTGGGTGTACGGCTGAGGCTTGCGATATAAGGGATAATTTTGAGAGGTTTTTGGCTGAGGGATATCGTGTGGTGGGAGTGAGCAAGGATTCGGCGGAGTCGCACAGAAAATTCAGGGAGAAGTATGGTTTGCCTTTTGATTTGTTGGCGGATACGGATACGTCGGTTTTGCAGGCGTTGGGTGCGTGGGGCGAGAAGAAAATGTATGGTAAGGTGTCGGTGGGAACGTTGAGAAAGACGTTCGTTTTTGATGAGAAAGGGGTGTTGGTGAGGGTGATAGGGAAGGTGGATACGAAGAATCATTCGGCACAGATATTGTGATTTTGAGGATTTTGCGTGTGCAATGTATTTGCGGTTTAAATTATTTATTCGTATATTTGCAGCCCTAATTTTTAGGAAAAACATAAATTATAGATTAACAATCATTTATGCCAACAATTCAACAATTAGTTCGCAAAGGACGCGAGGTGATTACTTCACAGAGTAAGTCTCGTGCGTTGGATGCTTGTCCTCAGAAGAGAGGCGTATGTCTTCGTGTGTACACTACTACTCCGAAGAAACCTAACTCGGCAATGCGTAAAGTTGCCCGTGTACGTCTTACTAACACAAAAGAGGTCAACGCATACATCCCCGGAGAGGGACACAACCTTCAGGAGCACAGTATCGTGCTTGTGAGAGGCGGTCGTGTTAAGGACCTTCCGGGTGTTCGTTACCACATCCTTAGAGGAGCTTTGGATACTGCGGGCGTAGAGGGAAGAAAGCAATCTCGTTCTCTGTACGGCGCTAAGAGACCAAAGGCCGCTAAGAAGTAATTTTTTTATTTATTTTCACTTTTATTTTTCTAAACAATGAGAAAATCGAAGCCTAGAAAGAGAATTCTACTTCCTGATCCTAAGTTTCATGATACAGAGGTGACTCGTTTCGTGAATAATCTTATGTTGCAAGGAAAGAAGAGTATCGCGTATTCTATTTTTTACGATGCCATTGAATTGGTAGGCGAGAAGATGAAAGATTCTGACAAGGCTCCTCTGGATATTTGGAGGAAAGCTCTCGAGAACGTTACTCCTCAGATTGAGGTGAAGTCACGTCGTATCGGTGGAGCGAACTTCCAGGTGCCTACTGAGTTGAGACCGGAGAGGAAAGTGTCGCTTTCCATGAAGAACTTAATCGCATTCGCTCGTAAACGTTCCGGCCACTCGATGGCAGAAAAATTATGTGCTGAGATCGTTGCAGCCTACAACAACGAAGGTGGTGCAGTCAAGAGAAAAGAGGACATGCACAAAATGGCAGAGGCTAACAAGGCATTTGCTCACTTCCGTTTCTAAAATTGTAGTTAAATGGCAAAGAGAGATCTTAAATACACAAGAAATATCGGTATCATGGCACATATTGATGCCGGTAAGACCACTACTTCCGAACGTATCCTTTTCTATACGGGTAAGACCCATAAAATCGGAGAGGTTCATGAGGGTGCTGCTACAATGGACTGGATGGTTCAGGAGCAGGAGAGAGGTATCACCATTACTTCTGCTGCTACGACCGCTTTTTGGAATTACGACGGAAACAAATATCAGATCAACTTGATCGATACTCCGGGTCACGTTGACTTTACCGTTGAGGTAGAGCGTTCTTTGCGTGTGCTTGACGGAGCAGTCGCTACTTTTTGTGCTGTTGGACGAGTTCAACCTCAGTCGGAGACAGTATGGAGACAGGCTGATAAGTACCGTGTTCCGAAAATCGCTTACGTGAACAAGATGGACCGTGTGGGTGCGGACTTCCTTGCTTGCGTTGAGGAAATGAAAACTAAACTCGGAGCTCATGCGGTTCCTATCTGCATCCCTATGGGCTCGGAAGATAAGTTCCTCGGAATTATAGATTTGATTGCTAAAAAAGCATATTTCTATAATGGTACTGATGAACTTAAGAATTATGAAATTAAAGATATTCCTGAAGAGTATGCTGCTGAGGCTGCTCAATGGAGAGATAAGTTGGTAGAGGCTGCGGCTGAGTGTGATGAGGCTTTGATGGATAAGTATTTCGAGGATCCTGAATCTCTTACTGAAGAGGAGATTATTGCGGCTTTGAGAAAGGGTACCATCAATATGTCTATCGTTCCTGCTTGCTGCGGTTCGTCTTTCAAAAATAAAGGAGTTCAGTTCCTTCTTGACTCTGTGATGCGTTATCTTCCTTCACCGTTGGATGCAGGCGCAATCAAGGGTACTAATCCTAATACGGGTGAGGAAGAAGAGCGTAAACCTTTGGATACTGAGCCTTTCAGCGCTCTTGTGTTCAAAATCGCTACCGATCCTTATGTCGGTCGTTTGGCTTTTATCAGAGCTTACTCTGGTAAGTTGGATGCAGGTACATATGTGTTCAACACTCGTACAGGTAAGAAGGAGAGAGTTGCTCGTCTTTATCAGATGCACTCAAATCATCAGAATCCTATTGAGGCTGTTGAGGCGGGAGATATTTGCGCAGCTGTCGGCTTTAAGGATCTCCGTACCGGAGATACCATTTGCGCTGAGGATGCTCAGATTACTCTTGAGTCAATGGAGTTTCCGGATCCTGTTATCGGTGTCGCAGTGGAGCCTAAGACTCAGGGTGACCTCGATAAACTCGGAATGGCTTTGGCTAAGTTGGCAGAGGAAGATCCTACGTTTACTGTTAAGTCGGATCATGAGACCGGCCAGACAGTGATCAGCGGTATGGGTGAGTTGCACTTGGATATCATTATCGACCGTCTTCGTCGTGAGTTCGGCGTTGAGATTAATCAGGGCGCTCCTCAGGTTAATTACAAAGAGGCTATTACAGGTAATGTTCAGCATCGTGAGTTGTTCAAGAAGCAGACCGGTGGTCGCGGTAAGTTCGCTGATATTATTATAAATATCGGTCCTGCTGACGAGGGTGTTGTCGGTCTTCAATTCGATAATCAGGTTAAGGGCGGTAATATTCCTAAGGAGTTTATTCCTTGTGTTCAGAAGGGATTGGAGTCTGCTATGGCAAACGGTGTCCTTGCCGGATATGAGGTGCAGTCTATGAAAGTTACGTTGCTTGACGGATCTTACCACCCGGTGGATTCGGATCAGCTTTCTTTCGAGATGGCAGGTCGTTTGGCTTTCCGTCATGCTTGCCCTAAGGCTCATCCTGTGTTGCTTGAGCCTATTATGAGTCTGGAGGTTGTTACTCCGGAGGAGTATATGGGCGATATTGTCGGCGATTTGAACCGTCGTAGAGGTCAGATTAATGCTATGGATTCTACGGCAAACGGCGCTCGTATCATTAAGGCTTTTGTTCCGCTTTCAGAGCAGTTCGGTTATGTGACTATACTTAGAACATTGTCTTCAGGACGTGCTACAAGTACGATGTCTTTTGACCATTATGCTGAAGTTCCTGCTAACCTTGCAAAAGAGGTTATCGAGAAGAGCGGATATAAGGTATCTGAGGATGACGAATAGTATTATTAACGGTTAAAACAAGAATTTTTGATATGAGTCAGAAAATCAGAATAAAACTTAAGTCTTTCGATCATATGTTGGTTGATAAATCGGCTGCTAAGATCGTAGACACAGTGAAGTCTACCGGTGCAAGAGTGAATGGACCTATTCCTCTTCCTACGGATAAGAAAATCTTCACGGTAAACCGCTCGACTTTCGTTAATAAGAAATCTCGCGAGCAGTTTGAACTCGACTCTTATTGTAGACTTCTCGACATCGATGATTCTAATTCGAAGACCGTCGATGCTCTTATGAAACTCGAGTTGCCTTCAGGTGTAGAGGTTGAAATCAAAGTCTGACTTTGATGGAGAATTCCAAGGTCGATAAAGTTTTTGAAAGATTATTTTAGAGATTCGGCGGAATTTATTATCTTTGCAAAGATACTCTTTTGGGGGTATCTTTGTTGAAATGGTCCTATAGCTCAGTTGGTTAGTAGCATCTGACTCATAATCAGAGGGTCACAGGTTCAAGTCCTGTTGGGACCACCAAATTTCAGCGGTTTTTTAATAAAGGTAAAAATCATCGAGGCTCGGGTATCTTTACCCGGGCCTCGAGTTGTTTAATACAAGTATTGGCGGAGTGCTATACCTCCGCCAATATTCGGATTTTGGTTTTAGCGAGAGCGGGAGCTGTCGCTTTTGCCTTAGCAGACCGGGAAAGGCCTTTCCCAGTCTGCTAAAAGGCGGAATTATTTATTCGGGTACATAGATTATCTCTCCGTTTTCGAGTTCGTAGGCGATTCCCACTTTGCGTCCTTTGGCGCCGTCGGTGTTGGTCTGATCGTTGGAGGGGGTGTAGCGTTCGATGGTTTTGCCTTTTTTGGTGATGATTTCCATATTTTGTTTACCCGGATTTTTGACCATTGTGAAGTCTTCGGTGCTGAACATTTCTGTCATGTTGTAGCGTGAGACGAGGGCAACCATAAGGGCTACGGCAAAGACCATTGCGACATCGAAAAGGTTGCCGACAACGCTCATTATGTCGAAGTCTTCGTTTTGGAAAAGGAGTCTGCGGCGTTTCATGAGTTGAATTTTTTAGCGTTTAGCAGTTCGGCGATGAATTCCAATTGGGACATGTTTTGTATATACCATCTCTTTTTGATTTGGAGTGTTACTACGCCGATGATGCCTGAAAAAAGCCCGACTACCGTTGTGGCGAAGGCGACTTGCATATTGTAAGCCATTGAGGCGATGTCTCCTGTGGAAAGACCTACCAGAGCAGGACCCATAGGTATCAAAGTGCCCATAAGACCGAGGACGGGACCGAGTTTGGAGAGGGTTTTGGATACGCCCATTTCTTTGTCCGTGTCGATTTCGTATTGGGAAAGCAGGCGGTTTATGTATGCCGGGCTTTCCGCTTTTAAGAGTTTATGCAAGTAGGTGAGTAGGAGTGAGCCGTTTTGCTTGGGGAGTCGCTCTTCTAAAGTGTCGATGCTGGAGGGCGTAAGTGTTTCTATCTCTTTGGTTACGATGTTTTGGACTTTTCTCATATTCATGTATTGACCGAAAAAAGTACCGATAAGCAGGAGCGCTCTGCCGAAAAGAAGTAGCAATAAGATGATAACAGGGACCAAAAGCCCTGTTGAAATCCAAAATAAAAAGTCTGATATGTAATTCATTTCATTAATTGTTTTTAATTCTACGTTTTCTTTGCTTTAATGTGTTTATTCCTATCCCGGCGATAGTTCCTGCTATAAGGAATAAAATAACGCCTGAAAGGGCATAAAAATCCACATTGTTGGCAGGTTTATTTTGCGTTTCTCCGTTGACTGTCGCTATTACGCCAATCATCGCCACTAGGACATTGGATAGAAACAGTATTTCCAATCTTAAATCGCTTTCAGGGAGAAGAGTTCGTAAGAGACGGCTACCGACCGGTACGATTATAAGGATTGAAGCGGCAAGCAGGTAAGCGATTAGGCTGAAAGATGTGCCGGGCAGCATAAAAATAAGTTCTATTAAAATACCGAAAGTTACCGGAAAAATCAATAATCCCGGATAATGTTTTAAAAACTTTTTGAAAATCTTTACGCTGCGTTTCTCCGAGCTCTTTACTGCCATAATCCCAAATGCTAATTGAATAATGGCATCTAAACTTAATATTACTGAAATGTTGCGCATCAATTCGGTATTTTCTATCCAGTCCGCTATTTGGGTTTTAGATTGTTCTATGGCAACATGCCACATCATTGCTGCGAATAAAGCCAAAATAACGGTGGTGATTGCCATGCTCCGCCAACCTGAAAAAGTCTGCTTCAATAAAAAATTGAAGCAGACAAGAATCATAAGTATGGATATTACAGTTGCCATTTTAGTTCATTTTTCTCAACTTATTGTTTCGGCGGACAATCCATACAAGTCCTCCTATGATAGTGAGTGCTACGACGGCTACTATAATGTTGTTTAATGTGCGTTTCTCGGAACTGCTGTCAGAGAGTGTTTCTTTCTGCATTTTCATGCCTTTTTTGGCAGTTACGCTTGTTTCTCTTATCTTACCGATGTGCGCATCGTAAGATTGATTTGCGGACTTGTTTTTGTTGTTTTCTTTAATGAAACTCTTTAGTTTGGCATTATTGCACACAAATCCGGAACAAGAAGGTTTGAATTTGTTTACTAATTCCACATGAAGAGAGGCAAGTTCTTGAATTTGCTCTTTTGAAGCTTTCCACATACCTTTTCTTGCGGATTCAAGCATTACTGCCGTCATCTCTTCTATAGCTGCCGGATTGCGCTCCTCAAAGAATTCTTTTACTCCGAGATTGAATTTATCTTTCACATAGACATTGAAGATTTCATCCCACATCTCATCATCGATTACGGAAGGCTTCATTACTTCCCAACCGAAAGTGTTTTGTACGATTTCAGCAAATCCTCCTGCCGAACTTGCACCGCCTTTCATCTGCTCTTTGATATAGGTTGGGTTAAAGATAGTGGTACGGCTTTCAACACCTATGGATTCTTTGACTTCCTGCATACGCATATTGCGCCTGTTGCGATAATCTCCCAAGTAAGCATCAGGATCTTTTCCTGTTACTTGTCTTACAGCCAAGTTCAGACCTCCCATAAATTCATAAACGTGATCCAAACTTAATGCTCCCCAAGTATTGCTTTGACGAGGTTGTATCACGACATCCGTGCGAGTAAGAGCGGCTTCAAATGCATATTGTCTGAATTGTTCCCAATTTTTGCTATCGCCGTAGAAAGCGCCCATATTGTTTAGGTATGTATCTGCAATTTCTGCACGGCTCTCCCAGCGATCGCTGCTCATTACCATTCCCTGAATGCCGGTACCGTAATTACCGTTTACTCCTCCGAATACGCGTCTTGAAGCAAGTTCACGTGCTTCTTTTGGCGATACGCCTTTTTCTGTCAATGCTCTTTCAGTTTCTTTGAAACCTTCTGCCACTTGATTTTCGAACTTATCATCCTTTGCAGCGGCAGCCATCTCTACTGCTTTGTTTATCAAAAATAATCTTGATGCAGCCAAATCGCGGAGTTGACCGGAAGTCTGAACGATAACATCAATACGAGGTCTGCCCAACTCTTCAGAAGGAATTAATTTTAGGTCGTTAATCCTTCCGAAGCCATCTCGGATAGGTTCTACACCCAACATATACAATACTTGAGCAATAGTGGCGCCTTCCGTTTCTATAAATTCGCCGCTCCACAAAGTATAACTTACTTTACGAGGAATACTGTCATTGTGGCGTCTGCGGTACATTTCTATAGTCTTTTCAGCAAGATCTTTTCCTTTTTCCCATGCCGATTCGCTTGGAGTTGCCTCTGCATTTATACCGTAAAGGTTTCTGCCGGTAGGAATAGTATTTGGATTTGCAATGGGATCTCCTCCGGGAGAAGGTACGGTATAACCTCCTTTCATAGCATTTGCCATGCTGTTAAGCTCCATTTTAGGACTTTCTGAGAGGTTTTTTTTGTAGAGATTTACATTTTTGATAGTTCTCTCCAATTCCGTAACGGCAAAAGCAAATTCTTTTTTGCCTTTCATCATTCCGCTACCATGCTTTCCCGACGGTTTCTTCATAGAAGGCATTCCTTTTGGCATCATGGAGCCTTTTTGCGGCCCTCCGCTCATCATCATTTGCATCATTGCCAGCATACCCTTAGGAGCAGAAAGAGCCTTTTGCATTTCTCTTGCTGAATTAAGTTGCTCCATTGATATATTAGCGATTTTGCAAATAACTGCATCGTTGGCGTATGAAGGATTAGCGAGTATTTTCCCTACGAGTTCTTTTGCGGGATTTAAGTATTTCTCCGTAAACAAAGCTTTACGCTTCAATAAACTGTTATCAGCTCTTCCCAATGCTTTATCGATAGCGTACACAGAATATGCAATAGGATCAGTACTCATTGCGTAAACGCTGCTGTTAATCCTTTCAGGCTCGTATGGGACACCTAAAGTATAAAGTCTTCCGTTTATTTTCGCAGTAGCCAGTTCTTCCGCGAAATTGTCTATCCTTAATATATCATCTTCAGAGTAAGGTCTTGTCTTAATGCTATCCAATCCTAACTCCCTGTGAATTCCTAACTTCAAAGTAATTTTTTTAACCTCTAAAGAAGCCTTCTCGGCATCTTCTTTCTTATGGACTAATTTGTAATTATATATCTTTATCTTTTCGGCAAGTTCTCTGTATGTCCCTCTCAAATTACTTTCCATAAACGGTGCCGTGAGGTACGATTGAAGTCCTGCATATGAACGTCTTTTTGCTATTATGCCCTCTCCTACATTTCCGATAGTGTATAGATAAAAATGCGGAGTATTTCCGACAAGACGATCAGGCCAATCTTTATTACATAAAGCGACTTGCTTTTTAGGAGTAAATTCCAGACTTCCATGTGTGCCGAAATGTATTAATACATCTGCTTTAAATCCATGCTGTACCCAAAGATAAGAAGCAATATATGTATGAGGCGGAGCGGCATCGGTACCGTGTACGATTTTGAATGAATTATCACCTTTTCCTGCCGCATTTTGCGGTAATAACACGATATTTCCTAATTGTACGCGTGCAACACCTAATTTCCCGTCAGAAGTAGCCATATACTCTCCCGGAAATTCGCCGTCCGCATTTACCACCTCAGCATATTTCTCCGGCCTGAGAGAAAGTTTCACCCATTCCTCATATTGCTCTTTCGAAATAAGTTCAGGTTTCCCTGTTTTCATAAACTCATCAAAAGCTCCTTTGGCATAAAGACCGAATACGGCTCCCTGTTTTTGTATTAACTGTTCCAACTGTTTGGGAGAAGCAGGCAATCCTTCTACATTATATCCCTCATTGCGTAATTTTACAAGAAGGTTGTAAAGAGATGGTCCCACTTCCATACCGCCTGCCGTCATCGCATTTTGTCCCGGACCCTTATAATAATAAATAGCAACTTTCTTGTCTTTATTCGGTTTGCTTTTCAGTTTTATATAGTTATTTATCGTTGCTACGAAATTCTCTAATCTTTCAGGTATGGCTGCCACGTATTGTAGTCCGTCATTACCTTTGTAGTGTCCGAATAATACGTATGATCTTAATGCTCCGTCTATTTCAGGTGTCACAACGCTTTGAGATAAGAAACCTCCGCTCATACCCATTTTATCTTTTTCCCAAGATTCCACAGGACGATTTACATTAAGAGGAGCAAAAAGAGGTATATTTTTGGATTTTAAAAATTCTACGATATTGTCCCCCAGTCTTCCGTGAGCCATATTTATGAGAGCGGATACATTTACGCTGTCTGAATGACCTGACTCAATAAAACTTCTTATCGAGTTAATTGGATAAACAATATTTCCTGTCTTTTCCAAAGAAGAAATAAGTTCGGAAGGCTCTCCCATTGTACCGGTAATCAAAATACCGGGAGCATTCTCTTTCCAAAGTCCCGACTTCTTCAAAAAACGATGGTACTCAGCTATAGAATTAAATTGCAAATCATCATCCTCATTTCCTGCCGGATGATAAATCAGACCGTAAATCTGCTCAATAACTTCGTGAGGCTCCGGAGCGGAAATTATTTTTTTATCTATGTATTTCCTGATATAGTTCAACATACTTCGATAATTTTCCTGCCCTCCGTTATCTATATAACTTTTTAATTTTACGGCAGAAAGAGAATCCATAGAAGTAAAATCATTCTCCGGATTTGTAATCATCGTACATACGAATGGAACTCCTTTTTTTTGAACCTTTTCCAAAAGCTCCCGTTGATCCAAAGTGAGCTTCAATCCCATCGATACCATGCACACCGCATCGTATTTACGTAGCTCTTCCAGATTCTCAAGATCTACATTCTTTATTTTGATAAAAGGGTTGTTGTTCGCTTTAGCAATCCTGCTAAGAGTTATAGCTTGATAGTTAATGAAAGCCACTTTTGTTGCGCTAAACCAAAGATGCCAAGCGGTTACGCAAATTATTAGTAAAGCCGAAACAATCGAAATAATTACTAATTTCTTTTTCATTTGTATTAAAGTTTTAACAGATCCGAAATATTAATGCCTATTGTGAACACAAAGGTAATACCATTTTGCGGCAACTGCACAGCAGAATCAGCCGCTTTATCCTTATAATTGAAAATATTATCAATCATAAAGCCCAAATTGATCCCTCTGATAGGCTCTGAACGTAAATTAACGGAACATAAAGTTCTTTGATCAAAATTATAACGTGTATAAGATTTTGTTTTCCCGTCAAAAGAATATCTTGTCATGGCAGATACCCATTGGCAATTCAGTCCTATGCTCTCATGACTTTTACCGATTCTGAATTTATACATTGCACTGAAACGCGCACTGTGAGGACGCAACCAAGACATATTGTACCCGTCTTTTACATTGTAATCATGTATATAAGTGTATGCTCCCGATAAACCCAAACCGAAAGGAAATTTATAATTCGTTGTAATCTCAACTCCTGTCGTTTTTACATTATATTTATTTACATATTGCATATCCATGCTTTTCCCGGGATTTATGTAATCATAATCTATCTTATTCTTATAATTATTATGATACCCCGAAACAGCTATGTTCAAGCCTTTGTGATCATACTCCGCCGAGCATGATAACTGATTACCCTCTTCCGGTTTCAAATTCTTGTTACCATACATCATTATCACGCCGCCCATATTGAACTCCTGATACAGCTCCTTCAAATTGGGAATGCGATAACCATGCGAATAGCCTGCTCTGAAAGTAAGACGTTTCCAAGGACGATACAAAACGGAAATTTTAGGCGTCAGGTGAAACTTATAATTACCTCCTTTATCGCCTCTTACTCCCACTACCACATTCAGGTCATCCGTAATGCGCCAATCCTCCTGCAAGCAGCCCGAAAACTGTATCATTCTTCTTTCCGCAGTATCCCTCATGAAATGGTGCTTCAAATTCTCCTGAATGAAATCAACGCCTCCGCTCAAAGTATGCTTCCCGAAAGTTCCGGAATAATACAGTCTCACAGTATTATTCTTATTTTTATAAATTTCCTCCTTTCCCTTTATTAAATTAAAAACATTGTTCTTAACGTAATTATCCCTCGTATAAGAAAAATCCAGATTTTGTTTCCGGGTTATTTGATACTTAACCCTTCCGCTCAAAATCAAATCCTCATAAGTCTGATGAAAACGCTTACCGCTATAAGTATCCCTTTTGTTTATATAATAAGAAGCCCTTAAATCCGCACTCAAACGCTCATTGAACTTAAAAGAAAACTTCTGCGACACATCGCAAATAGCATAACCATAAATATTCACTTTCTCCGGAGGCAATTCCTCTTTTGTTACCGTTCCATCCGGATTAATCGTCTCCTTTATCTTACCTTTCTCATCCTTAATAGTATACGTACCGCGCCCTCTATAACCGACAGACGTCAAAGACGAAAATTTCTTAAGATTCACTCCTCCGGACACCGACACCGACTGACCGTTCCTCCCCGCATAACGCGAATTGATATTTCCGTCAAAAGGTCTTACGCTCTTCTTCGTAATGATATTAATCACCCCACCGATTGCCCTGCTGTCATACAATGTCGCCGCAGCCCCGCGAACCACCTCCACACGCTCAATATCATCAATATTAAAACGGCTATAATCAATATTGTTCGCCCCGCTCTCTCCGCTTATCCGTTCACCGTCCAACAAAAACAACACAGCTTTGGCATCCATCCCTTGATACGTAATTTCCGACACCTGGCTCATTGTATTATAATAAAACTGTATTCCAGGCAACGTGTACTCCAGCAACGAAGGCAGGTCCACCGGATTAATCGTCTTAATCTCCTCATTCGAAATCACCCTCGTTATCACCGGCACATCCTTCAACGGACGCTCATTCCTCGTTCCCGTCACCACCACCTCATTCAAAGCTGTTTCGGCAGGTATCAGGCTTATCCTCAAATTCTTATTCAAATCCGTTTCCGATACGCTCAACTCCTTCTGCTTATAACCCATATAATTCACAAAAAGCTTATAGGTCCTGTTTCTTCCCAAACTTATCTCAAACTCCCCGTTTGCATTCGTTCCCATGCCGATATTTGTTCCCTCCACTGTAATAAAAGCGCCCGGTAAAGGCTCATTCCTCTCCGAAACCACGATTCCCAAAACCTTGAATTTCGATGCAGAAGAAGGATTATGGACGTTAGCGGCAGCATTCGCCACCGCTAACTCAAAAATAAAAAATAAAATGTATATAAATTTTTTCATTAAAAAATTTAATCACTTAATCAAAAATCAACTATTTCAAGAATTTAAAATTGAAACTAATTTCTTTATTATTGCCTGTGGCATCATGATGATCCAGAAATTGAATCAAAGCCGTTTTCCCATCCTTGAATTTAATTACAAACACATGATTGTTCAATGTATATACCGGAGGCATTCCTTTCTTGCTTACCCATTTACTCAATTCGCTATTAATTTGAACTTTAGCCATTCCTATAATACCCTCTGTCATCTTCGTTAAATCCATATATACGGTAGTTTCCTTATTTCCTACATAAGTTCCTTCAGGGGCTTTTTCTATTTTATCGAAAGAAGTCTCTTTTGTCTCCAAAACCTCACCATCCTTTACATTTACATCATAGCCGCAAAAAGCAAGGTGATACTTTGCCGGAGCATTATCAGGTTTTGCTTCTCTCTTCTTTGATGTTTTACTGTATGTCCACTCGTGTGTATCTTCTCTGACTTCTGTTTTACGAGTTTCCAAATCCACATATACCCAATTGCCGTAAGCCGGTACTAAAAAAGCAATATCCGCATTAGGTCTCTTTGGTTGTTCGTCTTTCTTACAAGAAAAAGCGAATAATAATGTAAGGCACGCAGCCGCAATAAATTTGAATTTCATAGTTTTATTATTTTAATATTTGAATTCTTAAAAATTAGCAAGTACAAAATTGGAGGTTTTGCCGACTTTGGACAATACCATAAAATAACTATTTATTACATTTTATTTAAAATTTTATCCCCATTTGGTGGTATCTTCCTATAAAATATTTATCCGTTTATCATATTAATTTGGTATTTGTAATGTAATTTTTTTATATCTATATTTGCACTCTATTCGACGCAGGCGCGTGAATAGGCGTTTTATTATCGTAATTTATAATTTTTCAATATTATGAAATCAGAATGGAGAGGATTCAACGGCGGCAATTGGACGTCAGAAGTTGACCTCAGGGATTTTATCCAAAAGAATTTTACATCTTATGAAGGTGGAAGCGATTTCCTTGCAAATCCTACCTCAGCAACAGAAAAACTATGGAAGCAATTGCAAGCTTTGCAAAAAGAAGAGCGTGCAAAAGGCGGAGTCTTGGATATGGAAACGGAAGTCGTTTCAGATATTACTGCATACGGTCCGGGATATATAGGGAAAGATACCAAAGAATTGGAAGCCGTAGTCGGATTGCAGACAGACAAGCCGCTTAAACGTGCATTCATGCCTTACGGAGGTATCAAAATGGCAGAGCAGGCTCTCTCTACATACGGCTACACTCTATCGCCTGAATTGAACGAGATTTTTACCAAATATGTGAAAACTCACAATGACGGCGTTTTCGATGCTTATACCGATGAGATGAGACTTGTACGCCACAATCACATTCTGACGGGACTGCCTGATACATACGGTCGAGGACGTATCGTAGGTGATTACAGACGTGTAGCCCTTTACGGTATAGATTACCTTATCAATGAGAAGAAAAAAGACCTCCGTAAATTAGGAGACCAGGGCATGATAGATAAGGTTATCAGACTGAGGGAAGAAATATCCATGCAGATCAAATCTTTGGTAAAAATGAAAGAAATGGCTGCCGCTTACGGATATGATATTTCCAAACCGGCAAACAATGCAAAAGAGGCCGTTCAGTGGCTCTACTTCGGTTATCTTGCCGCCATAAAGACACAAAACGGTGCAGCCATGTCAGTCGGTAGGATTTCTACTTTCTTGGATATTTATATTCAGAGAGATATTAAAGAAGGTACGCTTACAGAAGAAAAAGCACAAGAACTTATCGACCACTTGGTAATGAAGTTCCGTATGGTTAAATTCGCACGTATCCCATCTTACAACCAACTTTTCAGCGGAGACCCTGTATGGGCTACATTGGAAGTGGCAGGTATAGGACAGGACGGACGTCACATGGTCACAAAGAATGATTTCCGTTTCCTTCATACTTTGGAAAATATGGGTCCGTCGCCTGAACCGAACCTTACAGTGCTTTACAGCTCTAGACTTCCGGAAGGATTTAAGAAATACGCTTCAAAGATTTCAGTTACTACAAGTTCTATTCAGTACGAGAACGATGACGTTATGCGTCCTATTTGGGGAGATGACTATAGCATTTGTTGCTGCGTATCCGCTACCCAGACAGGTAAAGAAATGCAGTTCTTCGGTGCACGTGCCAACCTTGCCAAATGCTTGTTGTATGCCATCAATGGCGGCGTAGACGGCAAATCCGGAGAACAGTGCGGTCCGGCATACAGACCTATCACATCGGAGGTTATCGATTATGAAGAATTTATGCCTCGTTTCGATGCCATGATGGATTGGCTTGCCGAAATATATGTCAAGACTTTGAATGTAATCCATTATATGCACGATAAGTATTTCTATGAGGCAGCAGAGTTGGCTTTGATAGATACCGATGTGAGAAGAACATTCGCTACCGGTATTGCAGGATTCAGCCACGTGGTGGATTCTATTTGCGCCATTAAATATGCAAAAGTAAAAGCTGTCAGAAATGAAAACGGAGTGGCTGTCGATTTCAAAACAGAGGGCGATTTTCCTCGTTACGGAAACGATGACGACCGTGCAGACGAGATAGCGGTATGGCTTCTTAAGACCTTTATGAATAAACTCAGAAAACATCATACATATCGTGATTCGGAGCCTACCACAAGTATTCTTACTATTACTTCAAATGTTGTTTACGGTAAGTACACAGGTGCAATGCCTGATGGAAGAAAAGCAGGTACGCCATTGTCTCCGGGAGCAAACCCTTCTTACGGTGCAGAGAAGAACGGACTGTTGGCTTCTCTTAATTCCGTAGCAAAACTTCCATACGAATATGCTTTGGACGGTATCTCAAATACGCAGACAATGAACCCTGAAGCACTCGGACATAATGATGAAGAGCGTACAGAGACTCTTGTAAAAGTATTGGACGGGTATTTCAATGCCGGCGCACATCATTTGAACGTAAACGTCTTCGGAGTGGAGAAACTCAAAGATGCTATGGAGCATCCTGAAAAAGAAGAATATGCAAACTTCACTATCAGGGTCAGCGGTTATGCGGTTAAATTCATAGATCTTACTCAAGAACAGCAATTGGACGTCATCGCACGTATGAATCACACAAGACTTTAATCCGTTAAGTGAAAGGTCTTATACACTCAACTGAATCCTTCGGCTCGGTAGACGGGCCGGGGGTTCGTTTTATTATATTCCTAAAAGGCTGCCCTATGCGTTGTCTTTATTGCCATAATCCCGATTCTTGGGCAGGGAAAGGCGGTATGGAAATGTCTGCGGATGAATTATTGGATAAAGCGCAAAGATATAAAAGTTATTGGGGAAAAGAAGGCGGCATTACCGTCAGCGGGGGAGAAGCTCTGATGCAGATAGACTTTCTTATGGAACTATTCAAGAAAGCTAAAGAACGAGGAATAAATACTTGTTTGGATACTTCTGCACAACCTTTCCGTAGGCAAGGAACGTTTTTTGGGAAGTTCGAAGAACTAATGCTTTATACGGATTTGATTTTGCTGGACATAAAGCACATAGATAGCGAAAAGCATAAAGCTCTTACAGGGCATGATAACAAAAATATTTTAGATTGTGCCGATTACCTATCCGAAATAGGTAAACCTGTATGGATCAGACACGTTTTAGTTCCTGGAATTACTGATAATGACGAAGACCTTATACGCTTAAGCAAATTCATAGATACTTTGACAAACGTGCAAAAAATCGAGATTCTTCCATATCATGATCTCGGAGCATTCAAATGGAAAAATCTCGGTATGCAATACACCCTTGAAGGCACTCCTTCGCCATCACCTGAAAGCATCGCTCATGCCCAATCAATCCTCATTGACAAAAATTATTTTTGATGATGTAGGCTGTTCTTTTTCAATTTAACACCTTTTAATGGCAATCTGAATGAGGCAATATTCATTATTCCAAAATAACCTATTCCTCCTTTTATATTATTTTTAATTGCTACCGGTTCAGTGAAAAGCCCTGACGAGCCTAAAAAAGCATGTACGGAACATTGATATAGGTAATAATCTTTTGTTATTGTACCTATTTTGAAAATCATTTCACCGTCTAAGTAATCAAAATCTTTTTGATTATCAGGATAAGTTAGATGATGACTTTGAATGAACTCTTCAAAAGGTAAAGTGTACTCTTTATTTTTGAATAATTTATCTGAAAAGATAAAACTACTGTTAAAGATAGAATTAGGTAAACCTAACTCTCCGGTTAAATCACTTGGTAATTCAAAGCCGCTATCTTCAAAAATCATACTTTTTGTATAGAATTTTACTTCTTCGGAAAATATTTTAGAAAATACGCTTTCATTTGTCTCCTTATTTTTAAGAATATAATTATAGTCTCCATTTAATGCCTTAAAATAAGTATCTTCTCCTTTTATATCATTTATGATGAGTGTCGTTTTATAAATATTATAAGGCAGTGGTGTTTGAGGAGTAATAGCATATGAAACTTCTTTTATCTGTGCCTTTTTGGGAACTATTGCTTCTGCCTCCGCATAGAATTTATTGAAAGAGGCAGAGATCTTAACCTTGTCTCCTTCTTTGAAATCTGCTGAAAAGCCATATCTTTGAAATATATATGTGTCTTTTCCCCATTCCGAACTCTTAATATAATCTGCTTTAATTTCTTGACCGTTGTTTATTGAATATTTAACTGTTGCTTTCCTATCCAAAATTTTCAAGGAATTGGAAGTACTGACACATAAATCTATATAGTGTATTTCTTCTTCTGTATCCATTGGGGCATATATAGAAAGAATATCCGGTTGTTTGATATTTAAATCGTAACTTTTAAGGCAGGATACGAGTGAAAATAAGTAGAGGATTATTATGAATTTTTTCATTTCAATTAAAATCTGAATGTATAACTAAAAGAAGGTAAAATAGGTAAATATGTTACTGTTGTCAATTCATACTTTACAATTGGAATTAATTCGGATTTAATGTAAACCTGTTTGGTAAAAGCGACGTCCGGATTTTTTGAATTGTAAATATTATATATGCCTATGCTCCAAATACTTTCTCCTCCTCTTTTATGATGTTTACGAAAATTCATATTTATACTGAGGCTATGGCTTGGAGGTAATCTATAATTGTTTTTTGAAGAAGTTGTATAAATATATGAAGTATATGGCTTATTCTGGTTGTGTTTGCCCATTAAAAATTGACCGGCAAGGGTCATTCTGTCTGTCAATGTCGTCATATTCCCACTAATAAAATTCCAAGTAGCGCTTAAATCTATATTGGGAGTGAATTGGTAATTTGCGCAAATTGTCAGATTATGCGTTCTGTCGTATTTTGCAGGAAACCATTTTCCATTATTTATAGTATTATCCGGAAATCTTCTTTCTGTCTTTGAAAGAGTATAACTAATCCAACCTGTAGCCTTGCCGAGTTTCTTTTGTAAATGGAATTCAATGCCATAAGATCTTCCTATACCTAAAGAAGTCATATCTTCCCAATTTATTGCCGCACCCCAAAAAGGTACTCCATCTTTGTATTCGATTATGTTTTTAAATCTTTTGTAATAGCCTTCTATTGATAATTCCCAATTGTTATTATATTCATAATAACCTCCGAAAGAAAAATTATCTGTCATAAGAGGTTTGATTTTTCCTGTAATCGGTATCCATAAATCAGATGGAAGAGATAAGTTAGATGAGGATAAAAGGTGAACGTATTGTGCCATTTTTGCATACGAACCTTTAAATGAAAAACCTTTCCCAAATCCTATCATAAAGGAACCTCTCGGCTGGGTAGATGTGTAAACAGATTGATTAGCAGTCATTACGGTATATCGTAACCCTAAATTCAAAGAAAAATAACGATTGAATTTAATATCTCCTTCTGCGTATGCTGTTGTTTCAGTGCCGTTCAATGCCGGGCTTTTTAAAGGCTTGAATGTCTGTTGATTTTCAGATATCTCTTGTTTCTTTACTTTCAGCAAAGGCATAAAGTTATGGTAGGTGAAAGCGACTCCAAAATGCAAATCCTGCCACTCTGATACGATATATTCCAGATCGCAATTCAGATTAAAATCATTTATTCTTGAAACTGAATTGGAAGTGGCTTTTTCTAATTTCTCGGTCATTATATTTTCAGACTTCATTCCATACCTATTGTAGGAAAGTGAGGTCGTTGTAAATATATCTGTATTGAAAATATGGTTCCAATTTAAAGAAGATACAGTATTACCCCAATTCATATCAGCATCTATTTTTTGTGCAGAGTTATATCCCGGTCTGTTCAAAAATAATTTATTATTGTTATAATTCAGGTGATCATTTCCGTGATATATAGAGAAAAAGAGTTTATCTTTTTCAGATATTTTATAATTTACTTTTCCATTAATATCGTAATAGTAATATTTTAAGGAACTTTTCGCTAATTTGATGATAGGAGTAAAGATAGCGGAGTGCATTCCTCTGATAGAGAAATAATACGAGGCGATACCTTTTTTTAACGGTCCTTCTATATGAAATTTATCATTTAATAGTCCTACGCTTACAGTACCGTGTGTCTCGTTGAAATTACCGTCTTTTGTCCTTATATCCACAATACTTGAAACCCTTCCTCCAAAACGTGCAGGGAAAGAACCTTTATAGATTACTACTTTTTTGATTGCTTCCGGAGTAAAAGCAGAGAATAATCCTAATAAATGGGAAATATTATAAATAGGAACTCCATCTAATAAATACATATTCTCATCTATTCCTCCTCCTCTTACTATAATACCTGCACTTCCTGAAAAAGAAGATTGTACTCCCGGAAGAAGTTGTATGGTTTTCAATACATCGGCTTCTCCTAATGGCGTAGGGGTGTTTTTAATTATATCCACCGGTATATCATGTACTCCCATATATGTGGCTCTGATGCTTTTGGATCCGGTTATTACTGTTTCTGCAATTCCCGCATTTTGGGATAAACGTATTGTAATTGTTGTATCTCTTTTTATGTCAATAACCTTTTTATATGGTGAATAACCTATATATGAAATTTGTATAGAACTTTCTCCTTTATCTGCCGATATAGAGAAAAATCCGTAATTATTGGTTACAGCCCATTTCTTCCCTATATTTATATTCGCTCCAATCAGGCATTCTCCATCTTTTTTATCGACAATATAGCCGCTAATTTTTACTTTTTTAGCTTCACATAAAAATACACTCAGCAGTAAAAATACTGCTGAAGAAAAAATAGTTTTATTCATATTAATATTATTTCTTTCCTATGGCGTCGGAGAACATTTTGATGAGGGCAGAAATGGATTTATGAATATCGTATTGCTGTACAGATTCTGCGTATTTTACTGACATCTCTTTGCGCTCTTGTTCATGCTCAATCCAGTAGTCGATTTTTTCAGCTAAAGCCTTTGGATTTTTCACAGGGAACACGCTTCTGTCATCAAGAGCAAACTGCGAAGTCGCCGTAAACTCGCCTTTTGCAAGAATAGGTACTATTTCGCCTTGCAAAGCCTCCAAACAAGATAATCCTTCCACTTCTATATCTGCACAGTGGACATATAAGTCAGCCGAATGCGAAATTCTGCTTAGACCTGCCTGATCATGGAAAGCAAAGACAGGAGGGAATTTCAGAACACCTTTTTCTACTAATTTTTTTGCTTTTTTCTCATATTTTGCCAATAAAGGACCTCTTCCGGCAAAATACAACTGAATCTTTTTTGCATTTACGCAAAAATTCAACGCATCCAAAAGCGTTTCCTGATCCTTTTCCTTTGAAAAACGACCAATGCAGAGAACCGTGTATTTTTCACCGCTGTTGTCCTTGATTGCCGGAGTCTTTTCTGCGAGAATCAGACCGTTGGAAATGAGGTGCAGCCTGGATTTGAAACCGGCTTTTTCCAATCGTTGTCTGACATTTTCCGTTGGGCATTGTATGTCTGTGCAGTGATCGAAAATATTTTTGCTCCAATGCCCTAAAATGAGGTTATTAAGCGGACGACACCAACTCAAATATATAGAAGCTGTCATGTTTTCAGGATGCAGATGATAAGTCGCTGTACAAGGTACTCCCAGACGCTTTGCCACCTTTATAGTCTTTTGTTGTAGGACAAAAGGCTCCTCTATATGTATAACATCAGCCCACCTTACCGCCTCCTCTATAATCTTTTTATCCGATTTTGCAAACACATAACCCTGAGCCGTTACCAAAGGATCGAAAATCGGCAGATGATATTGCTCCAAGCAAAATTCAGGTTGCTCTCCATCAGGGTCTGAATTTCTGCCGGACAATACTTTTACATCCTGTCCCGCTTCTTTGAGAAAATGCACTGTACGCCTTGCAGAAGCGCAAAGCCCGTTCCCTTTCGTGTGAAAGTTATTGATTACAAATAGAATTTTCATTTTCATATATAAATTTAAATTCATCAATGTAAAGCACACTGCCGTTCCCTCCTGTAAAGAAATCTCCGTGCCTGCTTGATGTTGTGATTATCACGACAAATTTAGGAGTCCTGTCATTCCTGTAAATAATAGGAATTTGAAAAGGGATATAGCCATCTGTCTCTTCCGTCAATAAAAAATCACCGGCACCGATTATATGCGGATCCTTTTCAATATCCACAAACTGCCCCTTATTAGTAATAATATGGAAAGGCTCCTCCCAATCGGTAAGCAGCACAGCGATTTGTCCTATGTCTTGTGTACCCTTGAGATGCTTAAACGGCTTACGGGAATGAGTAATTTTTGCAGGGATATAATGATAAAACCCCTGTAAGTATTTCGGCCTTTCATCAAACGGAACACCCCATGTGATTTCCGCCCCGCTCCAGTTCACGATTCGTACAAAAGAACCTGTGTATAATGCTCCCGCAGCAAAAGCCCAAAGCACTTTCTCGCTATGCAGCCTTGCCGCGCATTTACCGGCACCCTGTACTGCAAGATGTTCGTACTCCGGCTCTACACCATTAATGCCCAATAAGCTCAACCCGTGATTTGCCGTATCCCAAACCAAAATCGTATCTTTGTAAATCTTGGAAACAGCTCTCCATTCCTTACCTTTCTTCGACCATTCATCGAAATTCATATTGTACAGCTGCTTACCATTCCCGGCTTGGTGTTGTGCTTGATCTCCGCTTTCGACAACTACCCCTACTTGATTTTGCCCTTGCCCGAAAGCAACTAAACTACATAAAAAAGATATATGAAATAATAAAAATTTTCTCATTACCGAACGTTTAATTAGTTTAAACGTGAGCAAAGCCCCACTCTATTACCCTGCAAATATAATATTTTATTTATTAATGCCCCTTTACAGCATTTTTCGAGATAATTCAGCCTTTTAGCAGCCTTTTCCGGTCGGCGCTGCTGTGCCTCCCTACGGCTGCTAAGGCAAAAGCAGCCGCCATCTGCGCCTGCAAAAATCAATAAGAACAGTGAGGCGGCGCAATATCCGCCTCACTCCGTTTAAAACCGTAGCGAGGGTGAAGAGACCCTCGCTACAATATTTCCGAAATCACTCCCGACCGCTTATCTGTACCATGCTAAAAACATACCATTCATTCCGAAAAGTGTGATATTGCCGCTATTATTCGTCAGGAAAAGTGCAGCTATTTTTATTTATTCATTCCGAAAAGTGTAGTATTTTCTTGTTTATTCATTCCGAAAAGTGTAGATTTGCATTAGATAAAGATTGTAATTATATGCTTAAAAGGAAAATAGAAACATATTTAGCCAATTGGAAAAAATCCGAAGATAAAAAGCCTCTTGTAATAAAAGGTATCCGTCAGTGCGGGAAGACCTATATTATCAGGAAATTCGCATCCGAAAATTACAAAAGTGTTGTTTATATGAACTTCATTTTGGAACCGGATAAGAAGTCCGCCTTTACCGGCAATATAGATGTAGACACTATCATTCTCAACCTTTCAGCATTGATTCCGGGCAGCCGTTTTATAAATGGAGAAACTTGTATTATCCTTGACGAAATTCAAGAATGCAAAGAAGCAAGGACGGCATTGAAATCATTCCTGATAGATGGGCGTTTTGATATTATTGCAACAGGATCCCTTTTAGGAGTAAAAGGATACGGAAAAAGCAGGAATAAAAATGAAGAAGGGCAAGATTCTGTCCCTGTCGGATATGAAACCGTAATTGATATGTACCCATTGGATTTTGAAGAATTTCTATGGGCAAATGAAATCAATGAAGAAGTCATAAATTCCGTAAAATCCTGTTTTGAAAAAGAAACAGCAGTTCCTGACGGTATTCATAAGGTGATGATGGACTTATTATACAGATATGTTATAGTCGGAGGACTTCCGGAAGTAGTAAACTGCTTCCTTGAAACGAAAAATATCGAACTTATATATAAGGTACAGCGCAACCTTATAGCCGAATATGAAGAAGATATGGTTAAATATGCGGAAGAGGCAGATAAACCTCGTATTCGTGAATGTTTTGAATCCATCCCGAAGCATTTGGCTAAAGAGAACAAGAAATTCCAATATTCCGTGGTTAGGAGAGGAGGACGCACTTCACAATACATCGGTAGCATCCAATGGTTGGAGGATGCCGGAATAATTCAAAGATGCTATAACACATCAATCCCTCAATTGCCATTAAGCGGAAATTCCATGAAAGATAGCTTCAAAGTATATACTTCCGATATAGGCATTCTTATGTCTATGTTAGACTATGGTACTCAGGCAGATATATTAAAAGGTAATCTTCTTGGATATAAAGGGGCAATCTTCGAAAATCTTATGGCTGATTTCTTATGCAAGTCCGGACAAAAATTATACTATTTCCATAAAGAAAGTGGTCTTGAATTAGACTTCTTGGTAAGGTTTAAAGGTGAATGCTCTATACTTGAAGTCAAGGCAAAGACAGGAAAAGCAAAAAGTATGTCTACGGTACTTAAAAACAAAGATGTGTATCATGTTAACAATGCAATCAAATTGGGACAATATAATGTCGGACGCAAAGGAGAAATACTCACCATTCCGCTTTATATGGGCTTTCTTATCAAAGACAAACTTGCGGATGTTACCATCCCCGATGTTGATTTAAGTGTATTGAGTAATATTTAATTTTAAAAGGGAAGCATGAGCTTCTACCGATGTTTCTTTAGCGCAGAGCGCTTTTGGGTGGCTAAAAAGAATTTTTAGCCTAACCCGTAAAATTAAAATGGAGCTTTGTGTCAAAGGTTTTGTATTTTTAGTATATTTGAATATCTGAAATTTAAAAAAAGAGAACGTTATGTTTAATAGAGAAGTTTATGTTTCGAGAAGGAAAAAACTGGCTGAGTTGATGGCAGGAAAGAGGCAGGAAGGTAGTCGCGGGTTGGCTATTTTTGTGGGGAATGTCGATGCTCCGGCACAGTATAAGGATAATTGTTATAATTTCCGTCAAGATAGTTCTTGGTTGTATTATTTCGGGTTGGATGAGCCTCGTTATGCTGCAATTTTAGATTTTGATAATGGTACGGAGATGATTTTTGCGGATGATGTGGAAATCGGGGATATTATTTGGATGGGGCCTCAGGTGTCTGTGAAAGAGAAAGCTGCTTTGGTAGGGGTGAATGCTGTTTTGGGGTATTCTGCGTTGGAGGGAATTGTTAAGAATGCGCTGGCGCAGGGTAGAAAGGTGCATTTTTTGCCACCGTCACGGTATTATAATACTCAGAAATTAGCTTCGTTGCTCGAGTTGCCTTTCGATGAGGTGACTGCGCACGCTTCGGAAGATTTAATCAAGTCGGTTATCTATATGCGTCTTGTGAAAGAAGAGTGCGAAATTGAGGAATTGGATAAGGCAGGCGATATCGGGCAAACAATGCATACGATAGCACGAAACAGTATTAAATTGGGCATTTTGGAGCAGGAGATTGTAGGAAAGATGGAAGGTTATACGATGAGTGTAGGTTGGGGAGTGTCTTTTCAAACGATTTTGACGCAGCATGGTGAAACTTTGCATAACCATTTACACGACAAAGTGATAGAACCGGGGAAACTTATGGTTATAGATGCCGGAGCGGAAAACAATATGCACTATGCTTCGGATTATACGCGTACATTACCTACAAGCGGCAGATTTACATCTAAACAGAGAGATATTTATCAAATAGTGTGTGATTGCAACGAACTTGCTTTTTCACTTACTCGTCCGGGAGTGGCGTATCGTGATGTGCATATCGCCGTGGCTCGTTTGATGCTCGAAAATCTAAGTCGTCTCGGTATTGTGAAAGGCGATTTGGAAAGTATGGTAGCAGAAGGAGTCGCAGGTCTTTTTATGCCTCATGGATTAGGGCATAATATGGGCTTGGATGTGCACGATATGGAGGATTTGGGAGAAAACCTTGTAGGGTATGATGAAGATCAAAAAAGAGTAAATCAGTTGGGGCTTGGCAGTTTGCGCATGGCTCGGCGTTTAGTTCCGGGTAATGTTATTACCGATGAGCCGGGTATATACTTTATTCCTGCGTTGATAGAAAAATGGAAACAGGAAAAGACCGATAAGGGCTTTGTAAATTACGACAAACTTAAAGAGTATTACAATTTCGGAGGAATAAGGATTGAGGATGACGTGTTAGTAACTTCTGACGGCGCCCGAAGACTGGGACACGGACGTTTACCTGTATTGCCGGACGATGTTGAGGCTGCAATGGCAAACAGAGTTTAATGCGTAACGTATCCCAACGTAGCAATACAAATATCCACGTTATCAGGCAGCTCCTGTTTTAACGCTTTGTAACATTCGCTCATTGTCGCTCCTGTCGTAAAGACATCATCGACAATGAGTATTTTTTTGTAGCCTTTCTTCCGAAAATCACAGCGTAGATTTACCTTAAAGGCTCCTTTTACGTTAATGTGTTTTTCCTCTATGGATAAGGACGTCTGGCTTACCGTGGCTCTTTTCCTGATAAGTGCGTCAGGAAGCATCTCTGCCCCGATACTCTTTGCCACTTCTTTTGCAATCACTTCCGCTTGATTAAATCCTCTTTTCCAACGTCTGAAACGATGCAAAGGAATTGGTACAACTGCATCAATACCTTTAAAGACTTCCGAATTGCTCAATTTATCTCCTAACATTTTGCTGACTATTTGTCCCGTCTTTATATCTCCGAAGTATTTGAGCGATTGTGAAATTTTATCATAGCCTGCCCCCTCCGTATAGTAATATAGCGCACATGCATTTATATATCTGTTGGTAAATCCTGACAACTTTAAATTTAATTTATCTGCCATTTCATTTCGCTTCATACTCCAAAACCCTGTCAAAGGCATTTCTGCAAGACAAAAAATACACAATTTCTCCTCATCTTTTTTCAGCACTCTGTCGCATACTATGCAATGGCGAGGTAAAATCGTATCTAAGACACAAGATACGATTTCTTTTAGTCGGTAATTTTTAAAGCCGATAGATTCTTTTTTAGACATTCTTTTTTTAAGTCGTCATGCCGCCGCAGACATGTATCACCTGTCCCGTGACGAAAGAAGACAAATCGCTTGCAAGATACAAAGCCGTATTCGCCACCTCTTCAGGCATACCTATTCGTCTTAACGGGGTCATTTGTATCCACTGTTCCTTGATCGCATCCGGCAGTACCTGTGTCATATCCGTATTGATAAATCCGGGTGCGATACAGTTCGACCGTACTCCTCTCGGCCCCAACTCCTTGGCAATAGACTTGGTAAGACCGATCATTCCTGCCTTGGACGCCGAATAATTCGCTTGTCCTGCATTTCCACTCACTCCCACGACAGACGAAATATTTATGATACTACCACTTCTCTGTCTTGCCATAATAGGCGTAAGAGCATGAATAAAATTAAAAGCCGACTTCAGATTGGAGTTTATCACCGAATCCCACTGCTCCTCACTCATCCGCAGCATCAACCCGTCTTTAGTCCTGCCTGCATTATTTACCAAAATATCGATACGTCCGAAATCCTCCAATACCTGCTGTACCGTCTTGTGTGTCTCATCAAACGAACTCGCATCCGACAAATACACCTTCACCTTATGCCCGAAAGTTTCCAAATCCTTAATCGTCTGTTGTGCCGCTTCATTCAGATTCAAACAAGTGAAAGCAATGTCTGCTCCCTCCGCAGCGAATTTCATACTCGTAGCCTTCCCGATACCCTTCGAAGCACCTGTAACCAAAGCCACTTTCCCATCAAGTAATCCCATAATAAATATATTTTAAATTATATCGCTTCTCCGAAGCAAAAATAAAAACACCGATACAAAGATAAAGAAAATAATTGTGCGCTGCGTTTGTAAACTTGCGCAGAAAAGAGTAGTTTTGTATTAAAATAACTAAAAAATGAAAGTCGCAGTAGTCGGTGTCACAGGGCTTGTGGGCACAAGAATGATAGAAATTTTAGAGGAAAGGAATTTTCCTGTAAGCGAATTCATACCTGTCGCTTCCGAAAAGTCGATAGGGAAAAAGATAAAATTCAAAAATAAAGAATATGCTATCAAAAGTGCAGAAGATGCTATCGCTCTTCGCCCTGATTTGGCTCTCTTCTCTGCAGGAACAGGTCCTTCAAAAGACTTTGCACCTGAATTTGCAGCGATAGGATGCCGTGTTGTAGATAATTCTTCATGTTGGAGGATGGATGAAACAAAGAAACTTATTATCCCTGAAATAAATGGTGATTGCCTTACGGAACAGGATTATATTATTGCTAATCCGAACTGTTCTACAATCCAGATGCTTCTCCCCGTTTTTCCGTTACATAAGACCTTTAAAGTCAAACGTATAGTCGTATCTACCTACCAATCTGTTACAGGTTCGGGAAATAAGGCGGTGGCACAGATGGAGGCAGAACGTTCAGGCCGGAAATGGGGCGAATACAATGCCTTTTATCCTTATCCGATAGATGAAAATATCATTCCGCATATTGATTCGTTTTTGGATAACGGTTATACCAAAGAAGAAATGAAAATGGTAAACGAAACGCATAAAATATTGCAGGATAATAATATAAATATTAGTCCTACTGCGGCTCGCGTGCCTGTAATCGGCGGACATTCGGAATCCGTTAATCTTGAATTTGAAAAGGATTTTACTTTGGAGGAGGTGTTTGAGATACTAAAATCCACACAAGGTATTACTGTGCAGGATGATGTAAAGAATAATGTTTATCCTATGCCTCGTTTTTCGTTGGGTAAGGATGATGTTTTTGTCGGGCGTATTCGCAGGGATATATCTTTGCCTTCAGGGCTTAATTTCTGGTGCGTTGCGGATAATATACGTAAGGGAGCGGCGACTAATGCCGTGCAAATAGCAGAGGAGTTACTTAAAAAAGGTTTTTTGCCTGATTTTTAATGGGCTTCTTGCCGCCTCCGAAGACAATACCGGCTCTCATAAATATTGCGTGATGCTCTTTATCGAACAGCCTTAAATCCATTGTCAATCTGAAGTGCCTTCCGATTTCAACACCGATTCTTGGAGAAATAGGAATGTATTTTGTCATTTCATGTTTTAAGTCGTTACAGGTCCAAAGGATATGATAACCTGAAATTCCTACTCCAATTCCGATAAATGGTGAAATATTTGTTCCTCTTGCGAAATTGTATGATGTGGTGAATGAAATAGCGCTATTATCCAAATCAGGAAGTGGATATTTTATATCATATTCTGGTAATTTCCTATCTATTGATAAAGCATGTATCTCTATACCAAAATCTATGGGCTTTTTTTTGTGATTATATCGTAATGCTAAATTTAATCCTCCTCCATGATATTCGTCTCCTCTTAAGTCCACAAGTGGATAACTTATACCTACTGATATTTCAAATTCAAAAGCTCGTACTTCGTTTTGGGCTGCCGCGCTGAATGTGATTAGTGCCATCAAAACGCCGATGATGAATTTTTTCATAATTTCAAAATACATTACTCTCAAAAATGATAATTCCTTTTGTGAATAAAGATAGTAATATTAATTGTTCTTTGTATTATTTCTTTCCTCCGCCTATTATGACCCCCATTCTTAAGCATACTGAATTATGGCGTTTATTTATTAGTCTTATATCCATTGTAAATCTGAAATGTCTGTAAATCTCGACGCCTATTCTTGGAGAGAATGTTAAGCTCGGTTCATTTATAAGGTTAGGGTATATGCCGAACCAGGCAAATGTATCGTATTCTGAAATTCCAAGACCGACACCGATAAACGGTGATATATTTTTGCCTCTTCTGAAATTGTATGATGTTGTTAGCAAAAGAGATCCGTTTTTCAATGATAAAATTCTGTTTTGGTCAGGTTGCGGATTATAAGCATTTTCTCTTTCTATTGATGTATTATTAAGTTCCAAACCTAAATCTATTGGGATTTTCTTAAAATTATATCTTAGTTCCAAGTTGTATGTTTCTCCGAACTCCTCTATACCTGGAAAATCTCCAAGAGGGAAACTAACACCACCTGAAAGCTCGAATTCAAAAGCTCTGACAGGAATTTGAGCGTTTGCTTTAAAAGCAAATAGCACTAAAATCCCGATTATTATGATTTTTAACTTTTTCATATTTTGTTTTTTATAATAATGTTTTGCTCTTTTGTGGTGCGGTCGTGGTAGCGGCGCACCACACGATATGACCTTGCGGAAGCGAATGCTTCTCTACCTTTGAGTTTCAAGCGCAGAGCGCGTTTTCCCTGAGCAGACCGAGGATAGGCACAGGATTTCTCTGTGCCGTCCGAAAGGGATGCGAACGGGGGCGTCTCAATATTGGAAATTAATTGAGAGAAATAGTGCTTCGGACGGGACTTGAACCCGTACAGGCATTGCTGCCCAAGGGATTTTAAGTCCCTCGTGTCTACCAATTCCACCACCAAAGCTTCCTTGTCGAAACGGCGAAAACCGAATCGGTTTGCAAATATAGTGAGTTTTATGTTAAATCAGAAATATTTTTTTTCGTATTTGTCTAATGCGATGAAAATAAACAGGAGAATGGTGAATGCCCATAGGGAGGAGCCGCCGTAACTGAGGAAGGGGAGTGGAATGCCGATGACGGGCATAAGTCCGATGGTCATACCGATGTTGATGAAAAGGTGCATGAAGATGCAACTTGCGACGCAGTAGCCGTAAATGCGTGTGAAGGAGCTGCGGCTTTTTTCGGCATCGAGGAGTATTCGGATTATCATAAAGACGTAGATGCCGATGACGGCTGCACAGCCTATGAAGCCCCATTCTTCGCCGATGGTGCAGAAGATGAAGTCGGTGCTTTGTTCGGGGACGAAGCCGTAGGTGGTTTGCGTGCCGTTGAGGTATCCTTTGCCGGTGAGCCCACCGGAGCCGATAGCAATCATTGATTGGTTGACGTTGTAGCCGACGCCTGCCGGGTCTTCTTTTAGGCCTAAGAGTACTTCGATTCGTTTTCGTTGATGTTCTTGGAGTACGTTGTTGAAGAGAAAGTCGGTGGAGAATATGATTATGATGCCTCCAAGGAAAGCAAGTAATGCTCTGCCTAAGAATATATTTTTTTCTCTATATGCTCGTATTCCGTAATGTGGCAAAATGGTAAGTGAGATGCCTATAAGGATATATAAAGGGTTGATTTTTAATAGGAAGGCCCAACCGGAGACTTCGTCTGTTATGATAAGTTCGGTAATAGTTCTCCACAGCCATGGTAAAAAGGCGAGGGCGGTAATAGTTGTGGCGTAGGTTAGGAACCAGTATTTTATTTTGTTGTTATAGAGTGCGGTACAGAGGGTTACAAGAAATATAAGTACGAGTACGGAGGTGTAGGCGGATACGGTGAGTGTAAGTATGAGCAGCAAAATTGATACTCCGATTATGAATAGAAACCATCCGGAAAGCCCTTCTCTGTAAAGCATAAAGATGAACCCGCAGTATATCAATGCCGAGCCTGTTTCTTTTTCGCATAGGATTATGAACATCGGGAGTATGATTACGAAAGCTGTAATCAGGAAGTCCCTCGTTTTGCCTATTTTATAGTTTATTTGACTCATTATCGTGGCAAGGAGGAGTGAGGTGGTTATCTTGGATATTTCTGCAGGCTGGAAGCGTATGGGACCAAATGCAAACCATGAGCGCGATCCTTTTACTTCTATACCGAAGAAAATTACAGCGATAAGCAGAGTAATTGCGATGACGTACAATGGTAAGGAGAAACTTTCCCAGATATTTGGGTTAAGTACAAATAATATAAGTCCTGCAATTACAGCTCCAGATATTATCCAGAGAAATTGTTTGCCGCTTCTGTAAGAAATATCGAATATGGAAGCAGATTCTGCAGAGTGTATTGAAGCATAAATATTTACCCAGCCGATAATTACAAGGGCTATATAACTGATGACTAATTTCCAGTCTACGGATTGTCTTAAACCTCTTTCGTGCGTGTACATCGCTAATTTGTTTTGACTTTTGACATTAAATCGCCCTCTAATACTCTTTTTTCCAAATATTTACGTTGATTGCTGATTTCTCCGTTAAGGTATTTTTCTATCAGCAGAGAGGCGATTGGGGCAGCCCAAGTGGCTCCAAAACCGGCATTCTCTATATATGCTGCTACTGCTATTTTAGGATTTTCTTTTGGTGCAAAACAAATAAAAATGGAATTATCGTCTCCGCGAGGATTTTGTGCCGTACCGGTCTTTCCGCATATATCCAAGCCGGGTACTGCGGCAATGCTTGCGGTTCCGCCTGATCCGAAACCGCTATTGACGGCTTTCCACATACCGTTTATGACTTTTTCAAAGTGAGATGTATCTACCATAGTGTATTGCTTTTTATGGTATTTACGTTCTATTGCTACTCCTTCTGAGTCTTTAATGATATGAGGGATTATGTAATATCCTCTGTTTGCTATGGTTGCGCAAAGGTTTGCGATTTGAAGGGGTGTACCGCCTACTTCTCCTTGACCGATTGAAAGAGAGACGATTGTAGTAAATTTCCATCCTCCTCTACCGTAAATCCTATCGTAGTATCTTGGTGTCGGGACTGTACCTCCAAGTTCCGCAGGAATATCGCTTCCGAGTTTATGCCCGAACCCGAAACTCATTACATACTCTCGCCATTTTTCAAAAGATTCATCGATAGATGCGTATTTTTCATTTTCCAATACGTTCTTTAGTGCGTAACAAAAATAAGCATTACAGGACATCATTATGGCTTCTTCTAAAGCTAATGGAGATTTATGTGCGTGGCATCCTAATTTATGACGTCCGAAATGGTAGCCTAAGTTGCAAGGGTAACTCATAGATGGAGTCAAAGTTCCTTCTTGCAGTCCTATCAATCCGTTTACAAGTTTGAATACTGAGCCTAATGGATATGGAGCTTGTACAGCCCTGTTAAACATAGGCATATAAGGGTCTTTGCTTATTTCCGAATAGTGTTTGCCTATGTCGGAGAGCATATTTACATCTATTCCGGGGCTGGAAACCATTGATAATATTTCACCTGTGGATGGTTCTATTGCTACAATACTTCCCACTTTGTTTTTCATCAGGTCTTGTCCGTATTGTTGTAATGAGGCATCAATAGTAGTGAGTATATCATTCCCCGGTATAGCCTCTTTGTCCATTTCTCCGTCTCTGTACGGTATTTCGATTTGGTTATTTGAGTTCCTGAGGTAAATATGGTATCCTTTTTCTCCTTTTAATTCGTTTTCTCTTGCTGCTTCTATACCTGTTGTTCCTGCATAATCTCCTGATTTGTATCTGCCTGATTTTTTCTTTATATAGGCGGCGTCTACTTCGGATACATAGCCTAATAAGTTCCCTCCTGCATTAATCGGATAATCTCTGATGCCTCTGACCTGACCTTTGAAGCCTTTGAACTTATACTGTATTTCGGCAAATTTCATATAAGTCTCTGTAGGGACTTTTTTTAGCATTACGATGGATTGGTATCCTATTTTTCTTCTGTTTTTGGCATAATCTGCCATTTTCTCTACTATAAATGATTTACTTACCCCTAATACATCTGCAAGTAAAAGAGTATCAAACGGTTGTACTTCTCGTGGGGTAACCATAATGTCATATGCTACTTTATTTCCTACTATGATTTTCCCGTTTCTATCATATATGACTCCTCTGGTAGGATAGATAATATCATATACCATAGAATTGTTGGACGCATCTATTTTATATTTATCATCTATAATCTGGATTGTAAATAACTTGATAATGAGAATGGCAATTGCCACACCCAAACCTGCTATTAATTTTCTTTGTCTTGAGTTATCTTTGATTGAATCCATACCTATTCTCTTCTCTGCAAAGCACGTTCACAACAATCAAAGATAATAAATATCCGGAAATAAGAGAGAATGGAAATCTTAATACATTAAACCAGAAAGGTCTTGTCCCTGCACTGTCTGCCCACAAATAAACTATTAAAAATAATGTTTGTGCGATTAGGATTGCAAAAGAAACAGCTCCTATACCATTCTTCTTTATGCTGAAATTTTCTTTTCTGCTAAACAGTTCTTCTCCGAAGATTAATCTTAGAATGCTTTTGCGGGCAAATGCTACCGGTACTATAGCAAGTATATTGAGACCAATGATGCCTTCTGCCAATAAATCTACTGCAAGACCAGAGAAGAAAGCTATGAATAGTGCGCCTGTCGTGCCTATTTTAGTTGGGATGCAAAGTATAATAGCTGGTAGGATTGATAGTAAAATATATTGACTCAAATTAAAATAATTGCAAATTAAAATTTGAGCTAAAGTCATCATTATATAAAGAAATATGAAGTTGTTTTGTTTCATTGTTTCTTAAACTTTATTTCGTGTTCTTCTATACTATTTATTTCATCTTTGCCGAGATTCTTTACTACTGTTACATACCTTAAGGTCGTATAATCTTGGAATAATGTTACATTAATTTCGTTAGTGGCTCCATTTACGATTTTTGATTCTCCTGTTATTCCTATTGGTATATCCGGAGGAAATATAGAAGAGTATCCGCTTGTCCATACAGTATCTCCCGGCTGGAATTTATATTGTAAAGGAATTTCTTTAAGTATTGCTCCATTTGATGAATGCCCATCCCAAATAAGCGGTCCTATTGCTCCGCCTCTTACTCCTCCTTTTCCCAATCTTGCGCTTATACTTGTCTCTGTGTTCATAAAAGATAGAGCATATGAATAGTGTTTGCTCACAGCATCGATGATACCTATTACTCCTTTGCTTGTGATTATTCCTGACTGTGTGTCGATTCCGTCTTCGTAGCCTTTATTTATAATTAAATAGTTGTGTTGTTTATTTCTGCTGATTTTTACTATTTCAGCATTTCTATAAATAAAATTTTCTGCAAATGGGGCGCCGATAACCATATCCTTCAGAGCTTTTCTCTCTTCAAGGTCTTTATATTCCTTTAACTTTTTTGTTAATTCGAAATTTTCTTGGGCAAGTAAGGCATTTTCTTTTTTTAAGTCGAAATATCTTTTAATGTTTTCAGAACTGCCCCAAACTTTAGCCATAAATATATGGGCTGTCTTTGCAATCCAAATATTTTGTATTTCGGAACTTTTACTTAGCATAGTTAATGCAGCAATCTCCATTACAATGAAAATTACTGCATTTAATATTCTCGGGATTGTTTTGTTCTCCCTTGGCATTCTTAAAGATTTAAGTTGTGTTTAATAAACTTCTATCTCATCAGGAATGAGTAGTTTGCTGTATTTTTAAGCGCAATACAGGTTCCTCTTGCTACTGCTCTTAGCGGATCTTCTGCCACGTGGAAAGGAATATTCATCTTTTCCGTGAATCGCTTTGCAAGCCCTCTCAACAAAGCTCCGCCACCTGAAAGTGAAATACCATTTTCTACAATATCAGAATACAGTTCAGGAGGGGTCTGCTCCAAAACGTGCTGGATGGAGGTCTCTATTTTCATCACAGATTTATCCAGACAGTTAGCAATTTCCTGATATGAGATTGTAGCTTCTACAGGGTGAGCCGTCATAAGGTTAGGACCGCGAACGATAAATGGTTCCGGCTCATCATCAAGTTCTGTCAGTACAGAGCCTACTGCAAGTTTTATCTTTTCAGCGGTGATTTCACCCACTTTTATATTATGCTGCTGTTTTAGATAATATTGTATATCACTGGTAAAGACATCTCCTGCCGTTCTTATGCTTTCTTGCTGTACTATACCACCGAGTGAAATAACTGCTATTTCAGCTGTACCGCCACCTATATCTACAACCATATTTCCTTTTGGCGCTTCTACGTCCAATCCTATACCTAAAGCGGCAGCCATTGGTTCATATATAAGGTATACATCACGTCCTCCTGCATGCTCTGAGGAGTCGCGGACTGCCCTTATTTCTACTTCCGTGCTGCCTGAAGGAATTCCTACGACAATTTTCAGATTAGGCGTAAACATTGAGTGACGCTTGTTGTTTACCTGTTTGATGAATCCTCTTATCATCATTTCTGCCGCATTGAAATCTGCTATTACTCCATCGCGCAGCGGGCGTACTGTTTTGATACCGGGATTGACTTTTTCATGCATTAATTTTGCTTTTTGTCCCAAAGCGATGCATTTACCGGTATTATTGTCTATAGCTACTATACTCGGTTCGTCAAGAGTAATCTGATCATTTTGGAAAATGACCGTGTTGGCTGTTCCCAGGTCCATTGCCAACTCTTGTGTCAAAAATGAAAATGCCATATTAAAGTATAACTTTTTTCTTGTTTTGGAAATTGTGCGTAAATGTACAAAAAAAAACTTACATTTGAGGAATAAATTGTTGATGAGCTTATAAATAAAATGTTTGATAATAATTATGTAATCATAATGGCTGCCGGAAGCGGTATCAGAATGGGCTATAAAATGCCCAAACAATTTCTTACTATTTCAGGAAAAACCATTCTTCAGATTACTATTGAAAAATTTATATCTGCTTGTCCCGGTATTAAAATAATTACAGTGCTTCCTGATGAATATATGGATTATTGGAAGCAATATTGCTATAAGCACGAATTTCTTTATCCTCAAATTCTGGTTAAAGGGGGAATAACGCGTTTTCATTCGGTGAAAAATGCTCTTGCAAAAGTGCCTGACGGTACAATTGTGGCTATTCACGATGGCGTTAGACCACTTGTTTCCGAGAGATTAATATCTATGATGTTTGATAAAATGAGAACTGGAATTCAGGCGCTTATACCGGTATTGCAGTCTGTGGATACTTTAAGGGTCCTAACACAGACGGAAAATGGTTGGGAAACCGTTCCTGAACGTACTGTTGATAGAAATGAAATTTTTGCTGTTCAGACCCCGCAAATTTTCCAGTCATCTGCTATTAAAGAAGCATATAATCAAGCATTCGATACGAGTTTTACAGATGATTCATCAGTGGCTGATAAAAAAAATATACCTCTTTCCTATATTTTAGGCGAAAGGTATAATATAAAATTAACAAATAAAGAGGATCTTGTTTTTGCAGAAACTCTTCTGTCTGGCTCTATTCGGATTTGACGTTTATTCCGTTCCTTTTATAATCTTTAACCCATACTTGACGCTCTATGGCTTCATCTAAAGAAATCATAGTATCTGTGGATTGAATAAAAGGAATTTTTGTTATAGTGTTTAACAGTATTTCCATCAGGTGATCATTGTCAAAACAATATACTTTTAGTAATAAGGATGCTCTTCCCGTTACAAAATGGCATTCCACGACTTCAGATACCTTTTTTAAGGCATTCACTACCTCGATGTATTTGTTTGCTTCTGACAATGATATGCTAACAAAAGCACATACATTCAGTCCAATGGCTTGCGGTTTTACCAAAAGGCGAGAGCCGGTGATAACTCCGTTGGCTTCTAAGCGTTTTACTCTTTGATGAATAGCCGCTCCTGATATTCCGCATTCCCTAGCTATCTCCAAAAACGGCATTCTTGCATTTTTTACAAGAAAGGACAGAATCTTTTGATCCGTCGGATCGATATGATAGGTACCCATTAGAAATAATTATTAATGTTACTTTTACGAAAGTAATAAAAAATATTATTTTTTACTATTTCTTCTTGTATATCTTTTTGCGGGCTCGGAAGATACGATTATTTCTCTACATTCCTCTTCTGTCAGTTTTGTGGCATCTTTATCTTTAGGAATTTTGAAATTTTTACCATCGTGTTTAATGTATGGTCCGAATTTGCCATTTATTACTAATATATCACTGTCTTTAAATTCTAATAGAATATTGTTTTCCGGTTTGTTTGCTTCATTGTCTTCTATGATTGCAATGCATTCCTCCAAACTTACTGATAGAGGATCTTTATCTTTAGGCAAAGACACATTTTTATCTCCGAATTTCAAGTAAGGGCCGAATCGTCCTTTCATTACTATTATTTCTTTCTCTTTATATTTCCCGATATTTTTAGGCAACTGGAATAATTTCAACGCTTCTTCTAATGTTATGCTCTCTATTAGCTGACCTTTGTTCAGGTTGGCATATTGGCGTTTTTCTCCTTCTCCTTTTTGAATATAAGGTCCCCACTTCCCGAATTTGGCAACTATTTTTTCTCCGTCAGGAGATAGACCAAGTTCTTTTTCTATATTATTATATGTTTTATCGTTTAAGGTATCATCTATTACTTTATGGAAAGGAGTATAAAATTCCCCAATGACATCATTCCAAACAGCTTTACCATCAGCTATTTTATCAAAATCTTTTTCTACGTTAGCCGTAAAATCGTAATCCATAATTTCGCTGAAATTCTTTACAAGATAGTCTGTGACAATCATACCGATCTCATTCGGAAGAAGCCTGCCTTTTTCGGAACCTATATTTTCATAAGTTTCTGTCTCTGTGATTTTTCCTCCTTTTAATGAAAGATTCTCTACTAGTTTTTTCTCTCCTTCTTTATCTCCTTTTGTTATATATCCTCTTTCCGTAGTAAGCGTGGAAATCGTCGGAGCGTAGGTAGAAGGACGCCCTATTCCTAATTCTTCCAATTTCTTTACTAATGTAGCTTCAGAATATCTCGGAGGAGCTTGTGTAAATTTGCAAATTGCATTTATTTCTTTCGGCTGCATTATTTCTCCGATTTTCATTTCAGGAAGAGTAATTTCCTCCTCATTTTGTTCAACATCGTCTTTCCCTTCCATATAGACTTTCAAGAATCCATCGAAAATAATAGAAGAGGCTTGTATGTTGAATTTTTCGTGTCTTTTATCTGCAGAAACTTTTATGGAAGTGTTAAGCATTTTTGCATCAGACATTTGAGATGCTATTGTACGCTTCCAGATCAGACTGTATAATTTTTGCTCTTGACTGCTTCCTTCTATTTCCGTATTTTGAATATAAGTCGGCCTGATTGCCTCGTGCGCTTCTTGTGCGCCTTTCGTCTTCGTTTTGAAATTTCGCGGTTTTGAATAATTTTCTCCGAAATTATTGATTATAAATTCTTTGGAAGTGCCTAGCGCCAATGAAGATAGGTTCGTGGAGTCTGTCCTCATGTAAGTAATAAGGCCTTTCTCATATAAACTTTGAGCCACTCTCATTGTCATACTGACAGGGAAGTGCAATTTTCGTGCGGCTTCTTGTTGTAGTGTGGATGTTGTAAAAGGTGGAGCAGGAAAACGAGAACCCGGTTTTGCATCTACTTCGCTTATTACAAATGTTGCATCTTTACTATCCTCTAAAAATTTTAGAGCTTCTTCTTTACCGGAGAATTTTGTATCTAGAGAAGCTTTTATTTTTACGGAAGCATTCATACTTTCAGGATGGAATACGGCTTCTACTTTATAAAAAGGTTCCCTATTAAAATTGATAATTTCTTTTTCTCTATCTACTACCAATCTTAATGCAACAGATTGAACTCTCCCCGCGGATAACTTCGGTTGAATTTTTCTCCATAATACAGGGGATAACTCAAATCCTACAAGTCTGTCAAGGACGCGTCTTGCCTGTTGCGCGTCTACAAGGTTCATATCTATTTCTCTTGGGGTCTCTATTGCATGAATTATCGCATTTTTTGTGATTTCATGAAATACGATGCGTTTTGTGTTTTCTTTTTTTAGTCCTAATGTTTCAAACAAATGCCAAGAAATTGCTTCTCCCTCACGATCCTCATCGGATGCCAACCATACGGTACTTACATCGGAAGCCGCTTTTTTTAATTCTGCAACTACTTTCTTTTTATCCGCAGGTACAACATATTCAGGTCTGAAGTTATTATCGACCTCTACGCTTAACTTCTTATCTTGAAGGTCTCTTATATGACCGAAACTGGATTTTACTATAAAATCTTTACCGAGAAATTTTTGAATTGTCTGCGCTTTCGCCGGAGACTCCACTATAACAAGATTCCCATACATCTGCATTCGTTTTTAAATGATTTTGCAAAGTAAGAAACAAACAAGGTAATTTTCAAAATTTTTAGATTAATTTTGCACATTTAGAATAGAAAATATAGAATTTGCGATATTGTTAATATGACAGAAGAACTCAAAAAAAAGATTGCCAAGTGGTTTTGGGCTATTATATTTTTGCCCATAGGACTTATTTTTCTTATGCTCTTTTTTGTTTGGGCATTTGCCGATATTCCTTCATTTGAAGAATTGGAGAATCCCGATAGTAAATTGGCAACGCAAGTCTTGGCGGAAGATGGAGAAATACTCACTACTTTCCATATTGAAAATAGGACATTCGTAAACTATGAAGATTTATCTCCTTATCTTGTACAAGCTGCTGTCTCTACAGAGGATGTTAGATTTTATCGTCACTCCGGAATAGATTTTATCGGTTTGGGTAGAGTACTGTTTAAGACTATTCTTATGCGGAATTCCAGTCAAGGTGGAGGAAGTACTATCACTCAGCAATTAGCAAAGTCTTTATATCCGAGGAAAGATACTTCAAGTGATATTCCGGGATGGTCTAAGGCACAAATGGTTTGGATAAAATTTAAAGAATGGATTACGGCAGTAAAACTGGAAAGAGATTATACGAAGGAAGAGATTTTGAATATGTATCTGAATTCTATTTTCTTTGGAAGCAGCGCCTATGGAGTAAGAGCTGCAGCGGAAACATTCTTTGCGAAAATGCCTTCCGAACTTACAATTGAAGAAAGTGCAATGCTTGTAGGTATGGTAAACAAACCTACAAGATATAATCCTAACTTAAACCCTGATAAGGCTCTCATAAGACGTAATTTCGTAATTGGTCAGATGTGTAAAGCAGGATACATAGATAAGCAAGAATCGGACTCTCTTCAGAAATTGCCTATTATTTTAAATTATAAAGTACAAGATCATAATTCGGGTCTTGCTCCTTATTTCAGAGATATGTTGAGGCGAACAATGAACGCTAATGTTCCAAAACGTTCGCAATATTCAAATAAGGAAGACTATATATCGGATTCATTGGCTTGGGCTAATGATGCTCTATATGGTTGGTTGAATAAAAATAGAAAACCTGACGGACAGGAGTATAATCTCGATAAAGATGGTTTGAGAATTTATACTACGATAAATTATAAAATGCAAAAATATGCTGAGGAAGCAGTTGCTGAGCATATAGGTAATGATTTACAAAAAAGTTTCAATGAAGATTTGAGAAAGAAGCCACATAGACCTTTCTCTAATGAAATAGACGATGTTACGCGAAAACTTCTGATGAATCAGGCACGTAGATGGAGTGACCGTTATCGTATTCAGAGAAAAGAGGGCGCTTCTGAAGCAGTAATATTCAAGAGTTTCAATGTTCCTGTTAAGATGCGTGTTTTTTCTTGGAATTCAAAGGGTTATGTGGATACTATAATGTCTCCGAATGACTCAATATTGTATTATAAATCATTGTTAAGAGCCGGATTTATTGCTTTGGCTCCCGGGACAGGCGAGGTTAAAGCTTATGTAGGAGGTCCGAATTACACCTACTTCAAATATGATAACGTCAGTCAAGGTAAACGTCAGGTAGGCTCTACTATAAAACCGTTCTTATACACACTTGCAATGCAAGAAGGTATGAGCCCTTGCGATAAAGTGGTAAATGTACCGCAGACTTTCATTGTGGGAGATGATACTTGGACTCCGAGAAGTACAGATAGAGATGAATGGATAGGAAAAACAGTAACTCTTAAATGGGGACTTACTCATAGTTCAAATAACATATCGGCATATTTGATGAAGCAATTCAGACCTCACGCGATGGCTGAAATGATGCGGAAAATGGGTATAAAGAGCCATATTGACGAGGTGGAGTCTTTATGTGTAGGACCGGTAGATTTATCTTTAAAAGAAATGGTTGCAGCGTATAATACGTTCCCTTCCAAAGGCGTATATGTTTCTCCTGTTTTCGTAAGCAGAATAGAGGATAGGCAAGGAAATGTGTTGGCTGAGTTTTCAACAAGAAAAAGAGATGCCATAGGAGAAAATACGGCATATTTGATGGCTAACCTTATGCAAGGAGTAGTAAATCAAGGTACCGGTATCAGATTGCGCTATCGCTATATGTTGAAAGGTCAGATAGCAGGAAAGACAGGAACGACAAACGATAATGCAGATGGATGGTTTATCGGATATACTCCGACAATTACGGCAGGCGTATGGGTAGGTGCAGAAGACAGACAAGTTCATTTTGAGAAGATTGCTTTGGGAAGCGGCGCCAATATGGCTTTACCGATTTGGGCTATATTTATGAGAAAAGTACTTGCGGACGGAACGCTTGGCATATCTGAAGAAGACAAATTCATAGCTCCTGCGGGTATAAATTTGAACTTGGATTGCAGCGGAGGCGATGAAGATGCCGGTGAGGCTGAAGAAATAGTAAAACCGACAACAAACGAAGATTATTTCGATTAATAAAGATTATAATGGCAAAATACAACACAATAGCAGTTATATACGGTAGCGATTCTTCAGAATGGGAAGTCGCTTGCAGAAGCGGAGAATTTACAGCTTCTCGTATAGATGATACCAAATATGATATTTACGAAATATTTGCACGATTCGGAAAATGGGAATTAGTCGCATTCCGAAATAAAAATTCAATGAGAGTTGCACTTCCGGAAGATGCCAGACCGGAAATAGATAAAAACGACTTTTCAGTAAATATCTATGGTCAAAAAATTAAATTCGACTATGCCTATATAATGCAACATGGCAAACCGGGAGAAAATGGACTTCTGCAAGGTTACTTTGAGATGATTGGTGTGCCATTCAGCACTTGCAGCTCATTTGTATCAGCAATAGCATTCGATAAATTCGCCTGCAAAAGTTATTTGAAAAAAGTCGATTTTGTCAAACTTGCCGAAGACACCCTCATTAAAAAAGGAGATGATGTAGAACAATTTTCTCAAAAAACTCTTTCGGAATTAGGTCTGCCCCTATTTGTCAAGCCCACTGACGGAGGTTCAAGTTTCGGTATAACAAAAGTCTCCAAGCCGGAACAATTGCCCGAAGCCATAAAATTCGCATTTTCGGAAGGATATTTCGTGATCATAGAAAAAGAAATCAAAGGGAGGGAATTCACCTGTGCCGTTTACTTCGATGGTAAAGAAATAAAATCACTTCCTGTTGTCGAAATAATCTCCGAAAACGAATACTTTGACTACGATGCCAAATACAACGGGCATAGTCAGGAAGTCTGTCCAGCCCAAATATCCGAAGAACAAGCCGCATTAATACAAGATACCACAAAAAAACTATATTCCTACTTGGGTTGCTCAGGGTTGGTCAGAGTCGATTATATACAAGCCCAAGACGGACTATACTTCTTGGAAATGAATACTATACCCGGTATGACGAGCGCCTCTCTTGTCCCTAAAATGGTCAAGACCGCAGGAATCGAAATGTCGGATTTCCTCTCAACCATAATAGGAAACTCATAATGCTTCTTGCTGACTTTTTAAAGCAAAGCACATCTCGCCTTACCAAACTGTACGGCGAACAAGAAGCGCGTGCAATAATAAATCTGTTATGTAAAGCCCGGTTCGGAACATCAACATATACCCATATCGTGGAACCATCATATAAAGTTCCCGAAGACACCGTTTCCGAAGAACTCCAACGCTTGGAAAAAGGCGAACCAATACAATATGTGCTCGGTTTTGCCGAATTTATGGGACAACGATTTCGTGTTGAGCCAGGTGCTTTAATTCCAAGACCCGAAACCGAAATTCTCTGCTGTGAAGCCATAAAATACGCCAAACTTAAAACCCGAACAATCAATATTTTAGACCTCTGTACCGGCTCTGGCTGCATTGCTTGGTCTGTCGCGACTGCACTGCCCAATAGCCGTGTTATAGGAGTAGATATATCCGAAAAAGCCCTATCAATAGCACAAAACCAAAATTTCAAAATTCCCAATCCACCCTCATTCATCAAAGGAAACATTCTGACAGACAATATCTTAGAAGGACAAAAATTCGACCTTATCCTCTCCAATCCTCCATACATACTCACTTCCGACAAAGCCCGTATGCAAACGAATGTCACCGATTACGAACCCGAAATAGCCCTTTATGTCCCTGATAACGAACCTCTTATCTTCTGCCAAGCCATAGCAGATATTTCCCGTAGACTGTTAAAACAAGATGGTATCGGAATAATGGAAATTCACGAAGAACTTGGCAATCAAATTCTAAATCTATTCAAAAACAAGAATTTCGAAAACACGGAAATCATCCAAGATCAATTCAAAAAAAATAGATTTATTCGCTACTCCCGTAGCTCAGAATGAGCCGTTCGGCTCAATAACAAAAATGTTTAAACTCCTTCTAAAAGACATCGAAGGAGTTTCCTTTTATAAAAAATCGCCATCTCAGATGGCTCTATCTACGATTTTTCAAAATTATAAATAACACTTAGGAAACACGGATAAACAATCGTCACTTTGTAAAAAATAATAAAAATCATATACAGGGTGTAAAAGCCTGTTTTGTAAATAGTTTATTTTAAGTATTTTTAACAAAGTTGTTTTATGATGAAAAAAGTCGTTTTTTTGTGTAGTATGATTATCGCTTGCATAGCTTGCGAAAAGATTGAAGAGGTGAATTCAGACAAAACCGAGAGTATAAATGCTTCACCATTAAGCCTTTGCGAAGTTGCCCAAATGCTCTCGAACGTTGAAATCAAAAAAGAACAAGTAAAAGAAGTTTTCAATGCGGTAAACTCATCTTCGAAGAACGGATACGATGAAGAATACACTATGAAGGACCTCTTTAAAGTTCCTGGCAAAGGAGTAGGCGATAATATTAAAACCAAATCTTTTGCTACCTACAGTCAGCCTTTAAGCACACTGATTGAAAATTACCTTAAAAGACAGAAACTTACCAAATCTACTCAATTTGGCGGATTATCGGCAGAAGATTATATTAAGATGCTTTCCTCTTCGGATATCCAGATCTATTGGCCATATTATGAACAATGGGATGGAAAGACCCTTCCTATAATTACTTTTGATCCTCAAAAGAAAATTATACCTGGTCTACCGTTGAATATAAAAGAGTCTAACATAGGATATTTGCTTGAAAAATTACAAGATGGTACGCAAATTATAAAAGAAATAGAAGTAACAGAAGAGATTGCCAAGCAAAGACCCGTATGGGTAATAAACAGGAATGATGACAGTGCTTACTCTTCAATAGAAGTATTGAGAAAGGACAATCCGGATTGGGGCAAAGGAGGTTCTATTTCCGTTAAATCAGGAGAAGATTCCACAGAGCCTTTAAAGTCTCTTCTCATAAAAGATATTACTGTAATGAGAAACTATGATTCTTGGTTTAGAGGGGCATCCGAATTTTTTATAAAATGCGGGAGTGTTGAGAATTTCCGTGCTTCGACAGAAGCGGAAATGCAACTTTACAATCCAAGTATCACGGATTTTATGGTAGTTGTTAAAAGAAAGCAGGTAGGACAAACCATACCTTTTAATGTCGTGCTTGTGTCGGATTGGTCGGAGCAATTGGAGTCGTGTGCATTTCTTGTTACAGAAGATGATGGAGGCACTAAAACATCTTGGAAATGTAATGCTATGGTTAAATATAACTCCAAGAGCTACGGCTTTGAAATGGAAATACCGTATTGCAGTAAAGATGATATAGTGTGGAGAGGAAAATTATCGCGCCGTTATTTGGATAGGTACAGCAACTCTATGGGTAATTTCGGGGACATGAAAATCACTTTCCAAGTGGTGCAGAAGTGACGCTCATTTCGCAGAGGCGGCAGTCGAAATCAAGTTTAAATCGTCTGCCGTTATTTGTTAAGAATAGAGGACCTTTAAGTCCTGATTTTTGATGAACAGGGCATAGGCCGAGTTCGTACTTAATGCAGTACTTCATTCGCATCAGTTCTATGCCCTCTCTGTGAGTTATTTCATATGCTTTCTCTTTAATTTCGGCACCATCCCTTGAATAAATATCGTATGCCACTTGGTTTGAAATATTAGCTGTGAAATTTAAAGATGTAGCATTGTGTTGAGGATTACTTTTCTTTTTTATGTTTGCAAGAGGATGTTTATTGCAAGGAATTTTGTCCAATTCATCTGCAATATTGCGTCTTATGTTATTCAAAAAAGCAGCCGACATAAAAGGGAGAGTTGTTTCTGCTTTTTTTATATCTTGCAGATGAAAATTATAATGGTTGGTCTTTTTTTCGATTTGGTTTTTTATGATGGAAAGCATTCTTGTTTCATCTTTTGTTTTTTCCATACCTGCATCGAAAGAGAGTTCGGCACTTCTGCCGTCTTCTGTAAGAACTTTGGCTGTTAAAGTATTTGTTTTTGCGAAAGAAATGTTAAGAGATACGTCTATGAGCCTTTCCGGACTATTTTTTTCCAATTCTTTTTCAAAAGCAGTATTTATGTTTCTGTAAATTTTGGCTCCGGAACTTATGCCTTTGATTTCTTTTGCGAATATTGTATGGGCTTGGCAAACGTCGCCGCGGAAGCCGATGATTTTTTCTTTGGCAACCAAAGAAAAACCATCGCCATTGCTCAAGAGCAATGAGGCGGAAGCAGGGGATATTCTCACTGCCATCTGTCCACCACGCGCCCTCACATCCACCACCGTCCCCACCAACTCGCCCATCGACTTCGGCGCATCTAACGATGCCCACCCGCCGCGCTTTTCATCAATGAAAAGCTGCGTGTACCCCCTGTTGAACGTCCTGTCTGCGCAGGGCGCAAAGCCGCCCTGCACCTTCCCGAAAGACGCTCTCCTGTAGATATCAGGGAACAAGCCTACCAGCTCGTCCAGAGCCAGAGAATATTCCCGTACCGTATTCTTGACATAAGACAGGTTCTTCAACCTGCCCTCAATCTTAAACGAATCTACCCCTGCTTCCGCCAGCTTCCGCACTTGCCCCTTCAAGTGTAAATCCTTCAACGACAACAAAGCCTTATTCCTCACCAAAACACGACCATTACCATCCTCCAAATCATACAAAGCACGGCAAGCCTGAACGCACTCGCCCCTATTGGCGCTTCTACCCGCAATATACTCAGACATATAGCAATTACCGCTATAACTTACGCATAAAGCCCCGTGAACAAAAAACTCAATCTCAGTATTCACGGCCTCTCGGATTTCCCTTATCTGCCTCAAAGACAACTGACGCTCCAGAACAATACGAGAACACCCCATATCCTCATAAAAACGAGCCTTCTCCACATCCCTGATAGCGCACTGCGTAGAAGCGTGAAGCGGTAGCTCTTTCTCCATTTCAGTAATAGCAAGGTCCTGAATTATAAAAGCATCCGCACCGGCTGCTTTCAAATCCTCTATAAGACACCTCAAGGTACTTAACTCACGATCATATACGATGGTATTCAGAGTAATGAATACTCTTACTCCAAAACGATGAGCATAGCTGCATAACCTCTCTATATCCTCTACGGAATTTCCTGCCGCCTTTCTTGCTCCGAATTCCGGTCCTGCAATATAAATAGCATCGGCACCACAGTCAATAGCTGCAATGCCGATATTTATATCTTTTGCCGGAGCAAGAAGTTCCAGTGTCCTCATTATTTGCTAAGCACGTCTATTTGCTGTTTTGCAGAAACACCGAACTGAGCATTCGTCAATACCTTACGGTAATTTTCAATAGCCTTTTCCTTATTACCGGCCTGCTGATAAAGAGCTGCTACCGTAAATGTGATTGCTGCAGCATTTTTAGCATTAGGCATTTTATCCAAATATTTTTCGAAAGCAACTATGGCCTCGGCATTATTTCCAAGTTTTTGATTTGCTTGACCTGCTACCAAATATGCTTGTGCATTCTCTTCAAAACTATTTCCTTTATTTACAAATTCGATGGCTTCAGCAAATTTACCGCTTTTAAGCATAGCCGCACCGCGTTTTAGAAAAAGCGTAGAAAGTTGCGAATTGGCTATTCTTGCCTGTCCGTTATATGAAGCATGTTTGAAAGCCTCCTCTGCTCCTTTTATATCTCCGCATTTGCTGAGAAGCTGTCCTAAATACAAGGCTGCGACTCCATTTGTCGTATCTGCTGCAAGTACTTTCTTGTAGCCTTCTATTGCAGCTGGTATATTGTTGGTTTTACGCGCGCTGTTTGCGTCTTCCATTATTTTTTGTATTTCTATTTGCTTTATCAAATCTACCGCTTCTTTTTCAACATCTTCGATGGCGAAGTCTTTGGCAGCATCCGCTGCCTGATTAAATTTTTCCAAAGCAGCAGTCAGGTCTTTATTGTTGTATAATTCTTTCCCTATTGATAAAATTACTCCCGGAATGGCTTTTTTACAGTTGTTTACAAGTTCTTCTGCATCACCTCCGAGGGCTTCTCCCATTGTAAGCGCTTCCTGAAATTTTTCGAGAGCTTCCGTTTTGTTGCCGGACATAAGTGCCGTTGCCCCGTCATTATAAATTTTTGTGGCAGTTGCAAGGTCTTGTGCTGATAGTAAAGAGGCTGACAATAGCACTGCAGCCAAAGCAAGAATAAATCTCTTCATAATAATATATTTTTAGTTTAAAATTAAAACGCACTGATTACAAAAATAGCAAATTTTTATAAACTCTATGGTCTTTTGTTATTTGGAATATTATTATTTTTGTAAAACTTAATACTAATTCCTTTTTATTAAACTATATGGGCAGGGGTAATTTGCGATTTTATCTGTTAAATCTTATTTGTATTGTTCTTTCTTTGACTTCTACAGCTCAGAGTTTGCCGCAATTGCCTATTGATTCGGATTTCACTGTAGGTGTACTTCCGTGTGGAGTTAAATATTACATTATTCATAATGGGGCGGAAAAAGGATTCGCTGATTTTGCACTTGTTCAAAAGACAGGTAATCACGAACTTGTAAATAAATTGGCTTTGTCTTCCTTGCCTCATTTCACGGAAAAAGAGCCCTATCGCTTTTTTGCTGAAAAAGGAGTAGGCTACTCTGAAAATGGGTATGTTTCATACAGGAAGAATGAGTATGAGGATGCGGATATTTTCGATTTTAGAAATCTCCCTGTTACAGATGTTGCCGTTTCTGATACTACAATGTTATTGATATTTGATTTGGTAGCACTTAATCCTTATGAACAAGCGATTATCATATCGGGAGACATTGATACCAAACAAATTTTGGATAGGATGAAAGTCTTTTCTATGATGGTGCAAAAACGTAAAAAAATTCCGGTAAGACAGAAATATGAATGGTATCCACGCGCACAAGCAAGTTTTAAAGTGATAGATTCTGATAATGATAAGACTTGTATCTCTTTTAAGTATATATCTCCCCGAGTCCCTGACAATATGATTAATACAGTGCAGTCTTGGGTATCAGATATGTTTGCAAATGAATTGGGCTTTATCCTTAAAAGACGCATTTTGATGTCTTTCCGGAAAAATGAAATTCCTCTTTCTGATTTAACTTTTGATTATATAAGTAGCGGAGATAGTGCTGAAGACGAAAAATATATTCTTTCATATTGCAGTAAAGATGATGATAAATTGAAATCAATTTCTTTGATAGCATCTATATTCTCTGATTTGGATAAGTCAGGGGCTGATATGAATGAATATAAAATTGCGAGAAGAGAATATATGAGATATAAACTATCAGTAGATCCATTTAAGACCAATATGTCTACTGTTAATAAGTGCATATCTGCTTTTCTCTATGGTTCGGATTTGGCTTCTTTTTCTTCTATGAAGTCGTTTTTCTCTACAAGAAGAGTTACAGATTCACAAGAACTGGAATATTTTAACAAATTCGTTTCAGCTCTGATTAAAAAGAATGAAAATCTATTCCTAACTTGTTCTACTCGTGACCAAGGAGAATATTTGGAAGAAAAATTGGAAAATAGTTTTAATTCCGGTTGGAGAACGGAAAAAAACAGGTTTTTAAGTAGTCCTAAGGATACTTTGAGTTTGGCAGGATTTCCTTCTGAAAAAGTAAGATTGGTTAAAACTGTTTCGGAACCTATTTCAGGAGGAGAGTTGTGGACTTTTTCCAATGGTTTACAAGTGATTTATAAATATATGCCTTCTAACAAAGGTTACTTTGATTATGCTTTCTTGGTAAGAGGAGGTACTTCAGTCCTCGGAAATTTATCACAAGGAGAAGCTGCTTTTGTAGGAGATATTTTACAACTTTACGATGTAGGAGGATTATCTGCAAACAGTTTCCGAAATCTCCTTTCCGCTAATGGAATTACGATGAAATCCAGAGTCTCTCTTGCCGATTTGACTATTTCGGGCAAATCCCCATCCGGTAGTATGTGCATTTTGATGAAGAGTCTTTTAAGCTTGGCAAATGACCGTTCTCTTTCATCTAATGTTTATAATTATTATAAGAATTCTCAGTTTTTAGAATTAAGCGTATCTCCAAAGAAGTCATCTGAAATTTATTCTGTTTTAGATAATTTTATGTCACCGAAAGACTTGTATTCAATCCATAAAGATACGCTGGGACTTACAAATATGCTTCCTGTAAAAGCGGATAAATATTTCCGTTCTCAATTCTCAAATGTTAATGACGGGTTCTTTGTTATAGTGGGTGATATAGATAGTTATACTGCTAAAAAATGGCTTTGCCGCTCTTTGGGGGGCTTTAGGACAGGTCGTAGGCGCACGATAAGACCAACTTTCTTTGAAAAAGTACAGTCCGGTATAATATCATCAATAGATAATGCTGAAATTAATAAATTATCGGAAAAAGAAGAAAAATCATTTTCTAAATATTTTGCTTCTGCTTACAAAGATACTTCCTTTGCCGTTTTCTCTGAAAAAGATGAAAAATATATATCTGAAGCAATATCCGTTTCAAATAATTTATCAGTAAAAGGGGATGAGACATTTGGAATGAAATTTTCATCATTGCTTCCATTTACTTCTGAAAATGTATATGCTTGCAAAATAGTTTCTACTATTTTGAAGCAAGCCTTTTCCGGCACAGCGGTAGAATATGGTAAAACTGTAGAATGTAAAGAGGTTTTCGATATTCTTCCTAAAGAGAGATTTTCTATCTCTTTTATTCTTCGCCCTGTCTCAAAGAATGGCGTACCTTTTTTCTTAAATGTATCTGATGTATTTGTTATTAGAAAAAAATTACGTTCCGTCATATCTTCTGTAATAGAAAAAGAGATTAAAGATGAACAGTTGGAAAAATATAAGGCATTTGCATTAAATTCGATATCGCAGTCTTCTGATTCTCCGGAAGGTGTGATTAATAATGTTATTTTGCGTTATGCTTACGGCAAAGATGTAATCAGTTATTACAAAGACGCTGTCGAATCTATTACGGCTGAAAAAATCCTTAAAATACTTAAAGGTTTGGAAGAGGGTAATAAATCTGAATATATTATAAAATGAGCAAGGCTTTCGGTACGATATTTCAAATAGATAATATTTTAGTCTCGGAAGATATTGTAAAAGAGTATTTCTCTTGTGATTATGAGAAATGCAGAGGCTGCTGTTGTGTGATAGGCGATAGCGGTGCCCCTTTGGAAGAGGAAGAAATACCTCAAATAGAGAAATGTTACAATATATTTTCTCCTTTAATGACGGATGAGGGTAGAGAGGCCGTAAAAAAAACAGGTTGCTTTGAAATAGATAGAGACGGAGATACCGTAACCCCTGTTGTGCATAAAAGACATAAAGTGGAATTAGGATATACTGTTATTGGATCTGACGATTTGTTCGGAACATCAGGTTATGAAGATTGCGCTTTTATACATTATTCAAAGCAGAATAACGGACTTTCTTGTTTTTGCAGTATAGAAAAATGTTTTTTCGAAGAAAAATCTTCTTTTCAAAAACCGATTTCCTGCCGTTTGTATCCTATTAGGGTTACAAAACTAACAGGGGGTGGTCTTGCTCTTAACTTGCATCGTTGGAAAATATGCAAAGATGCCTTTGAAAAAGGGAAAAAAGAAAAAATCAGAGTATATCAATTTCTTAAAAATCCTCTGATTGATGCTTATGGTAAAGATTTCTATGAGGCTCTTTGTCTTGCAGCAGAGCGTTTTAATAGCCGAAAGTGATTTTACTCTTCTTCGTGGAATTTGTTGTTCAGTCCGTAGGCGATTCTTGATACATCTTTGGTAAGGCCTTCTATTTCGAATCCGCTAAAACTGCGTGTGAAAGTTATCCTGTCTTCAAACATTCTGTTCAGTCTTCCCATAATCCCTTTATAGCGGAAAGTAAGGTTTTCTCCTTCAAAATTTTCCAAAACATAGTTATGGATATCCATAAATTGTACAATCTCATCCTTTATATCGGTGAATTCACCGGGAACTATTGCTGTCCGTTTAGTGTAACCGAATTTCGGATAAATTGCTGAAACGATAGCAAACATTATTGCGATTTCTCCGAGAGATTTGTACCCTTGCTTGAACAATACATTAATATCTCCATCTACAACTTTTATAAGTATCAGTACAGAAAGGATTAAAGCAAGGATTACTGACACATAAATAAAATATTTAACAGCTCTTATGATGTATTTCATAGATAAAATGGTTTAAACTATATAATGCAAATATAATATTGCTGTTTAATTTTTGCAAAATAAACAAATTTATTAATTTTGTAATCGGGCAATCCCTGTCGCTTTATCTGGTATTGTAAAAAGTTTAATGTTTAAAATAATATATTATGGCAGAAAATCAAAAAAACGATCTTAACAAAATCATTCGTGTGTTGATTGTAGTAGCTGTTGTTTTAGCTTGTACATTAGCATATATTTGGTGGTCTAAAACATCATTGGTGAGTGATTTGAAAGAAGAGAAAAAGGATCTTACAGAGCAATTGTCTTTATTGCAGAACGATTATTCTTCTCTCTCTTCAGAGTATGAGATTATTAATTCTCAATTAGATGCTTCAAAAGAAGAAGTATCTCAACTTATCGAAAGAGTTAAAAAAACTGATGCGACGAATCGTACAAAAATCCGTCAGTATCAGAAAGAGCTCGGAACTTTGAGAACGATAATGAGAAATTATATCGTTCAGATAGATTCTCTTAATACATTAAACCACAGACTTACAGCAGATGCAGCTGCTGCTCGCAAGGAAGCTGAAGAAAGCAAGAAAGCAAACGAGGAATTGAATAGACAAGTAGAAAGTCTATCAGGTCAAGTAGCTTCAGGCTCAATTATCAGAGCAAGAGGTATTGCTGCTTTCGGTCATAATGGTAGCGATAAAGTTACTCATCGTAGCAGCAGAGTTAAAAGAGTGCTTGTTACTTTAAGCTTGATAGAGAACAGCCTTGCTCCGAAAGGACCGGTTAAAGTATTTATCCGTGTTAAAGATCCTCAGGGAATTCTTTTGACAAATGATATTGAGAATACATTTGTTTGTGAAGGCGAATCTCTTATAGCTTCTGCTTCTCGTGAGATTGATTATGAAGGAAAAGAAGTTGAGTTAAGCGTATATCTTAATGATGTTCCTAAATTCGTGAAGGGTGTTTATACAATAGAAGTGTACACGGAAAAAGCCCTTCTTGGAACTACCGAACTGATGTTAAGATAATACCTGAAAGGTAAAGTGATTTATCTTCATATTCCTTTTTGTAAGAGTTTCTGTATTTATTGCGGTTTTTATTCCGAGATATGTAAATCAGGTACAACGGCTTTCAAAACTTTTGAAAAGGCAGTATTGAAAGAAATTGCATTAAGAGAAAAAGATATAATTGAAACTTTACCTGAAACTACTGAAAGTAGTAAAAAAAATACTTTTTATATAGGAGGCGGCACCCCATCGGTGCTGCCTTTTCATATTTTAAAATCTATTTTTAATAGCATAAATAAAGTAGTTACAGATTTTTATAGTACTGACAATCAATATGATGAATTTACTATTGAAGTAAATCCGGAAGATATTGTACTGAAAGGAGAAAAATATGTAGAAGAACTCATAAGTCTTGGCGTAAACAGGGTAAGTATGGGAGTACAATCTTTTGACGATTCCATACTTAAATGGATGAATCGCAGGCATAGTGCTGATATGGCAATAAGGGCTTATGAGATCTTAAAAAAATCAGGCATAAAAAATATAAGCATAGATTTGATATTCGGTTTTTCAGGACTTACTGAAAAAATCTGGCAAAAAACCATAGACACTGCCATCTCATTAAATCCTGAGCATATATCTGCATATCAACTTTCAATTGATGAGAATTCTGCATTGGATTCCATGATCTCGCAAGGAAAATATCAAGAAACGGTAGAAGAAGATTGCAGGATGCAATATGATATTCTTTGCCGGACTCTTGCCGGTAAAGGCTACGGACATTATGAAATCTCAAATTTTGCTAAACCGGGATTTGTTGCAATACACAATTCCGCTTATTGGGAACGGGTACCTTATGTAGGTCTTGGGCCGGGAGCGCATTCTTTTACAGGGACAAAACGCCTTTGGAACACTAAATCGATTTCATCATATGATTTAGAATATGAAACTCTCAGTCAGGAAGAAGTTTCAATAGAAAGAATAATGCTTAATCTTCGTACCGATAAAGGATGCGATCAATCATTTCTTTTGTCCTATTGTGATAATAAAATGCTAAATAAATTATTGAAAGACGGTTTTCTTGTCAAAGCACTCCACGATAAAATTCGTATTCCCGAAAAACACTTTTTCATCTCGGACGATATTATAAAGCAACTTATCTAAATAGGTCTTGTTTTCTCTTTCAGCCAAGATGCAATTCCCGAAGATAATCTTGGCGATAATATTTTGAAAACTTTTGCATTATAATCATTCAAATAATTAATTTCATCCTCATTCAATAGAGATTTTATTATTATAGAAGTGTCGAAATGGCATAAAGTAAGCGGCTCGAATTCAAGCCATTCCCCGAAATCATTACTTCCTGCTTCTTTACAGAGCAAAAGATTTTCGTGTCTGATTCCATACCTGCCTTCTCTATAAATACCGGGTTCATCAGAAGTAATCATACCAGGCATTAAGGCTTGTGAATTGAAATTTTGTCTTATATCCTGAGGACCTTCGTGTACATTCAAAAAACAGCCTACACCGTGACCGGTACCGTGTCCGAAATTTCGTTTCCATCTCCAAAGAGGCTCTCGTGCAAGAGAATCTATTTGACAACCGGCTGTCCCTTTCGGGAACACGGACATTGCAAGGGCGATATGCCCTTTCAGAACAAGAGTATAATCCTCTTTTTCAAGCAGACTGCATTCACCGACAGGTACTGTTCTGGTAATATCCGTAGTTCCTGAAATGTATTGTCCTCCCGAATCACATAAATAAAGTCCTCTTTGCTCTATCGCAGGAGCATCTTCTTTTGGAGTAACATAATGAGGTAAAGCGGCATTCTCTCCGTATGCCGAAATCGTCCCAAAACTATTCCCTCTATATCCCGGAATTTCACTCCTCAAAGAATTAAGTTTTTCCGCAGCTTCCCATTCCGTTACAATACTGTTCCGGACGCTGTTTTCAAGCCAAAATAAGAACCTCTCCATTGCCAATCCATCATCTATATGAGCCTCTCTCATTCCGCTAATCTCGACCTCGTTTTTTATCGCCTTTCTAAGCGCAATAGGGGAACGACCCTTTACCAATTTCAACTTCCCTGAATCAAAACTATTCTTTATCAAAGACAATAAATGATAATTCAGACTTCTTTCATCAACCATCAATCTTGTAACCGCATTCTCCTCTGCTAAACACGATACTCCCAAAGCCACATCATCATAATTTCCGATATTGACCCCATTTGACCTCAATTCGGCAAAAGTGTCCAATGTCTCTCCGTCATTTTTGCCATAAATTCCCTTCTTTACATACCAATCCGCACAATTCCCCGATATTAGCAAATATGATATTACTACAGGATTATAATCAATATCTCCGCCTCTTATATTCAAAAGCCATGCAATCTCATCCAAAGCAGAAATCAATATGGCATCAACTCCATTATCAGCCAAATAACTACGTATCCACTCTATTTTATTACTTATGGACTCTCCTGTAAACTCATCGCCGAGCATAATAATAGGCGATTTAGGAACAATTGGTCTGTCATTCCAAAACTCATCTAGCAAATCTGCAGCATCCACTATTTGAGCGCCTGTACATAACCTGATTTCCTCCACATCTATACTATTATGACTGGCGCCATCAATCGCAATTCTCGTCTCGCCTCCCATAAAAGGTTGTAAATTAAGCCATTCTCCAATTGTAATTGCTTTCGGTACGCGCTTTCTTTGCAACATAACTCCTGTATTCAGAAGTTCCCTTTCTGCCTGAATAAAATAACGCGAATCTGTCCACACCGCCGCACTCTCAAGGGTAATCACCAACTCTCCCTCTCCGTTAAACCCTGTTAACCAAGCAATTTGCTTCCATCTCGGAGCCACATACTCACTATTATGAGGATCTGATCCCGTAATAACTACGGCGCCCCATCCTTTCGACCTCATCAAACTTCGAACCGCATCGATTCTGTTATTAAAAATATTTTCCATAATAAAGAACTTAAAGTTCAAAAAAAAGACTGCCTGAAAGCAGACAGTCTTTTAGATATATCGAATTTTAAAAGGTAAATAAAATTAAATCAAAGAATTAGCTTGCAAAAAAGCATTGACTGCAACAGCAATAAACATTGCAACAATCAAAGTAGCAACTATTCCTCCGATTACTTTCAACCTCTTAATCCAAAGATCATTGCTCCAACCGACTGTCTGGAACATACTCCAAAATCCGTGAATAAGATGGAACCAAATAGAGATGAACCAAACTATGTACAAAGCTAACATCCACCAAGTAGAGAATGTGGTTGTAAGCAATAAATAAGGATTCTCTGCCTCACTGCCCATAAATTCTTTCAATTGCATTTCAGCCCAGAAATGGCTCATATGAAGTCCCAGGATACCGAGAATTACGATACCTAAAACGAACATATTTTTCGCAGACCAAGAATCTGCGGCTCCTTTACCGGCTACCTCATAACGATTATAACCGCCTCTTGCCTTGATATTATACCAAGTAAGGTAGCAACCGTAAACAATATGGATAATAAAGCCCAAAGCGAGGACAGGTACCATAATCTTGATTATAGGAGTAGACATAAAGTCGCAACCTAATTGGAAAAGTCCGTCGCCTGCAGAAAATAATTTGTCATCTTTTGCCACAGAACCGAATTTTCCGGTAAATGAATCGATAACAGAGAAAAAATTGATAAGAGCGTGAAGCAGAAGGAACACAATCAAAAATGCTCCGCTCACTGCTTGAATGAATTTTTTCCCGATAGAATAGTGGAATGCGTTAGCCATTTAAATATAATATTAATCCTTTTAATTTGTTTTATTACGGATTTACTATCCGAACTACTGCAAATATATATTCTTTTTTGCAAGTTTCGTAATTTTCAGATAATTTTGTTTCCGATATAAATAAATTAAATATGTATAAAAGAGTACTTTTGAAACTCAGCGGCGAAAGTTTAGGCGGTAATGAAGGAAAAGGATTAGATACTGAAAGCCTTCGTGCCTATGCCCGAGAAATAGCCGAAGCCTCTAAAGCCGGTTTTCAGATATCAATAGTAAATGGCGGTGGAAATATTTTTAGAGGTATCCAAGGGGCAGGAAAGGGATTCGATAGGGTAGACGGAGATAAAATGGGAATGCTTGCCACAATTATAAATTCACTCGCCCTCTCTATGTTTATAAAAGAAGAAGGTGTTGATGCACAAGTATTCACGGCTACTCCTATGGAGCCAATAGCGAAATATTATATGAGAGACGATGCCGTTAAAGTCTTAAATCAAGGAGGTGTCGCTCTTATTGCAGGGGGTACTGGAAATCCTTTTTTTACTACGGATTCAGGGGCCGCTTTGAGAGCATTGGAAATAGGAGCGGATGCATTACTCAAAGGAACTCGCGTGGATGGAGTCTATACGGCAGATCCGGAAAAAGATCCGAATGCTGTCAAGTATGAAGAACTTACTTTCGATAAAGCTCTTGCAGACCATCTAAAAGTCATGGACCGAACTGCTTTTGCATTATGCAGTGAGGGGGAAATGCCTATTATTGTTTTCGATATGAATAAAAAAGGCAATCTTAAACGTATCCTAAACGGAGAAAAAGTAGGAACGGCAGTACATAATATATAGAATAAGTTATCAACAGCAAAATATTATTTGTAATGTTACCAAAAGCACAAGAAATTGTCAGTGCCGCTGACAAAAAAATGAAAGAAACAGTCGTTTTTTTAGAAGAAGATTTAAAATCTTATAGAGTAGGAAGAGCTAATCCCGCTATACTTAATACTGTTACAGTGGATTATTACGGTACTCCTACACCTGTTCCGCAAGTGGCTTCAGTTACTACGCCTGATGCTAAAACGATAGCAATCCAGCCTTGGGAAAAGAATATGATATCTCTCATAGAAAAGGCTATCTTAGATGCCAATATAGGTCTTACTCCATCAAACAATGGAGAAACCATACGCTGTCTTGTCCCCGCCCTAACGGAAGAAAGGCGTAAAGAATTGATAAAAAAGGCTAAAGCATCAGGAGAAACCAGTAAAGTCGTTATCAGAAATGCCAGAAGAGATGCAGTTGAGTTGTTGAAAAAAGCGCAAAAAGCAGCTGAACTTTCAGAAGATGCCGCAAAAGAGGGAGAAGAAGAAATTCAGAAAGTAACGGATAAGAACGTAAAAGAAATCGATAATCTCGTAGCTGCGAAAGAAAAAGATATACTTACAGTATAATTTCTTGCTATTCATCTTTTAATGAATGCAGAATCGCATATAAAGTCTGTTTTCGATTGGTTTTCGCCTGTCGGGAACAGACCTTTTATAATAGCCGGACCATGCAGTGCAGAAACCGAAGAACAAATTCTGTCTACGGCAGCAGCTTTGAAATCGACAGGGATAAATATGTTCCGTGCAGGCATTTGGAAGCCCCGAACGCACCCCGATACTTTTGAAGGAGTAGGGAAGATAGGCTTGGAATGGTTGAAACAAGTAAAAAAAGAATACGAATTTCCTATTTGTACGGAGGCTGCGACAGCATATCATGCCGAACAATGCCTTAAATCAGGTATTGATATGATTTGGATTGGAGCCAGGACTGTTACCAACCCTTTTCTTGTACAAGAAATAGCAGAAGCATTGCAAGGTACGGATATCCCCGTTTTTGTCAAAAATCCGGTAAATCCCGATCTTGAATTATGGGTAGGAGCATTAGAACGCCTGCAAAAAGTCGGTATTAACAAAATCGGCGTAATACATAGAGGTTTTTCCACAGCTGAAGAACACATATATCGCAATTCTCCTATATGGAGATTGGCGGTAGAATTCCGAAGCAGATTTCCCGAATTACCGTTTATCGTAGATCCCAGCCACATAAGCGGAAGTCGAAAATATATAGAGAATATATCTCAAAAAGCATTGGATTTAGGTTTGGACGGACTGATGATAGAATCACACTGTCATCCTGAATCTGCTCTCAGTGATGCAAAACAACAAGTCACCCCTGCCGAACTCAAAGAAATACTATCAAATCTGATTGTAAGAACAGGAAATTGTTCAAATCCTATTTATAAAGAAAACATAGACCAACTAAGAGCAGAAATAGACTTGATAGATGAGAACCTCCTAACTTTACTCAAAGACAGGATGGGAATCAGCCGGAAGATAGGTAAATACAAAAAAGAGAACAATATCGTAATCCTTCAAACTGAAAGATGGGAAAATCTATTAAACGAAATGCTAAAAAAAGCAAAAGAATACGATTTGCCCGAGGATTACGTACGTTCTCTTTTCAATATTATTCACGACGCCTCAATCTCCGCCCAAGACGAAGACTAACGCACCAAATTTTTAAGACTTCTCCAAGGGATATTTACCTCAATTAGTCCTAAAGCATAAGGCCCTATTTCATAAGGATTATAAATATAAGATATCCCCTCCTCTGTTACTTCAAAATTTCCGTTAGGCTCTATTTCTTTAACAAACAACGATTCATAAGTCTCGGAATTACCTATGGAAGAAGCAAGATTTTCCGTAAGCAATTTAGATAAATCTTTCTTATAATTATCGACAAAAAAATCCTCCTCCTTAATCACTTCCCCTGTCTTAACATTAAAATTGATAACAGAAGTATTGTACAACCCATGCGCTCCTCCTTCATAAGAATATGAATTCAAAACATAAGATATTATTCCCTTATGAGCCTTAGAAAAACTGCCTTGCAAATCACGCACCCAGTTAAATGTGCTATTAAAAGCATTATTCTCCTCCTCCGTATTGGAAACTTCCTTTGCCGCCTCCCTAAAAAGATCCATATTTGAAGAAATATATTCCTTACCCTGAATATCAATAAATGCCTCGAATGCTTTGCCAAAATCATCATTCTCAATACCGAAAGCATTCTGTGCAATAGTGCTATTGATGTTTCTCAATGCCTCGGAATTAGTCCCTTTCACGGCATACTCCAAAGAGACCGTAAAAGTCTGATTATAATCATTCCCTTCCACCAATTTCACAGAAGTTTCTCTCACGAAATCCTCAGACTTGATAGACGATAAATTATCGCAACTCGCAGTTACAAACGCAGCAGTTAAAACTGCGAAAAATAAAATTCTTTTCATATAATATAAAAATAAAACTAATGCAAAGATAAAAATAAACCTCAATCATTATTCATCTCTACAATATCTGTGCTACGTTTTTTATAATCCCCCATCAGCCACAAAGAATAATAATCCGCCATTCTCCAGAAGAAATACTCATTCATATCCCCGAATCCATGCCGTTGTCCCGGAAGCACAAGTAAATCAAAACGCTTGTTTGCCCTTATCAAAGCATCTGCCACTCTTATAGTATTAGCAGGATTTACATTATTATCCATATCACCCGTACAAAGCATCAGATGTCCTTTCAAATTCTTTGCAAGTTCCTGATTGGTATTAATTTTATACACAAAAGTCGTATCGCCTGCACTGATCTTTTCCAAAATACCGTGATGCTGTTCGCTCCACCACCTATTATATATACTGTTATCGTGATTACCTGCGCAAGATACTGCCACTTTGAAAAAATCAGGATAAGTAAGTATCGCCGCCGTAGACATAAACCCTCCACCAGAATGTCCATGAATGCCCACACGACTCATATCCATAAAATGATGCCTCTCACCTAACTGTTGAAGCGCATACTTCTGATCCTCAAGACCGTAATCCCTCAAATTACCATAACCGTAATTATGATACCACTTAGAACGATTAGGATGTCCACCTCTGTTTCCGACAGTAACAACGATAAATCCAAGCTGAGCCAATCTGTCCGTCCTTGTAAAGCCCTTGCTCCAAGAAATATTCACAGCCTCCACCTGTGGACCCGGATAAACATAATCGCACACGGGATAAGACTTTGTCGAATCAAAATCAAAAGGCTTGTACATCAATCCGTACAGGTCTGTAATTCCATCTGCCGCTTTCACCTTAAAACGCTCAGGGAACTTATAACCCGCTTCAAACAAACGAGAAAAATCAGCCTCCTCCAAATCCATTAACTTCTTTCCCTTTGCATTATAAAGCGCCGTTGCCGGTTTATAATCCGCCCTCGAATAATTAGCAACAAAAAATCTCCCATCGAAACTCGGCTTTGAAAGCACATCCATATCCCTCATATCCAATTGCTTAAGCCCCTCTCCCGCAAAAGAGACCCTGAAAGTGTGCATCTGATACGGATTCTCATTCTTATCGAAACCGCACGCACTGAACAGCACATATTCCTCTTTCTCATTCACGCCTAAAATATCCTCCACGTGGAAAGCCCCTTCCGTAAGATTTCTAATTAACTTACCCTCCGCAGAATACAAATAAAGATTAGCCCATCCGTTTCTCTCCGACCAATGGATAAGTTCCTTGCCACCCTTTATCGGGTACAGCCTCCTCTTCTCTATATAAGTATTCGAACGCTCCGAAATCACAGTCTTCGTCGAATCCGCACTTATATCCACATGACACAGATCCAGTCTCTTCAAATCCCTGCTCAACCTATACATATAAAATCCATTAGAGTCCCCAAGCCACTTTGTTGACGAAAACTCATTATACGCATCCTCTGCCACAGGTATAGCCTCTTCGAAATTCATATCCTGATCCTTAAACGCTTCTGTCTTAATGAACTTTCTGCTCCCGTCAGTCATATCGAACACATACAAAAATCCCTTCGGACCTCTCTCCCCCGGCATCTGATACTTATAAGTCTCCAACGTAGGGCGCGGCGCCGACAACGAATTAATCACCCAAAAATCCTTAATCTCCCTCATATCCCACTTAAACACCGCAAAATGCTTAGAATCAGGTGACCACACCAAATCCTGCACAAAATGCCTCTTTGTCGTATCCGTTATCTTATCTCCGCTATAATTATTAAAACCATACCCATACTGCCGTACCCCATCATCCGTCAAACGATGCTCCACGATCGTACTATCCCTCTCATCACGCGCCGCCTTACGCAAACTCGTCGAGTCCATCCTGTACAAATTACTGTTCTTCGCATACACGCCCCACCTGCCATCAGGCGAAACATTAGCCCAACTCGGATAACGCACCATTCTCTCCTCCGTTTGCTTCAGCTTCTTCGACTTTAATTCATACTCAAAATAAAACACAGCCCTCTTCTTCCCCGTACTGTCCTTCTTATCAATAGCCGAACTCTCTATACTAAAACTAAAACACCTATCATCCGCAAGCTTCAGATCACGAAACGGAATATGCTGCCTGTCAAACGGATCACGCACGATCTCAGTCAACTCCATCGCCAGCCTCTCCATATCGAAAACAGCCTCCTTCGTCCCTCGTTCCGGATCCACAACATAAAAATTCACACCCTCAGACGTCCTCCACTCATACCAAAACTTATTGCTCCCCTTAAACCAATGCGGCCTTACCCTTGTAGAAAACACCATTCGCTCCACCCTCTTAGCCGAAAAACGCGAAGCCAAATCATAATTCGCACTACGCACCGGGACCCTTCCCATAACTGCCGACGCCAACCCAAACAACGCCGCCAACAAAAAAATAAACTTTCTCATCATAAAAAACATTTGCCATAAAAATAACACAATCCCGCCAAAAATCAAAATTATACCCCCGTTCGCAGTCCTTTCGGACGGCAGCTGCCTGCCCTCCCTCGGTCTGCTCAGGGAAAAGCCGCAGCCGCTGTCCGCGCCTGCTGAAAAATCAAGAAGAAGATTGGCAGCGTCACAGCCGCTGACCAATCCCTCCTTCGAATTTCCTCGCTTCGCTCGGAAACGCCTATTCGAAAGACCGATAGACAACATCTCGATTGCTATTATCGTCTGCCTTAAAGGCAAAAAGATAAAAATTAATTACTATCTTTGACAGAATTTATATCATTAAAATGTACTGGTATATTTTTTGAGCCTTATATTCCGGACATTTTGCATAAAATCAAATATTTTTATAAATATGAATATTAAAAACTTTAAAATCACATACTTGCTTATCGCATTCTTGGCTATTGCCTCTTGCAACAAAAAAGAATACGATATGACGAAACCGCAAAACAAAGAAACGGAAAAAGAACAAAAGCCGGAAGAAAAAGTAAAAGAGTTCTTCCTTAAAGCTACTGTAACAGAAAACGAAACGACCTCCGACTTTGAAGCAGGAAAAAAGGTATTGCTCTTTCTTCGGAATGAAGAAAACGAATTGACAAAATTTACTAATGCTCCGGGAGATAAAGAAGAAAATAAAATCCGCTTGCCTGAAAAAGGGAACTCCTTTGTTTTGTTCGGCTGTTATCCTGCTTCGGAATTATCAGATCCCGAGAATTTCCAATGGAATGTTTCCGAACATCCTAATGAGAAATTGCTTATAGCAACACCTGTAAATGTCGTTTCAGGACAGAAAATCACACTCTCATTCAAGCCTGTTCTACATAAATTAACTGTAAATCTTAAAGGGAAAAATTTTGAAGCAACAGAACAATCGCTCATTGATAATGCAGATATCGCCTTAAAAAATGTAATTCCGGTTGCTGAATTCAATCTTGCAGAAGGCAAACAGAAAGCAATCAAAGGAGAAAAAACAGAGCTTAAAAGAAAAGGAGCATCAGTGACATTCCTTATTCCGGAACAACCTGCAAAAGACCTTTTGATTAAAATTACTTTAGGCGGAAAAGAATATGAATTCAATTTTGCAGAAATAGGTTCTGGTTTATTGGAATCAGGTAAAAATACCGTAAAGGACCTGACTATTGAAAAGAAAAAAGAAGAGCACGAACAAGGCTCGGGGCCGGAAGACGATGTAAAAAATAAAACTCTTTTAATATCAGGTGTAAATATACCTGCATTGAATGACCCGAGGTGGGAAAAGATTGGCGGTAATCCTAATATGCTCGGACTGAAATGGACAGAGGGCTGCGGTTGGTATGATTGCGACAAAAAAAATCCGAATAAAGGAGGTATAGATTCCGATATGTGCTGGGCAGCAGGAGCTTCCAATATGTTACATTGGTGGTTTGATAGGAATAAAGCATATATTGAGAAGTTTGAAAAAGAGAACAACGTAAATGTAC
>JBQMXN010000003.1:0-117088 GCA_052173975.1 Candidatus Cryptobacteroides sp. | reverse complement strand
CTATCTATAATAAAAAAGTATTATTACTTGTTCTCGGTACTTGTTGTACTTATCTTTCAATATTTTCAATGAACAATCCGTTGAAAAAGAAACAATTCTTATCTCAAACGGGGTGCAAAGATAAGGACTTTTTCTTTCTATCCAAACATTTTAACAAAAAAATTATATTAAAAAATTAAAATTATAGGGATTTTATAATAAAAACTAAATCTTGTTCTTAAATTTGGGTGTTTAATTATATGATTGATGGCACCTACGCTTTGGAATTTATTTGGAGTCTTCTATAAAATCGGTATGTTTACTATCGGTGGAGGATATGCTATGATTCCTTTGATACAGAGAGAGATTACTAAAAGGGATTGGTTGTCCGAAGAAGAATTACCTGATATTATAGCATTAGCCCAGTCCGCTCCCGGAATACTTTCCGTAAATGTTGCAATTTTTGCAGGTTATAAGATGAGGGGAATTAAAGGCGCAATTGTTACTTGTATAGGGACTGTGCTCCCTTCTTTTTTTATAATGCTATTAATCGCCGCGGTTTTTAGCAATTATAAAGAGAATAGTACAATTGTAAATATTTTCAAAGGGATTCGTCCGGTAGTGGTCGCATTGATAGCCGTCCCAACTGTTAATATGGCTCGTAAGGAAAATAAGACTTTTCTTGCATGGCTTTTGACTGTTTCTGCTATTGTGGCTGTTGCTTTTATGAGAATTTCTCCTGTATATGTGCTTTTTTCTGTAATTATAGGCGCCGTTGTTATTTCTTTATTTAAAGAAAGGAGGGGAAAGCAATGATTTATTTGTGTTTGCGTTTGTTCTTGACCTTCTTTTTAATAGGTATTACTACTTTCGGAGGCGGTTATGCTACTCTTTCTTTGATACAGTCGGAGATAGTTTATGGAAATGCTTGGATTTCGGAGAGCACGTTTACTGATATTGTGGCTATTTCTCAAATGACACCCGGTCCGATAGGCATAAATTGCGCTACTTATGTGGGGTATGAGGTAATGAGAAATGCCGGTGGAGGATATCTTTTGGGGATTATAGGCTCTTTTGTTGCGACGGTAGCCATTGTATTACCATCGTTTATAATAATCCTGTCTATTGCGAAGATCTATCAAAAATTTATGAATACACGGGCTTTTAAAACTATTATGGCAGGTTTGAGACCTACAGTGATAGGTTTGATTGGAGCCGCTGCACTTGTTTTGATGTTTAGTATTAATTGGGAAGGAGTTCCGATGTTTTCTTCTTTTAAAATAAGTGTATTGGAAGAGAATTTTTTGGATTGGAAGAGCTGGGGACTATTTTCGTTGGCATTTCTGGTATCTTTTTTCTTTGATATAAATCCTATCTTGATAATTCTTGCAGGTGGGGTTGCAGGTTTTTTGCTTTATTGAGAATAAAAAAATAATCATTATCTTTGGCTGAATTAATAATAACACTACAATGAAAAAGTATTTCATATTCGTAGCCTTAGGATTGATGTGTCTATCATTATCCCTTATGGCTAAAGCTAAATCTGTAAAGGATATACAAATTATTCCTCAACCGAGTTCTGTAAAAGTATTGAAAGGTTCTTTTAATGCTGCCGGAAAATCTTTCTTCTGTGATCCGAAGTTCGGAGAGCTTGCTAAACTTAATATTGACAGATTTGCCAACAGATTATCACTCGTTTCCGGAAAAATGAGTACGACTTCGGTAGGTGTCGCAAATATGAATTTTGTACCTAATGAGGGATTTGTTTTTATAAAGGATGCCAATATTGCTCTTGAAGGATATGAGTTATTGGTTACTAAAAAATCAGTGATTGTAAAGGCTTCGGATGAGAATGGAGTGATATATGCTATTGAGACTATCAAGCAGTTGTTGCCGACAGATATTTATGGGAAAGAACAAGCTAAGGATGTTAAGTATTCTATTCCTTGTGTAGATATTAAGGATGCTCCAAGATTTGCTTATAGAGGAATGCTGCTTGATTGTGCAAGACATTATTTCTCGGTACAAGAAATCAAACGTTTCTTGGATATGCTTGCAGTGCATAAAATGAATAGGTTCCATTGGCATTTGACTGATGATCAGGGCTGGAGAATAGAGATTAAGAAACTTCCGAGATTGAAGGAGATTTCAGCTTATAGAAACGGTACTATAATCAAGAAAGATTGGGATAGTAATGATGGTATTCGTTACGGATATTGCTATTCACAAGAGGAGATTAAAGAAATTGTGAATTATGCTTCTTCTTTGGGTATTACTATAATTCCTGAGATTGATTTGCCGGGACACATGTTGGGTGCGTTAGCTGCTTATCCTGAATTAGGCTGCACGGGAGGTCCTTATGAGGTTTGGAAATCTTGGGGAGTATCTGATGAGGTGCTTTGCGTAGGTAAAGAGGAAACATTTAAATTTTTGGAAACTGTTCTTGGTGAGGTGATGGATCTTTTCCCTTCGGAGTATATTCATATCGGTGGAGATGAGTGTCCTAAGAACAGGTGGAAAGAGTGTCCTGCTTGCCAGGCTAAAATAAAAGAATTGGGGCTTAAGGATGATGATAAGCATACAAAGGAGAGTTATCTTCAGAATTATGTTACTGCGAGGGTACAGAAATTCGTAAATGATCACGGTAAGAAAATCATAGGATGGGATGAGATTCTTGAAGGAGATCTTGCAAAGGGCGCTACAGTGATGTCTTGGCAGGGCGTAAGTGGCGGTATTGAGGCTGCGAAGAGAGGTTATGATGCTATCATGTCGCCAAATTCTTTCTTGTATTTTGATTATTATCAATCATCGGAAGTTGATAAGGAGCCTTTTGGTATAGGTGGTAATTTGCCGATAGAGAAGGTGTATAGTTATGAGCCTTATGATGGAATGCCGGAGAATGCTCAAAAGCATATTCTTGGTGTTCAGGCTAATTTGTGGACAGAGTATGTGGCTACTCCTGAGCATTTGGAGTATATGATTTTGCCTCGTATGGCTGCTTTGAGTGAAATACAGTGGTCTCCTGCTTCGGAGAAGAATTTTGAGAGATTTAAAGAGTCTTTGAAGCATGAGTTCAGTATGTATGATAAGATGGGCTATACTTATAGTAAGGCAATATACGGTATTTACGGATATTAAAATCAGGGAAACAGAGGCAGATTATGCGTGATGCGGTTTCGCATCACGTTTTTTTTGTTTTCCGATGTTTCATCTGAGCGGAAGCGAGGATGTGGTTCTCATGAGTGGTGCTAAGATGCACGACAGGGATTGGTGAGCGGCTGTGACGCTGCCAATCTTCTTCTTGTGTTTTCAGCAGGCGCGCCCAAGCGGCTGCGGCTTTTCCCTGAGCAGACTGATGGAGGGCAGGAGCTGCCGTCCGAAAAGGATGCGAACGGGGGAATCCGTTATTTGTTTTTGGGGTAGATGGCGAAGAGGGCGGAACCGCTGCCGGACATTGATGCGTAGATGGCGCCGGAGTTGTAGAGGGTTTGTTTGAGGGTGGCGAGTTGGGGGTGCCTAGTGAAGACGGTTTGCTCGAAGTCGTTTTTGAGGGCGTTTTTCCAGGTGGAGATGGGGCGTGAGAGGATTTCTGTAATGGAGGGACCTTGGTCGGAGGGGGTGATGCCGCTATATGCTTCTGCTGTAGAGATTTGTATGCCTTCGGGGATGAGGATTTTTATTTGGTAGTTGTCGTTCTCGAGATTGTGTAAGCGCCACGGTGTCAGGATGTTGCCTCTGCCTTGCCCGAGCATGGGGGTGTTGTGGATGAAGAATGCGCAGTCGCTGCCGAGTTGCGATGCGTAGTCGGCAAGGCGGTTTTTGTCGATTTTCAGTGCGAATTGTTCGTTGAGCATACGTAGGGTGAAGGCTGCATCTGCGGATCCGCCGCCTAATCCGGCTCCTACGGGTGAGGTCTTTTCTAAGAAAATCTTTATCGGAGGGAGTTTATAGTCGTTTGCTAATAGGTAGTATGCTTTTGCGCAAAGGTCGGACAGAGGGTCCCAGTCGATGGCTCCTTTTTTCGCTATCGTTATCATAAGTTTGCCATCGGTGGAAATGCTTTGCAGGCAGTCGTTTGCCCCATAGCGGGCGAACAAGGATGAGGAGGTTTCGCTGAACTCGTCTCCTGATATGATTTCTAATGTGTCGTGTATATCGAAGTATGGGACAAAGAGGGTTTCTAAATCGTGGTAGCCGTCTTGTCTTTTCCTTAGTATTCTAAGTCCGAGATTGATTTTTACATTAGGGTGCGATATCATTATGTTGTGATTTTTCTGATGGCGTCTTCGATTGCGTGAATTAGTTTGTCTTCGTCGTCGGCAATTTTGGATATGACAGGGGAAACAAAGGACAGCATTTGCAAGACTTTTGCTTCGTTTTCGGGAATTCCTCGTGAGCGCATATAAAAGAGTCCTTCTTGGTTTAGTTTGCCCAAAGTGGCTCCGTGAGAGCATTTTACGTCGTCTGCGTAGATTTCCAATTGAGGTTCTGTTTTGATAGATGCGTTGTCGGAAAGTTGCATATTTCTGTTTTCTTGATATGCTTCTACTTTTTGTGCATCCGGGGCTACTATGATTGTCCCTTTGAAAGAGCATTTGGCATTACCTGCGACGATGCCGTTGAAAAGTTGTGTGGAAATGTTGTTGCCTTTACGGTGATGCACAATTATATTGAATGTAACTTGTTCGTTGTTGTTACAGATATATATACCGGACAGATTTACGTCAGAAAATTCTCCTTGTATGTCTATTGTTATCGGTATGGTTGCATTTACTTCGGGCATAACGATAAAGCACAAGTCCAAGGAGGCGTTGTCTTCTACAATATAGTTGTATCGCTCATTGTAGGGCATTCCTGCGGCTTTAAAAAGTAATGTTTTTCGTAAATTCTGCCCTTTGGAGATGATTGTAATATTTTCGTTTTCTTTAATTTGAAAGCCGATGTATTTCCCGTGACCGTTACCCATCATTTCTAAAAATTATCAAAACCTTCTTTCTCAATGATATTTACAAGTTCTTTTCCTGCTGTTTTTACAATTTTTCCGTTTTTCAAAATGTGTACTACGTCCGGAACTATATATTCTAATAGTTTTTGGTAATGAGTGATTATGATGGAGGCGTTATCGGCTCTGTGCAGAGATTTCACTCCGTCTGCAACTATTTTTAGGGCATCAACATCCAATCCGCTATCAGTCTCGTCTAAAATTGAAAGGATAGGGTCTAACATTGACATCTGGAATATTTCATTTCTCTTTTTTTCTCCTCCTGAGAAGCCTACGTTGATTTCTCTTTTGGAAAATTCAGGACGCATCTTTATAGATGCCATTTTTTCTTTCATCAGTTTGAGGAAATTTCCTGCAGATATTTCTTCTTTTCCTTCGTATTTTAATTTTGCATTTAGCGCCGTTTTCATAAAATTGGTAATTGATACTCCGGGAATTTCAACAGGATATTGGAAAGAAAGAAAAATGCCGGCCCAGGCGCGTTCTTCGGGTTTGAGTGTAAGCAGGTCTTTCCCCATAAAAGAGATTTCGCCCTCTGTCACCGTGAAGTCAGGTTTGCCTGCCAAGACAGCAGATAAAGTACTTTTACCTGCTCCGTTTGGACCCATCACAGCGTGGATTTCTCCTTTTTTTATAGATAAATCAATTCCTTTCAAAATTTCTTTATCTCCTATAGATGCGTGAAGATTTTTTATCTTCAACAATATTTCATTTTCCATAAACTAATTTTCTTTTTTATACAATCTAAACCAAGTCCATAAAGCCCAGATTCCGTTAAGAAGATAAAGTCCGCTCACAATAGGCATAAAGACAAGGTTTGCACTGATATATAACGTAATATTAGTGAGATTTACTATTAACCAAAGTATCCAGCAATCCCATTTTTTTTGTGCTGACAGGTATTGTGCAGCCAAGGTAAACATCAGGACAGTCGAATCAAGAAACGGCTTTGGGTCAGGTCTGAATATTCCTGCAAACCAATTTGTGCCTAATTTACTCAAGACAAGTCCCCAAACAGCGCTGCTTACTGAAATTACAAATAATAAGTATAATCTTTGTTCCCAATTTAATCCGGTCACTTTTAGCGATTTATCACCGGAAATACTTTCTTCTTCTTTTTTTGGGTGTGTCCATCTCCAATGTCCGAATGCGTTTATTCCGAAGGCTATCGGCTGTAAAAGCATAGCAGAGTACAGATTTTTTTGTAAAAAAAGAAAGAATAGTAAAAAATTATAGATATAGCCTAACCAGAAAGTATATTTATTGTTTCTTCCTGCTAAAACGACGCAACTCAATCCTACTATTACAGCTGCAAACTCAAGAAAACTTATATGATTTTCTCCGAAAGAAAAAAGAATATTATTGACGCTGAATATTTCCATAATGTTTAACCGATTGAACCTTCTAAGGATACTTGTAATAATTTTTTAGCCTCTACGGCAAATTCCATTGGCAATTTTGAAAGGACTTCATTCGCATATCCGTTAACGATAAGTCCTACCGCATCTTCAGGTGCAATACCCCTTTGGTTGCAATAGAATAACTGATCTTCACTGATTTTAGAGGTGGTTGCTTCGTGTTCTACAACAGCTGAAGAATTCATATTCTTGATTAACGGAAATGTATGTGCTCCGCATAAAGAGCCGATCAACAGACTATCGCATTGAGAAAAATTACGGGCATTTTCCGCCCCTTTGTTCATACGTACAAGTCCTCTATAACTGTTTTGGCTATGTCCTGCCGAAATTCCTTTACTTATAATACGACTTCTGGTGTTTTGGCCGATATGTATCATTTTTGTACCTGTGTCGGCTTGCTGATAATTATTGGTAACGGCTACCGAGTAAAATTCTGAAGAGGAGTTATTTCCTTTCAGTATCGTAGATGGATATTTCCATGTGATGGCAGAACCTGTTTCTACTTGTGTCCAGCTTAAATGTGCTCCTGAACCTTTGCAAATTCCTCTTTTTGTGACCAAATTCAGGATTCCTCCTTTTCCATTTGCATCTCCCGGATACCAATTCTGTACAGTAGAATACTTTACGTCAGCATCTTTTTCTACGATAATTTCTACTACTGCCGCGTGAAGTTGGTTTTCATCCCTCATCGGGGCAGTACATCCTTCCATATAGCTTACAGTAGAACCCTCATCTGCAACTATTAAAGTTCTTTCAAACTGTCCTGTGCCGGCTGCATTTATTCTGAAATAACTCGACAATTCCATTGGGCATTTTACGCCCTTTGGGATATAGCAAAAAGAACCATCGCTGAATACTGCTGAATTAAGAGCCGCAAAAAAGTTATCTCCTACAGGCACAACGCTTGCAAGATATTTTTTTACTAAATCAGGATAATTCTGAACTGCTTCTGAAAATGAGCAAAATATAATTCCTTTTTCTGACAACTCTTTGCGGAAAGTGGTTGCTACGGATTCCGAATCGAATACGGCATCTACTGCGACACCTGCCAATACTTTGCGTTCATTTAAAGGTATGCCTAATTTCTCGAAAGTCTTTTCGAGTTCAGGATCTATTTCTTTAGGATCGTCTTTCTTGTTTTTAACCGAGGCGTAATAAACTATATCTTGAAAATCTATTTCAGGTAAATCCAAATGAGCCCATTTCGGCATTTCCATCTTCAGCCAGCGATGAAAAGCATCTAAGCGAAATTCAAGCAACCATTCAGGTTCTTTTTTCTTTGCTGAAATAGCTTTTATTATATCTTCATTTAATCCTTTTGGAACAAATTCTTGCTCTATTTCCGTTATAAAGCCTTCTTTATATTCTTGTTGTGTAAGATCCTCTATTAATTTTTGTTCTTCTTTGATATTCATAAGATTACAGGATTGCTTTTAAACAATCTTTTCCTACGCAAATATAGCAAAATTTGCTCTATTTTTGAGCCCATTTATCGAATCTGCCTACTAAAAGACAATCAGTTAGAACAATTGCAGTCATAGCTTCTACTATAACAGGAGTTCTCAAAGCAAAACAAGCATCGTGTCTTCCCTCTATATGAAGTTCGGTCATCTCTTTGGTTTTTATATTATAGGTTTGCTGTGCTTTTGCTATACTTGAGGTCGGCTTAAAAGCAACTCTGAATATAATAGGATTTCCATTTGATATGCCTCCGTTGATACCTCCTGCTCCGTTTTTTGATGAAACGATGCAATTATCTTCTCTTATTGTGTCTAGAGGATCATTATGTTCCGAGCCTTTCATAGACGCTGCTTTGAAACCGTCTCCGAATTCGATGCCTCTTACTCCTGGAATAGAAAAAACGGCATGACTGATAAGTGATTCCAAACTGTCGAAAAAAGGCTCTCCTATCCCTTGTAGAGGATTATTGACAATGCATTCTACTATTCCTCCTATTGAATCACCCCCTGTAATTATTTTATTAAGCATTGTATGCCAATCCTTTGAATATGATATTCCTCCTATTTCAATTAAAGATGCCGTAATGGACTCTATGGCATTATATGATTTGAGTATTTTTTTTGCCACAGCTCCTGCCGCGACTATTGGGAGGGTCATTCTTCCTGAAAAAATACCTCCCCCTCTCAAATCATTTCTCCCATTCCATTTCACTGTTGCGGCATAGTCTGCATGTCCCGGACGAGGAATATCATAGAAGGAGGAATAATCGTTTGAATTTATATTGTCATTTTTAAAAGTAATTATGACAGGGGAGCCTGTAGTAATATCTTCAAATACACCGCTTTTTATTTCAGGTATATCTTCTTCTCTGCGTGCTGTAGTACCTTTTGCTCCGCTTTTCCTCCTGTCAATATCTTTTTTGAAATCTTCTTTTTTCAATTCAATCCCTTCCGGAACCCCGTCTATTACAATTCCAATCTCTTCTGAATGAGATGCCCCGAAAATAGAGACCCTGAACAATCTTCCCAATGTATTCATATCAATTTTCTTTAATTAAGGTATTGAACATTTCAAAAAAATCCGGGCAGGATTTAGATACGCATTCTTTATTATCTATATTGATCCTGCTATCAGATCCAAGACCGGCAACCGTTAATGCCATTACTATGCGATGGTCTCCATAGGATTTATAATTCCCACCTTTAAGTAATGAATTATTAAGTATTCTCCAAGCCAAAGAATGACCTTCTATTACCAGTTTATCTTCATATGAATATGCTGTAACCCCCATTTTGTCAAGCATCTCCAAGAGAGTTTCTTTACGGTTGCTTTCTTTATCTATAAGTCGCTCTAAGCCTGATATCCTACTTGTGCCTTCTGCAAATGCTGCCAATATTGCCGTTATGGGGAATAAATCAGGGTAATTACTTTCATCTACTTCAAACGCTTTTAGAGGAGACTTTTGTACTGTGATTATAGGATTTTCTTCTTCTGTTTGAGATACAGATGCTCCGGCTTCCGTAAGAATATCTATAATTGAGATGTCTGCTTGCAAAGAGTTCATATTAAGCCCTTTTATTTTTGCAACCCCAAAAATTGCTCCTGCAACCATCAAATTGGCTGCTGTACTCCAATCTCCTTCTATCGTGATTTCGGCAGGATGGTATTTTTGTTTACCTGCAATTTTGAAGAAAATATTTGTACATAAGTCCCAATCTCCTGTTTCGACAAACATTTCATTGCCTTCCATTTCATTGAATACCTTTATTCCGAATTTTTTCAGAATATCGAGGGTCATAAAAATGTAAGGAATACTTTTAGGTTCTATTACGCGTATTGAAGACGATTTCTCGGTAAGAGGTAAAGTCATTAACAATCCTGAAATTAATTGAGAACCGTTTTTTCCTGTAATTTCCGCTTTACCGGGGATTATATTCCCTTGTATTTTTAAGGGGAGGCATAGAGGTTTTTCACAAATCAAAATAGAGCCAAATGCTGCCATAATATCGTTTGCATCTTTTAAAGGTCTGTTTAATAATGTTTTCTTACCTTCTACAATGCACTCTTTATCATTTAAATGAGCCAATAAAGGTATTGACAGTCTTGCGACTAATCCTGATTCCCCTACATTAATACTATTTAGAGATGTTTTTTCCCCTCCTGTTCCCTCTATATATATATCGCTTCCTTTTACTTCTATTTTAGCTCCAAGAGAATGAGCTACATTTATTGCCGCTTCATTATCTTCGCAGGATGTGTATTTATGTAAAACAGAACGGCCGTCTGCCAAAGCAGCAGCTAGTATTGCTCTTTGCGCGTAACTTTTTGAACAAGAAATAGTTATTATGCTTCCTCCTAATTTGCCGAATTTTTCTCCGTACAGGGTTTTCCGCATATTTTCTGTTGTCCACTGTCCATCTGCTGCCTTTTCCTTTTCACTCAATGCCGCATAGGTGAAAGGCGCTCCGTGTTTTAGACATTCCATTCGGCTTTCTTTACCTTTTTCTCCCATTAAAAAAGCTAAGGTGTTGTTTTTACAATTGAGTTTTAAAACCTCATTGAAGTATTTTTGTTGCGCACAAACCGCAATCTTAACTATTTCTGCTCCATAGTTATGGTATTTTTCTATTATTTGGGTTAATTCTTCAGTATTCGCCATCCCTTTGTAATCATGGAAAGAGCGTATTATGGTACTTCCGTACTCTTTTGCTGCCTTTGTTAATCGTTTACTCATCGTTTGAGGCGCTTCAATCTCCAAATCAATGAATGCTGCCCCTGCTTTGATTGCTATTAAAAGTTTTTTTTCGCAAATCTTAGCGGCTTCCTTGATACTGCACTCCTGTTGGTTTTTTACCTCTTCAATTCGGCAGGTCGCTATAAGCGGCGTATCGGAAAAAGAAAAAAGATTACCTATTTCTTCTTCGGTCAAAGGGCATTTGTCAAGCCGTATTTCAGCCATTTCAAGTTGTTCTATGGCTGAAATTATATCTTCATAGTTCTTATTTATAATTGTAGTGCAAATCATATCAATTTTTGTATTGCTTGTTCTGCTGTCAGTTCCTCTATGCGAACATCTCCGATACCATGCGGTACAATGAATTTGATTATCCCGTTACCTGCTTTTTTATCTTTGCTCATCGCGCCTGCAAGTGAATTGATATCTATGGGCATTTCTGTATTAAGTCCGCATTCGGCAAAATCGTGAGCGAGCCTGCCTGCCAATTCGTTTGAATGTAGTTTTGCGGCAAGGATTATACCTTTTGCAACTGCTTGTCCGTGAGATATTTCATTCCCGCTTTCGTGTTCTATTGCATGTGCGAATGTATGACCTAAATTGAGTTTACGCCTTTCTCCATATTCATACTCATCTTTTTCTACGATTTCGGCCTTAATGTGAGCAGCCCGTTCAATAAACAGAGACAGTTCCGGTAGAAATTCATTGTTATGGTAGTTTGCCTTATAAATCTTTTTCAGCAGCTCGACAATTTTTTCGTAATTGTTGCCTTTATTATTAATAATAAATGTTTTAAGAAGTTCCGCCCCGCCTTCTGCAATTCGCTCGAAGTTCAAACTTGCCAAAACTTCCGTACATAAATATGTGAATTTCGGCTGCTTGATTACACCAAGCATATTTTTATAACCATCTAAATTCACCCCGTTTTTCCCTCCTATAGCAGCATCGGTCTGAGCAAGGACTGTCGTTGGCACGAGAACAAAATCAATACCCCTCTTATATATAGAAGCCGCAAATCCTGCAATATCAGTCGTAATTCCACCTCCTATTGCCATCAAACAAGCATCTCGTCCTGTATTCCTCTCCAATAAAAACCTGCAAATCTCCATCACCGTATCTATCGTTTTCTCTTTTTCCGAGGCGTGTAAACGGAAGCACCCGCGTATTTTTCTATCTGAATCGAAGTTTTCTACCTCCTTGATATACTTTTCCGTATTCTCATCATAGACGATAACAATATTCCTCTCCTCTTTAAGATGAGTCCATACCGAGTGAATCTGTTCTCCGCTATAAATAATGCTTTTCACTTATTAAAATCTATTTTTTGTAAAGATAAAAATAATATCCGGGCAAGCCGGAAAAAATCCTCGCTTCTTCGGCGAGGATTTTAAAAAAACAAAGAACCTAATCTCCTAATAAAAACGGAGATTAGGCCTTAAAAATGTGCGGATGGTGAGAGTCGAACTCACACGAACCAATGTTCACTACCCCCTCAAAGTAGCGTGTCTACCATTTCACCACATCCGCATATGATGTATCAGGGGAGTGCAAAGTTAGATATATTTTGCTAAATAGCAAAAATTATTACTGTTCTGAAGTCTGATTTCCAACAATCCTCACCCAGTGAGCGGTTTCACCTATCCCTAAAACAGTACCCTTTACTTGTAAAATGCCATCTTCTCCGAAAAAGCACCTCACATTCACTCTCAAACCGCGTGTAGGATCATAAATTTTAGCATCTTTCCAACATTTCTTTTTAGCATCGTAAGACATTCCTTTTATCAACACTACCTCATTGCAAGGTACATTCCTTAAGCTTTTGTCCGGATTCTTGACGTCCAAACGCACTTTACCATCCGTTCCCAATGGATTACTTACCCAAAAAATTTGTGCAGAGTATTTACCGTCATCTTCTTTGAAAATCTTTATTTTAGATTCTTTACCGCGGTGTAAAGAAGAATATTCTCCGATAATATTGTCAGCAACAGAATTAAGATCTTCTGATTGAGCAAAACAGTTGCCGATTAAAATTAAAGAACCAACTAAAAATGTTAAAATTTTCTTAATCATAAAATATAAATTATTCGTGAACGAGTGTCTTTTACAGCATATATTATGCCAATAAACCATCCGGTATATTCATCTGTAAAATATGATTATCCTCATTTATGGAAATAATGAAATCATCATGGATAGGTAACATCTTCTCTCCATTTTCAGTATTTATATAAAAACACGGATTACCCGGAATATCTTCCACACCGGAAATCACTCCCACAGGAATTCCCTCCTTATCCAGTACCGTCCAGCCTGAAAAATCCAAAGTTTCTTCTTCAATCGTTCCTCCTATCGTGTTCCGCTCTGCAAAAACCTCTTTCCCGACAATTTCTTCTGCATCTTCAAGAGATGTCATATCATTAAATGAAACGTATGCTTTTCTTCCCTTGATAACAAATGAATTAAAGAAAAAAGGAACCGGCAATCCATCAAAAAAAATGAATACCGGTCCTTTTGTATCTATCTCTTCAGACTCGATACCGAGAAATCCTAAAATTACATTTCCCTTAGAGCCATCTGATTTAAGCACTTTGGCAATACGCAATAGGTCTTTTGCTTCTGCCACAGGCATAATTTAAGCTTCTGGTGCAACTTCTTCAGTAGCCTCGGTTGCTACTTCTGCAGTCTGCTCTGTAGATGCTTCTGCTTGAGCTTCGGCAGCCTTTGCAGCCTCTTCTGCTTCAGCTTTCTTTTTTTCAAGAGCCTCTACTCTTGCCTGATTTACCTTTGCTTCAGCAGCCAAAGCAGCTTTTACTCTCTCTGCATCTGCCTTTGAAATACCCTCTTTCTTTGCATTGATTTTAGCATCGTGCTGTGCTTTCCAAGTATTCCATTTAGCATCTGCCTGCTCCTGTGTAAGCGCCCCTTTCTTTACACCTCCATCAAGGTGATGTCTTAAAAGCACGCCCTCGTGTGACAAAATACTCCTTGTAACAAGAGTAGGTTGTGCGCCCACTTTAATCCAATGCAAAGCTTTCTCGCTATCAAGAACGACCGTTGCAGGATCTGTGTTAGGATTGTAAGAGCCGATTTGCTCGATGAAACGACCATCGCGAGGTGAACGCGAATCTGCCACAACAATGTGGAAGAATGCAAAATTCTTCTTACCGTGGCGTTGAAGTCTGATTTTAACAGCCATTGTGAATCTGTTTTAATAATTAATAAATAAACCTGTTGCCTTTTACTCGAAAAGACGGCTGCAAAGGTAACAAATTAAATTTTAAAGTACAAACGATTAGTTATTCTCAATCGCCGTTGCTTTCAAATCCTCATAAAATGCCGCCGTGGCAGTCAATATATAAGGGGTTAACCATAATAAACCTATACCGAAAGTCAATACGCTTAATAATATCCATCCGATGAAACTTAAATAAAATAAGAAAAGTTCCCATTTATGTCCTTTCATAAGCCTCCAGCTCTCGGAAAATACATCATCTATACTTATTCCCGGGTTGTCTGCAATTACATAATTAACCATGGATAAACCTAAAGCTAAGATAATTCCCGGTATAATAAATAAACACATCCCCAGTATTACCAAAGTGCAGACTATTATGTTTACAAGAATGAATTTCCAATAATGTTTTACAGCAAAAGTCAGCGAACTGTTAAAAATCTTACGGTCATTATTAACAAGAAGTCTTTTCAATCCGTTTGCAATGCCTGCTTGCCAAGGTATTAATATTAAAGATACTATTATCATCCCCACGAAACTCAACAAAATAGGAGACCCATTGTCTTGAGGCCTTAAAAATGCAGACTGCCCCAACCCTAAGAACACCAATGTAAGCATCGTAAGCACGGCATTCCACCAATTTTCCTTTAAGGCTTCCAACGCCTCCTCTTTATATGTAGCGAAACTTTTCATCTATTACAAAGATATATGTATTGTTGCTGCAAAATTGTCCAAACAAAAATCTTTCGAAACACCTTCCTTATTAGAAGTAACTGAAAAAATTATTGTATTTACTGAATTTAGCGGAGTCAGATCAAGCTTCGTCCACGTAGTCAAAATTGTCTCTTTCTCTGTAAAATCCACGAGATTAATGCTTACCTCACCTGTCTTCTTATCATTTAAATACCCTGTTGCAGTAAGTTTAATCCAATCTCCCTTCACGAAAGGCGTCACTTTGCCCAACCCGCTCTTCACCTCATTTACAACCTCATTCGTGTTATTCACGTAGCACTCACGCGGCGTACAAGAGCTCACACTGTTCGGCAAATAAGCCACAAAAGAAAATTTAGGCATTTTATCCTTGTCTCCCGTATCATGAAAATACAAATACTGATTGCTGTAAGGCAACTTCTCCGGCTTAAAATGCACCTTATGCGGTTTCTTAGAAGGCTCTGTCAGCACCGATGTATCCTCACCTCTCGTAAGCGCAAAACCACCCGCGAACGTATTTTTCTCCATCTTTGACAAGAAATACAGAGTCCCGTACCTGAAACTATTCGAATAAATAATATCATTCACTCCGAAATCGCTGTCCTTCAAATGGTACTCAAAATCCGCAACAACATTCTGAAGACTATCATAACTGCCCTTTGGAGTACACGCAACGGCGAAAACTCCCGCAAAAATCAAAGCAAAATTCTTAATACTCATAACAAATCAATTAATTATTTTCCCAAATATAATATTATTTAAAAAATATAACTTCTCCGAAGCAAAAATAAAAAACATGGGTAGATTTGTGCCTCCGCACAAATAAAAGAAAAAGATTTTTAAAATATAACAAAGAGGCTGTTTTTTTATTATGAAACAGCCTCACGAAAGATTAATTACTAGCGATGCGATAAATTTTTGATTAAAAGTCCAATATTAGTTCATTGACATTCTGATTTTGAGTGAGCGTGTCTGTAACATCCAAAAGTTCTCTAAGATCCCTCTTGGTAAGGAGCAAGGCTTTGACCGTCAGGTTCCCCTTGATCCATTTGTAGGGTTCATACACATCCAGGAAGTTGTTTTCGTACTTTTTAACGACATCCTCAAAGAGCCATCTTGGGAAGTAAGTCATCGCTTGTGAGAAGACATATTGTCTGTACAGCCCCTTTTTAATATTATTATTGAGTGTTAATGTATTTATGGGTTAATATGAACTTAAGTGAGGTTCTCGGCGGAGCGGGAGCGGAGTCGAGGTAATGGACAGCAGAGGCCGGCGGACATTTCGCCGCCTCTGTTCCTTTGTGTTTTTCGAAGCAGACGCGAGTCGCGTCTGCGTTTCCCGAGCATTGGAGCGAGGGTAATAATAAGAATTTAAATTTTAAAAAGGATTTTGATAAGTCTTGCGAATTTTTAATTCTCCAAAATTCACACAAATAGGACTGCCGAAATTATCTGCAGTAAGAGGTGTTGAGAAGTATTTATTAATCCTGTCAAAAATATTTCCTTCGGGAACTTCCGGTAGTTTCTGCTCTCCTATCAGCATTGTCGTAATTGTAGAATTATCAAGAATATACTTCTCTTTTTTAGTTAATTTTTCCCCTCTTAAAGCGTGAGTTATCATTATTTTCAGATCAATAGCGGGAGCATCGGATTCTATTATCAAACGAAGCTCTTTACCAAAACCGATAGTAGAAACATAAACAATATCATCTAATTTCAGCCCCATTTTATCTAATCTTTCAATCTCTGCCGGTTCTAAAAAATTATCATACTGAGTAGGACAACCTACGTAAATAGAAAAATTTACATTACTGATTTTTAATGCCTTTGTATTTTTTGTTAAAGGTGTATATTCTTCAACACTTAGATAGTATTTCATATCGAAAGTTTGACCGAAAGAATTGTAAAGTACGTGGTAATTATTATTTAATGAGATATAACCGCCATTGAACAACTCACCCTGCTTTAATGGAGGAAATTCAGTTAATTTTTCTTTAATAATTCTTGTCGTATTTTCTTTTGACAGTTCTGTCTTTTTAACATAACCGCCCCAAGATAGTGGTAGAATAATATCTTCTTTTGGTAGTTTTACATCGATAATTTCGAGTTCGGGCGAATTAATACTTTTCTTTGTAACGATTGCACCTAAATATATTTTATCAGGTTGCTTTGGAATAATACGTGATGATTTTCTTGCAAAAGCAGGAATTCCTGAAATCAATATTATCAAAGATATATTTATTGCTTTCCTTATCATAACTATCATTATTTTAATTGAAACAAATATTCTACCGTCATCGTAGTAGCAGTTGCTTCTTTATCTGCATCTAAAAAATGTCCCATCGGTTTGGTACCGTAGTCTTGACCATAAAGGTTTAGGTAACGGGCAGTAGATGCGCTTTCCAATTTATAAAAGAATACATTTAATGAGACCTCTGACTCTCCAATCTTCTTACCGCACAAAAAGCGATCTCCTCCTGTGATAATATATATTTTCCCCTCTTTGTCATAAATAGATATGCTATGTTTCTCTATAATATCATAAGGACGTTTCACGATAAGAGTATCTTTAGATACAGATAAAGCCAAAGGAGCGAAGTCTTTAAATCTGTTTTCAAAATATTTATCAACAGAAGACTTGTCTATTTCATCCCATCTCTCATTTTTTAGCTCCTTTAAAGAAACAATTTTAGAAGACTGGAATTCATATGTTTTATACTCGGGAACAGATGTTTCCGGTTTCTCAGGGAATTGGGGTATCTTAGGAAGTTCCGGTTTATTTGACGGACAAGCGGTCGCCATCAACAGACATATTCCGAGTAGTGCAATTATTTTTTTCATGATAAACGGAATTTAGAAAAAACAATAAGTTAATAAAACGGTATTTTTGTTACCGCAGCGATAGTAATATCGTTTTACCCCCCCCCTAAGTTCGTTTTTATATTTTACAAATCCAAATTAATTGGGAGTTATTTTGATTTTTTTGGGTCACGGGCGTGAGGTGAAGATACCGACGCCCGTGTGATGAGGGGCGAGGACGTAGTCGGAGCGGCAGAGGCCGGCGGTTTCGCCGCCTCTGTTCCTTTGTGTTTTTCGAAGCAGACGCCCTTGGTGGATGCGTTTCTCGCGCAGAGGAGGGAAGGTCGCTGAAAAAATTCGGATTTTTGTGAGCGTCGTCTCGAGCATACGCATATATCATTGATTTCCGCATAATCCGGAAACGACCGTTAATTCAGAACTGTCCACAAAAAGGTGAACTTCGCATAACTCAAATATTTGAGGACAAGACATTCTGTGAAGTATTGCGTAAATCTCCGCAGACATTGAAGCAAGACAATAAAAACTATATCTGGAACTTGACAGAAGAGGAAAGGACAGGAAATCGCTTCGCCAATATGAATGTGTAGGGTGACTTCTGCTATATCAGTAAAGGAATGGTACTTAATGCAAATGAGAATATTGAAAAAGGAGCTTTTAAGAAAGAAGACTTGATTAGCGATATATATGATGAAGTTCATAGCCGAAAATACATATAATGTATTCTTCCTTTTTTATTGGTTGATGCGTATTTACGCATAAAAACCTAATAAGCGCTTGCTATTGTGAGAAAAAGCTATATCTTTGCAGTCGTAAAGAATGCGTATTTACGCGTAAATAACTAATAGAAATGAGTATCGAACGACCAATATATCTGCAAAGGTTAATTGACCGACGCCACAATGGAATGATAAAGATCATTACCGGATTGCGTCGGAGTGGCAAATCATATCTGCTCTTTACCCTTTTCTGCCAGTATCTTAAAGAACAAGGAATAGATGATGCCCAAATCATCAAGTTGGATTTGGAGAACATTTATAATGAGCGTTATCGAAACCCTTTACCCTTGTTGGATTACATTAGCCAAAGGGTAACAGATACGAGGGAATACTTTATATTCATAGACGAAATACAGCTTCTTGACCGTTTTGAGGAGGTGCTGAACACGCTGCTGAAAAATCCACAATTGGATGTATATGTCACGGGCAGTAATGCACGCTTCCTGTCAAAAGATGTTGTGACAACCTTCCGTGGAAGGGGCGATGAGTTACGCATCCACCCATTGAGTTTCAGCGAATATATGTCTGTGAAGCCGGATGCTCCTTTTTTAGAAACGCATCTCAATGAATATATGCTTTTGGGTGGGTTGCCTCAAACTGTATCTATGCCCACGGAGCAACAGAAGAAGGGCTATCTGCAACAGCTTTTCTCCAATACCTACCTTATCGATATCAAGGAAAGGTACGGCATACGAAACGATGATGATCTGGAAGAACTAATTGATGTCATGGCAAGCAGCATCGGAAGCCTTACCAACCCACAGAAAATATCGAACACCTTCCGTTCTGCAAAGCGGAGCACCATCACCAGAGACACCGTCAAGACTTATCTGGACTATATGCAGGACGCTTTCCTGATGGAGCGTGCCGTACGCTACGACATCAAGGGTCGTAAATACATTGATACTCCGGCAAAATACTATTTTGAAGACTTGGGATTACGCAATGTCCGGTTGAATTTCCGCCAGACAGAATACACACACTTGATGGAGAATCTCATATACAACGAGTTGCGACTGCGTGGTTATTCTGTGGATGTAGGGCAGGTTACCCAAAATACGAAAAACGCAAATGGAATAAGTGAACGCAAGCAGCTTGAAGTGGACTTCGTATGCAACAGTGGGCATGACAGAGTCTACATACAGTCGGCTTTCGCTTTACCATCTGAAGAAAAAACGGAACAAGAACTATGCTCGCTCGAACAGATTAAAGACAATTTTCAGAAAGTTGTCATCGTAGGGGGTATGCAGCCTACCTTCCGCAATGATGACGGTATACTCATCCTGAACGTTTTTGATTTTCTGCTGAATCGAAGTGGACAGAATCTGTGACCGTCACATGAAGAGAACCTATTCCGTGAAGCAGTGGGTGATGGACATGGAGCAGACTGAGGATGCTTTACTGCCTTGCTGCTGAATTGAATCTTAGGCATTGTGAGCAGCGGTCTTGAGAGTTCTCAGATGCGCATCAGGATCAAAATCCTCTGTAATACCGCAATGAAGCAACGTAAGATAAGTGTCCGCTAAAATAATCTACTCCTGCTTTATCTTTTTGATTTTTATGCAAAATGTCCCATTTTACGACTTTTATTGAAAAATACTATTTCCGATTTACAAGGAAGAGTTAGATGACTTTCCAAATTCTTGGTTATTCTGAACTTTTGGTATAGTGTAATATGAAATTGACACTTATTGTTTAGCCCTCTTTATTGACTAATTATTTGCCATTAATGAATTACAAAGTTAATAAAAAAGAATTTGAAGCAAGCAGAGTACAAGCAAATATATGAATTCCGGATTTTAATCATTGATGTGCGAAAATGAAAAACGATTTTGCCGTTTTTCGGGTAAAAAAACAACTAAATTTGTAAACAAGAAAATGAAAAATTATAACGACATCGCAAAACAGTATGCGGAGAGGAACGGGTACAGTATCGTGCGCCCCTCCGCCGAGCGTAGCGGGTACAGGTATTTCCAAGTTGATTACGCTGACCGCCCCCGTTACTTGGGACACCCGCATATCATAAAAATAAGCTCCGCAGGAAAAGTCCAGCGGGTGCTTAATGTTGATGAAATCTATTGGGCGTACAGCCACCGCACTATAACCAACGGCCAATCTGTTTGAAAACATCGGGTCGCAGGAGGAGTTTATCTACTTTCAGTACCTCCATACTCTAAATGATGAACGGTTAGAGCCAGAATGAAACGCCATGCCACCCAAAGAAAAAGAACGTTTTACTCCTCCAGCCTCCTTTGCAGCTGCCGTAACTGCTCATCCAACGCCGCCAAAGCCTTCTCCTGAGCCTTTATCACCTTGTCCCGCAGCTCCACCTTCTCCCTGTACTCCTCCAACTGCGCTTCATAACCCTCCACCAACTCCTTCCTCTCCCTAGCGTAATTCGCCTTCGTCTCCTGTAATACCCTCGCTGCATCACGACACGGCTTATACCCCAGCAACACCTCCTCCACACTCACCCCCACCACCGCTGCAAACTTATCAATCGTCTCACTAATCAAACGCGTATCGCCATTCTCAATACAAAGATAATTAGACCTCGTCATCCCCAACTGATCCGCCATCTCCTTCTGTGTCACCTTACGTCTCACTCGGAAATGCCTCAAATTATGTTTTATAGAATTATTATCCATCCGATAGTACTTTTTAACAAAAGACCAAACTATCACATACTGCAACAGTCAACCCATACAAAAGTACTATTTACCAACCACTTATGGATTATTAAATATTTATATAAAGAAGCACTATTTTAGAAAAAATAAAAGAATTAACACATAAGAAACGTAAAAAATACGTTTTCATACATAAAAAACATAAAAATTATTACTATTCCGCAGCCTCGCTTCGGGCAATCAGTTGCTCGCTCCGCTGCCCGGGAAACGCAGCCGTCAACAACGGCTGCTTTGAAAACAAAATCGGAATATTGGCAGCGAAATATCCGCTGCCAATACTGTTTACGACCGTCACATGAAGAGAACCTATGCCGTGAAGCAGTGGGTGATGGACATGGAGCAGACTGAGGATGCTCGACAGATTTCGTGGGAGGGATGCAGTGAGCAGAACGACCACGAGGGCCTCGGCTGAGCAAAAGCGTAGGTGAGGTGATTTACAGCGAAGACGTAGTCGGAACGGCAGAGGTCGGCGGACATTTCGCCGTCTCTGTTCAGATTTTGGTTTAGCCGTAGGAGCGGCTTTGTTGGCGCTTGCCGCCTAAATATTTGGCAGAGATTAGATTATGATAGTGGCGACACGGGTGGCAGGGCCTTTGAGGTAAGTATTGGAGAAGGTGTAGGTGCCGGCGGTAGGTGTAAATTCTACTGACAGACGGTCTTTAAGTGCTTGAATATCATAGCTTAATGTGCTGCCGTCGGTGCCGTGGCGTGGAGGGATGCCGTAAATGTATGCTGCTATTGCGGAGGCGACGATGCCTGTACCGCAAGCCAATGTTTCTGCTTCTACGCCTTTTTCGTAAGTCCTGACAATCAGTGAGTTATCTTTGTACTCTGCAAAATTTGCATTTGTGCCGATGGGCGCGAATTCAGAGCGGTATCGGATTTTACGACCCTCTTCGAAGACGTTGTAATCTTCTATTCCTGAGATGAAACGCACGAAATGACGTGTGCCGGTGTCAAGGAAAAATGCCTTTCCGTTGTCGTAGGTGGTAATGCCTTGTACATCTTTCATTTTGAGGCGGATTATCTTTGTGTTGCCGTCTATAGAAAGGATTTCAGCGGAATGCGGACCGTCGGGAGCTGTGAAATTGAAATTTGTTATGCCCAAATCATAAGCAAAAGCTACGATACAACGTCCTCCGTTACCGCACATCATACCTCCGGAGCCGTCGGAGTTGAAGTAATCCATAGCAAAACCGAAGTCTTTTGACGCTCTCAAAATCATAAGCCCGTCAGCCCCGATGCCGTAATGTCTGTCGCAAAGGTTACGGATTTCCTCTGTCGTTAAATTGCTCTCCGTATTGCGACCATCAGCAAGTAAAAAATCATTGCCTGCACCTTGATACTTAAATAGTTCCATAGATTTCGCCTTTAATTAAAGAAGCCAAAAGCGGTATTCCCTGTTTGATTTTGTCGCTTGTCATAAACGAGAAATTGAGTCTCATAGTGTTTTTGCCGCTGCCATCTGTGTGGAAAAAATTTCCTGCTACGTATGCCACGCCTGCGCTTAAGGCTGTATCATAAAATTTTACGGCATCGAACTTTTCGGGTAAAGTCAGAAATATGAACAATCCTCCTTCAGGATGCGTCCAGGTCACGCCATCAGGCATATATTCGGACAACAGGGAAAGCATTAAATCTCGTTTCCTTTTATATAATTCTTTACTATGCATCAGATTAGCCTCCATCAGACCGCTTTCCAAAAATTCGGCAGCCAAGTATTGGTCGAAAACCGGAGGGCACAAATCCAAAGATTGTTTGCATACGTAAATCATATCGAGGAGTTCAGGAGTAGCGAAAATCCACCCTAAACGGAAACCGGGTGCGAAAATTTTGGAAAAAGAACCTAAATGCAGTGTCCTTTCGGGAGCAAAAGAATAAATGGACGGTAGTGTTTCTCCTTCGTATCTCAATTCTTTGTATGGGGAATCTTCAATTATCAAAAAATCGTACTTGGCTGCCAGAAAAGCGATATATTTCCTTTCATCAATAGTTAAGGATTCTCCTGAGGGATTTTGGAAATCAGGAATAGTGTATAAGAACTTTACTTTTTCGCCTTTTGATTCACGTTTTTGCAGTTCAGTTTCATAATCTTCTTTTTTGCATCCGATGATGTTAGCCCTATAAGAGCAGAAAGATTGCAATGCACCGAGATATGTGGGATTGGAAGTAAGTATAATATCTCCCGGATTTATGAAAACTCTTGTACAAACGTCTATTCCTTGTTGGGAAGAAGTGGTGATTTGGACCCTTTCAAGAGGTATGGAATAACGTTTGGATAGAGCCTGCCTTAATTCCGTTACGCCTTGCGTTGCTCCGTATTGCAATGCATTGGCGCTGTATTTTTCCAAGACAGTGGATGTAAGTGATTTGATGCTTTCTTTAGGAAAAGTATCCGCAGAAGGATAACCTCCTGCAAAAGAATAAATTGCATTCAAATCTACCTTTTTGAAAATCTCCCTTACAGGAGAACGGAAAAAGGAATGTGTATCATCGGAAAAAAAACGAGAATAATTCATCGAAGCAGGTCCTCTAAAATTAATGACGTATCCGTCTTGCTATCACGGTATTTCACAATTACGGGGCAATAAAGATGTATGCCTTCATTTGCGCCATGACCTTTCTTGATTGGTCGGCTTCCTGCCACTACCACTGCTCCTGCCGGCACGATGATTTGACCGTTTTCGTCTGCGTATATGTACTCTCCTTTGGTAGAATCGTAAATTGACGTAGCCCTATTGACTATTACCCCGGTACCGATTACTGCGGATTCTTCTATGATAGTACCCTCATATATTCCGCAATTTCCTCCTATGAAAACGTTATCTTCAATGATTACAGGCAATGCTACAGCAGGCTCAAGCACGCCTCCGAGTTGAGAGGCTGCGGATAAATGTACGTGTTTTCCTACTTGTGCGCACGACCCTACCAAAGTGTGAGAATCTATCATACTGCCTTCATCAATATATGCTCCTATGTTCACATAAGACGGAGGCATAATGATAACGGACGGCGCTATGTATGCTCCTGTTCTTACCGAGCTGCCACCGGGTACTATACGTACCTTATCATCTGCCTTAAATCTTCTTACAGGTAAAGTGTCTTTGTCCCAAAAGCATAATCCTCCTTCCGAGAAATCTTTAAGTACACCGTGCTTGAAACCGTTAAGTATGATTTTCTTAATATCCGCATTTACAATCCATTTGCCGTCTTTCTTCTCGGCAATACGTTTTGTGCCCGCTTCCAATTGATGGCAAACGGAATAAAATTCTTCTAATTCTTTATTCATTCTCTAATGGCAATAAATCGTCTAACGCTTTTTGCATAATATCCGAAGTCGTTTTAGTCGCAGATGTCATCGGAAGGCGCATCTCATCCTCCGCTAATCCGAGAAGTTTCAAACCTCTCTTGACAGGGATAGGATTGCTTTCCGCAAAACAAGCCTTATAGAAGCCCTGCAACTTATTTGCAAGAAGATGTGCCTTTTCCTTTTCTCCTCTGTTAAAAAGCTCGAAAATACGCATTTCCAATTTTGGGAAAATATTGCTTGCCACACTGATCATACCTTGCGCCCCTGCATTCAGAATATCGAAAACCTCATCATCGTTTCCCGATAATATGCTGAAGCCCTCAGGTCTTCCCTCGATTAAGCTTTTCATCTGTTCTTTATTGCCCGACGCCTCTTTTACTGCAACTATGTTTTTTACATCTTTCGCAAGTCTCAAGCACGTTTCTGCTGTCATATTTGCTCCCGTTCTTCCCGGTACATTGTACAGTACTATCGGCTTTTCAGTGCTTTCCGCCACTGCCTTAAAGTATTGATAAATACCTTCTTGCACCGGTTTGTTGTAAAAAGGCACAACAATCAAAAACGCATCTGCACCGTGAGGCTCCAATTTTTTTATGTTTCTTATGGTATGCTGCAACGAATTTGTGCCTGCACCTGCGACAATTGGAAGTCCGTGTGCTGCTTCTTTTGTAATTTTCAAAAGCTCTATCTTTTCATTGTCCTCCAAACAAGGTGTTTCAGCCGTAGTACCTAATGGGACAAGAAAATCAATACCGCTGCGAACTTGTCTTTCTACAAGCTTTCTATAAGTATCATAATCTACTTTACCGTTTCTAAATGGGGTCACAAGCGCAGTACCGCACCCTTTAAGTATAAAATCTGCCATAATAATTATTTTAAAAACAGTTCTTTGAATTCGTGTACTCCATTAATGTTTTCCGTCATTTGTGCAGCCAGTACAGCGCCTTCTGCAAAGCCTCTGCGATTAAATGCTTCGTGTTCTATTGTCAAACGATCATTCAATCCTTCAAAACAAATCGTGTGGATTCCTGGTATTTCTCCTGCACGAATTGATGAAATTTCCGTATTACCGTGCATCTCATTGTCTATCACTTCGGCAAGAGTTTTTGCCGTGCCGCTCGGAGCATCCAATTTGTGAATATGATGTTTCTCTATGATATATGGAGTGTAACCTCCTGATTTGCTTAGTAGTTTTGCTGTTAATGCCGCTGCCGTATGGAGTACATTGACTCCTACGGAAAAATTAGAAGCCCATATAAGAGGTGTTCCGCAATTATCGAAGTAAGAGAAAACATCTTCCTTAATATCGTACCAACCGGTTGTCCCTACAACGACCGCTTTAAAATTTTCTGCAAGAAATTTATAATTTTCCCTAAATGCAGGTGGGACGGTAAAATCCACACATACGCATTGCTTTGCTTCCGTTTTGTCAAAAGTTTGGATGTCCTCGCTCTTGCCGGCGCATTCAATACCTTTTAATGATAGAATTTCTTCTATCATTTTTCCCATCTTACCGTATCCGCTTAATACTACTTTCATTTTTTTTATTTGGTTTTAAACAATGCCTCGTGTATTTTATTAAGTACAGTTATTGAATTTTCTTTATCTATAACAAAACTTATATTCATCGAATCGGCGCCATGAGACAGCAGATAAAATCTGTTTGTTAAGGATAAGATAATTTCTGTCAGGGCTTTGTCGTATGCAGTATTCTTTCCTACAATCGATATTTGGACTTTGTCTTTAAATACCGTTACATCCATTTTTTTCGATAGTATATTTATTGCAGCCTGTATCCCGGATTGTCCGGCTTCTGCTGTAAATGCTATCCCCGACTCGCTTGTCGTTATCAGACTTGTTTTGATTTTATACTTCGATAAGGTCTCGAAAATTTCAAACAGAAAGTTTGAAATACCTATCGGTTTTGATTTTTGGATAACGATAAAATCAATATCATCTCTGTAAGCTACAGACTTAGGCCCGTCTTCTATATCCTCTTTTCTTACGACTTTACTTCCTTCTCCCTTTGGATTAGCCGAATTAAGTACGCATATGGGAATATTTTTTTTCTTCGTAGGTTCGATAGTCAAAGGATGCAGTACTCTTGCTCCTAAATATGCCATTTCCGCAGCCTCTTCGTATGAAATCCTTTCTATTCGTCCTGTATTTTCTACAATACGAGGGTCTGCTGTGCGAATGCCGTCTACATCTGTCCAAATTTCTACCCTTTCAGCATCTAATGCCATTCCGAAAAGCGCTGCAGAATAGTCCGAACCTTCAAATCCTAAAAGAGAAGTCGTACCATTGGACGTGGAAGCGATAAACCCTTGAGTAAGTATCATTTCTGCACCTTTGAATTCTTCCGGAATTGTCCTTATGATATTTGAGGCAGTCGTTTCTATGTTTACAGTTGCACTCATAAAATCCTCATTGGTAGTGATCAGGGTACGGGCATCCACCCATTTGCTCTTTATCCCTGCATCATTCATCGCAGCATCTACTATTACAGAAGATAGCAACTCTCCGAAAGAAACGATTTTTGCTTCGCTCCTTTTAGACAATTCACCTATTTGGCATACTCCGTTTACAAAAGAGTTCAGATTATCAAATAAAGATTCTATTTTAGAAGTCGTACTTTGGAGCAACTTACCGCTGACCAACTTACTAACGGTACTTAAATGGCGTTCCTTTAATTCTTCTATCAATTTTTCAGCCTCTTCCAAATTTTTATTTTCAGCCTCTTCCGCTATTTTGCAAAGCAAACGCGTAACCTTGGACATCGCTGAAACGACAACTAAAGGCTTTTCATTAAGTCTTCTCCTGACAATCTCTATTGCCCTTTTTATCGCTTCTTCATTTTGTACGGAAGTCCCTCCGAATTTCATTACTATCATAGCCTTCGCAATAGATTAATTGATAACTATTTCATCTACGAATAACCACTCGTGGCGCGGGGCAATTGTCCTATACGCCTTAAATCTAACGTATCTCGCTTTTGTATTCAGTATTGTCCCGTATTTCATATATATGAAATATTGAGATTCTTCAGGAATCATATTGAATTGTGTATCCGCTAAAGTGAAATTTTCTCCGTCTTCAGATAAATATATTTCCGTCTTTTCAGGTTGTGCTATCCATACCCAAAGATTAGAGAAAAATGTTGCACCTACATAATGCAAATCCTGAACACTCCCCAAATCAAAAGTCACATCAATATCGCTGTCAAATCCCTGCCAGGCATTATCGCTGCCGCTGAATCCCCAATCTCCGAATTTTCCGTCTGCTAAGGCAGAATCTCCTCCTGCAGGATATTTGGGATTATAAGCAATATCGTATTTCACTGCTTTACCTATTCCAAAGTGCGATAACGGTTTAAGAGATTCAGGTCTTGAACCGAACTCTTTGGTCAAATCGAAGGTCATATATCCATCGGCATTGAACTTCTCGCACATCTTAATTGCGCGTCTCTTGAAATCGGAAAAGTCGCGTTTATCTTGTTTTGTCCAACCTATTTCTGCAATAGCCATAGTACGAGGATACATCATATATTCGGCATATTCAGGAGTTTCTATAAACTCTGTCCAGAGATTAGCTTGAACTCCAAGCAGATGATGAGCAAGAGAATCTGCAGGTATGGCTTCTGAAGGATTATAAGAATAAGTCTTTGCCAAAGGCAGATAACCTCCTATCCTTTCTTTTTCTTTGAAAGGAGCATCTTGAGTATAATCGATGTAGCAATAAGTAGTAGGAGACATTATTACATCATGTCCCATTTGCATTGCCTTAATTCCGCCTTCCGTACCTCTCCAAGACATTACAGTGGCATTCGGAGCCAGGCCTCCTTCCAATATTTCATCCCATCCTATCATAGAACGCCCTTTGCTTATGATGAAACGCTCTATCCTCTTGATAAGATAACTCTGCAATTCATCCGCATTTGCAAGATGTTCTTCTTCCATCTTTTGTTTGCATCTCGGGCAATTATGCCAAGAGGTTTTTCCTGCTTCATCCCCGCCAATATGTATATATTTAGAAGGGAAAATATCTATGATTTCAGAAAGTATTCCTTCCAACATTTCATAGGTCTTTTCGTTTCCCGGGCATAAATCAGTAGAGAATACTGTTTTGCAACTATCTCTGTAATCCGGTGCGCTTATGCAGGATATCTCGGGATAAGCCTTTGTCAATTCTCCGCTGTGTCCGGGCATCTCTATTTCAGGGATTACCGTTATATGGTTTTTACTCGCATACTCCACAATCTCTTTTACATCTTTTTTAGTAAGATATCCGCCGTGAGCATATTGTGAACCTTGCTCTGCATATTTTTTGTCTTTATACCATTCTCTCCAAGTCTTACCTTCCCTCCAGGCTGCAAATTCCTGAAGGCGCGGATATTTATCTATCTGAATACGCCAGCCTGCATCATCGGTCAAATGCAAATGCAGTACATTCATCTTTAGCCTGCGCATAGCATCTAACTGCTTTATAATAAAGCCTTTATCTCTGAAATGTCGAGAAATATCCAACATCAATCCTCTATACTTGAAACGAGGATAATCTACTACTTTACAGTAGTTTAACTCATTTGAAACAGCGGTGAGTTGCAGCAAACTTTGTAAGGCATTAAATGCTCCTTTGATAGTAACAGCTTGTATCAGAATACCTTTTTCATCCACTGTCAGGAAGTATGCCTCCTCTTTTGCAAAATCAGCCCAATCGTACTTTTTTATTTGCTCCAAGAATTTCTTTTTTCCTATTTCGATTTTTATTTCAGGTTTCCCTTTCGTATTTAAAGGAATAGCCGTCAGCATAGAGTTTGCCAAAGACTCTTTGAAATCTGAAATAGAGATATCATCAATTACTGCATCCGTTTCTATTTTATATGTAGGGCTGAGCGGCAAAACATAAATTTCCGTACTTTCAGTATATTCTGCCGGAGCAGGCAAAAGGATTTGAGGGCTTACGGATAACATAATCCCGCAAAAAAGAGATAAAAAAGACATTTCGTTCTGTTTTTCAAATATTGTCAGTGCAAATCTAACAAAAAATCCCCACTTTTAGCGATTGTAATTATATAGTAATCCCAATACCTTTGTAAATAATTAAGGATGAACTTTAGATTCTCGGAAATTTTTTAAAAGCAAAAAATTTTAAAAATTATGAATAAAGAAAAAGAAAATAAAAAATCTGTTTTTAAACGCTTAAAGGCGTATATGGGAAACAGAAAACCGCTTTTCCCGATAGCAATGGTTTTATCAGGCGTAAGTGCAATATTATTGCTACTTCCCTTTGTTTTTCTTTGGCTTATTGTCAAAACATTATTGAGCACAGGAGGTATTGCAGAGGGCACTCCTGTAAATGTATATGCTTGGTGGGCAGCCGGTACCGCAGTATCAGGAGTGATACTTCATTTCGGAGCAAGTATGCTCTCTCACCTTGTCGCATTCCGATTAGAAACCAATATGCGCAGAGTGGCAATGAAAAAATTAATGCTTCTTCCGCTCGGCTACTTTGAAAATAACGAGAGCGGGGCGATGCGTAAAATCATTGACGAAAACGCATCTGAAACCCATACCTTCATAGCTCATATTCTTCCCGATTTGGTAGGAACTATTCTTTCTCCCATTGTCGTTATTATACTCATATTTATATTCAATTGGCAACTCGGTTTGGCTTGCTTGCTACCGCTTTCCACAGCATTTGTAGTTTTGGGGCTTACATCAAGCAAGGAACAACGCAATTTTCAAAAAGAATATTTGGATGCTCAGGAAAAAATGGCAAGTGAGGCCGTAGAATATGTGCGTGGAATTCCTGTTGTAAAAGTGTTCCAACAAACGGTATTCTCATTTAAACGCTTTTACGACAGTATCATAGTTTACAGAGATCTTGTAACCAAATACACTTTGGGTATGCAAAAACCTATGGGTGCATATACAGTCTTGGTTAATGGTTTTGTATTCTTTTTAGTTCCTGCAGTCGTGCTTATTATAGGTAGGACAGGAGATTATGTAGGTGCTTTATCGGATTTGTTCTTTTACGTACTCATTACGCCGACGATTGCTACCGGTATAATGAAAATTATGTACCTGCAACACAATACTTTTCTTGCAGGACAGGCTGTGGATAGAGTAGAAAATCTTACAGATAGTATTTCTCCATTACCTGTAAATAATGTAGAAAAAATATCAGGCAATGATATCGTTTTTGAGAATGTGAAGTTTGCATATCAAGGAGCGGTGCAAAATGCTGTCGATGGTGTAAGTTTTTCTATCCCTGAAGGTAAGACATACGCTCTTGTTGGCGCTTCGGGTGGAGGAAAAACTACAATAGCACGGCTTATACCTCGTTTCTGGGATGTAAATGAAGGCAGTGTGAAAATCGGAGGAACAGATGTTAGGAATATAGCAAAAGAAGACTTGATGAATCAAATCGCTTTTGTGTTTCAGAATACCAAACTATTCAAAATGTCTATCAGGGATAATATAAAATATGGAAGACCTGATGCGAGCGAAGAAGACTTGCAAAGAGCCATTGATCTTTCTCAAAGTCGTGAGATTATAGACCGTTTGCCGCAAGGTTTGGATACCAAGATTGGCGTTGAGGGTACATATCTTTCAGGAGGAGAACAGCAACGTATCGCTTTGGCACGTGCCTTTTTGAAAAATGCTCCTATCGTAGTACTTGATGAAGCCACTGCTTTTGCCGATCCGGAAAATGAACACTTGATACAACAGGCTCTGCAAGAATTGGTAAAAGGCAAAACCTCACTTATGATAGCCCACAGACTGACAAGCGTTGTAAATGTTGATTGTATCCTCGTTATCGATAAAGGACGAATCGTAGAGCAAGGGACGCATGAAGACTTGTTGGCACTCGGAGGAGTGTATAAAAATATGTGGGAAGAGTATCAGAAGACTGTGACTTGGACTGTATAAATAAGGAATGAATTATGAATAAGATATTAAAATATTTTCAAAGACGTTTTGCTCTTTCAGAAACGGGAGCAAAATCCTTAACAGGAGGAATTTTTGCCTCTTTTGTTTTGAATTTGGCATTAATGCTGCCTGTAACATTTATTTTTCTGTTTCTCCTCGACTATATGCAGCCGATTCTGAATCCGGGAAGCAGCCCTGAGAATGGTTTTTGGTACTATGTGTCGATAGCTCTCGCTTTTATGGCTCTAATTTACTTTATAGCTTTATTCCAATACAAAAATACCTATACAAACGTTTATATAGAAAGTGCCAATCGCCGTATATCGATTGCGGAAAAACTAAGGAAGCTTCCTCTGTCCTTTTTCAGTGAAAAGAATTTATCGGACCTTACAGGAACTATTATGGAAGACAACAGTATGATCGAGATGTTGTTCTCCCACGCAGTACCTCAACTGTTCGCTTCATTAGGCAGCATATTAGTAATAGCCATCGGTTTGTGTTTTTACAATTGGCAACTCACATTGGCCCTATTCTGGGTAGTGCCAGTAGCAACAGGAGTAGTGCTTTATGCCAAAATGCTGTTGGATAAGGCAAACAAAGAATTTTATCATATTAAAAGAGGTGTTACCGAAAACATACAAGAAGGTCTGGAATGCGTACAGGAAATAAAAGCATACAACGGAGAGGATAAGTTCAATGTAATGTTGGACAAGAATCTTGATGAATATGAAGATAGCCTGCGTTACGGAGAGTTTCTCGGAGCAAGGCTAATCGGAAGTTCCTACTCGATACTTAAATTGGGACTTGCGACAGTAATTATAGCAGGTGCATACCTACTGTCCACGGGTACGATTAATCTCTTTACTTATTTGATTTTCCTAATGGTATCGGCAAGTATCTACAACCCGATTATGGACGTATTCAACAACATTGCCGCCCTCACCATTTTGGACGTTCGTATCAATCGTATGCGTGAGATGGAAGAAATTCCGGCTCAAGAAGGTACGGAGGACTGCAATATCTCCAATTACGACATCACATTTGAAGACGTAGACTTCTCCTACGAAACAGGCAAACAGGTACTTAGCAATGTGAGTTTTACTGCCGAGCAAGGCAAAGTAACAGCTCTGATCGGTCCTTCCGGCTGCGGTAAAACTACTCTTGCCAAACTCGCTGCACGTTTTTGGGATATTCAAAAAGGACGCATTCTCATTGGCGGCAAAGATATAAGTCATATAGATCCTGAGATGCTCCTTAAAAACTACGCTATTGTCTTCCAGGACGTTGTGCTATTCAACGCAAGCATCAAAGACAACATCCGAATAGGCAAAATCGGTGCAACAGACGAAGAAATCGAAAGAGCAGCACATATCGCTCGTTGCGACCAATTCATTTCTGCAATGCCCGACGGGATAGACACAATCATAGGCGAAAACGGCGAACGGCTGTCAGGCGGCGAAAGACAACGCATTTCCATCGCCAGAGCCATCCTCAAAGATGCGCCTGTAATCCTTATGGACGAAGCTACTGCATCCTTAGACGTTGAAAATGAGAGCCTTATCCAAGAAGCCCTCTCCGAACTCATTAAAGACAAAACGGTCATTATAATCGCCCACAGAATGCGTACAATACGAGGTGCAGACAAAATCGTCTTACTGGGCAACGGCACTGTGGAAGCCATCGGCACAGACAGCGAACTTCGTAAAGAATCAGCAACTTACCGAAAGATGTTGGAAATTTAAATTTGGGACGAACCTCCGGTTCTCTAAAATTTTTCTAACGAAAAATTAAAATCTAATAAGGAATTAAACGCGTATCGTAGTGATACGCGTTTACCTTTTGAGTATTCGTGATGCGGAGGCGCATCACGCGATATGACCTTTTGGAAGCGAGAGCTTCTCTACCTTTGAGTTTTAGCGCGTTAGCGCTTTTGGGACAAAAACGGAGTTTTTAAGTCCCGGAATTTTTTTAAAAAAGTTATGTATTGTTCTGTCGCTTTGTGGAGTTCGCTGAGCAGGACGTATTCGAAGGGAGTGTGGGCTGTGAGGATTGAGCCGGGTCCGCAGAGGATTTTGTGTTCGAAATTGGTCAGTCTCGGGGCGTCGCTGCCGAATGATACGACCGTTGTGTCTGCTCCGGCCAATGTCAGGTAGCGCATCGGTGTATCGCCTCCCAATTCCTCTACTTTAATGTGTTCATTTTGAACTGATTTCATGTATTCCTGGACGGTGTCGTCAGTCGCGAAAGTGGTTCTGAAATAGAGTCTGAATGTGACTTCGGGGCTGAGTATGTTTTGAGGATTGTCGCTCACGAGTTTACCTATATTATAGTTGCACTCTCCAAGTACGTTATCGTGCGCGAACTTCTTGTTTTTCAGTGCGTTCATAAAGTCTATGAAACGTTCTACGGCACTGATTCCTTGGTCCGGATAGCCTGAGTGGCAGGCCTTGCCTTTAATGCTTATTTGATATGCCTTTGTTCCCTTGCTTGCGGTAGCCTGTTTATTATCCGTAGGTTCACCGACTATGATTACTTTTCCGCCTTCCTTGCTTTGTGCGTAGGCTTTGGCCCCGAATGAGCCGGTCTCTTCTCCTGCGAGTAACAGCAGTCCGAAATTGGTGCTGCCTGATGTGGTTAATCGTTTGCAGGCGAGGTACATAGAGAAAATCTGGCCTTTGGCGTCGCAGCTTCCGCGTCCTGTGATGAGCAGGTCGTTTTGTGTTGCCGTTTTGCCGTCAGGGAGCGTGTCGCCTGCGGAAATGTCTGTAAATTCGGGCTTTATGTATGGAGGAACAGTGTCCAAGTGACTGCAAAAGACGAGTTCCGGTTTACCCCACGAGAAAAGCAGATTTAGCGTGCCGTCTCCTACTTCGTGTTTTTCGATTTCCGGTATCGGAATATTGTATTGTTTCAGGTCTTCGGGAATGCGTTTTAGTAGAAATTCCGCTAATGTTCTTTCTTGCCCTGAGGTGGAGTCTATTTCTAATATTTCTTTGAATAATTGCAGTTCTTTGTCCATAAAGTAGTTGTTCGCCGTTTTGTGTATTCAAATATAAGCAAATAAATATAATGAGGGTGTATCTTATGAGAAATTCTTTGTTATATTTACACGATAAATAACACTAAAATAATTCTTTATATGGCTCAAAGTATTGTTAAAAAGTATAACTATTGGCAATGGCGCACACTTATTATTTTGATGATAGGTTATGCTCTGTTTTACTTCGTAAGGAAGAATTTCAGTATTGCAATGCCTGCTCTTGAGGCTGAGCTTGGTCTTAGTAAGATGCAACTTGGTATTTTCCTGACTTTGAACGGGATTATTTATGGCTTTTCCCGATTTGTGAACGGATTTATAGCCGATCGTGTGAGCAGGAAGCGTATGATGGCAGCAGGTCTGTTTTTCTCGGCTGTTGTGAATATTTTAATTGGTTTGAGTCCGCAGGTTAATGGTATTTTCCATCTTCTCAATGAAGAGGGAAAGGCAACTGCAGGTTTGGTATACTTTATCGGTTCTCTGTGGCTGATAAACGGTTATATGCAGGGAATGGGTTATCCTCCTTGCGCAAGTCTTATGGCACATTGGATTAAGCCTTCCGAACTTGCCACAAAACAATCTATCTGGAATAGTTCGCATTCAATCGGTGCGGGATTGGTCGTATTATTGTGCGGTACTTTGATTTTGAAAGGATATGGATATAATGCTTGGCAGTGGTGCTTCTTCATTCCTGCAATTCTTGCTATAGGAGGCGCTTTCCTTTTGCTTTTCGGACTTGTTGATACGCCTGCATCGGTGGGGTTGCCTGATCCGGAAGAAATGGACGGATTAAAGAAATCTCATACTGAAACAAAAGCAGAATCCGATTCGACTTTGGAGCTTGTGCTTCGTAAATTGGTATTCGGAAATCCTTTGATTTGGATTTTAGCTGTTGCTAATTTCTGTGTGTATGTTATTCGTTTTACCATTTTGGATTGGGGTTCAATGTTTCTTACCCAGTATAAGGGTATGTCCATAGATACGGCTTCTATGGTCGTGGCTTCTTCCGAAATAGTTGGCGGTATTGTAGGTACTCTGCTTGCAGGTTGGATTACAGATCACGTATTCCAAAGCCGTGCGCATCGTACTTGTTTTGTTTTCCTTGTAGCTGCGACTATTTGTTTTGCTTTATTCTGGAAGATGCCGCAAGATAAAGGTATGTTGTCAATCATCTGTATAATAATGTCAAGTTTCTTTATTTACGGACCGCAAGCCCTGCTCGGTATCGCTGCTTCCAACCAGGCAACAAAGCGTGCTGCCGCTTCGGCCAACGGAATACTCGGTATTTTCGGATATGCAAGTACGGCAGTTTCGGGTATAGCTTTCGGTATGTTGGCTGATAAATTCGGTTGGAATTCAGTTTTCGAGGTCTCAATAATTTTCGGAGTTGTAGGCTCTGTTGTGATTGCTCTTATGTGGAATGCTCCTGCCGATGGCTATGCTAAAGCGGAGAAGTTATTGGATGAATAATATTGTGATGGCAAAGGATTTAAAAAGAATCAAGCATGTCGCCCTCGATATGGACGGCACGATATATATGGGAAATACATTGTTCCCTTTCACCATAAGTTTTTTGGATACGCTTACCGAACTTGGAATAGGTTATTCTTTCTTGACGAATAATCCTACAAAATCAGTTGAGGATTATTTAACAAAACTTGCCGGATTGGGCATTAAAGCATCAGAGGAAAATATGTACACAACTTCTCTTGCTGCAATAGATTATATTAAATCTCGCTATCCTTCGGCAAAAAGATTATTTATGCTCGGTACGCCAAGTATGGTCTCTCAATTCGAAAAAGCAGGTTTTGAAGCTTGCTCCGATGAGCCTGAAGATATTCCGGATGTCCTTGTTGTGGCTTTTGATACGACTCTTACTTATTCTAAATTGTGTCGCGCTGCTTGGTGGGCTTTCCAAGGAATCCCTTATGTGGCAACTAACCCTGACAGGGTTTGCCCTACAAATCAGAAAACGGTATTAGTCGATTGCGGCTCTTTACAGCATTGTATTGAATATGCTACTATGAGAAAGCCTGATATTGTGCTTGGAAAGCCTGACCCTACTATGTTGGATGGTATCAGAAACAGGTATGGACTACAAAGTGATGAAATAGCGATGGTTGGGGACAGGATCTATACGGATACGGCTATGGCTCATAATGCAGGAGCCTTGGGAGTACTCGTGCTTTCAGGAGAAACTACGTTAGATGTGGTCAAAAAAGTAGAAGAAGATGTCAGAACAAATCCAAATCCTGAATTTTATCCTCCGGATTTGGTGTTAAAGGATATTTCGGAACTTGGTGAACTCCTAAAAAAGGTACATTCTCTTTAAAGCATTTGACCTCCTATAAATTCTCTTATAATGGAGTTAGGCGGTATTGCTGCTATTTCCGACGGTCTGAGTGTAACTATATATTTGAGCGAATGCAATATCCGCTCTGCTTCTTCATATGCAGGAGAACTTGGTGCTATGCTTCTCAGGAGAGGCTCTGCATAATATTTAAGCAGAGGAAGTTCGTAGAGCAAAGATGAGTTGAATATCGCATCTGCATTTTCTTCGTAGGGGAAAATGTTTTTAATCTCACCTCTCCTTACGCTGGACCATCTTAAAATAGTTTCTTCAGGGCTGATATTTCTTACCCTGTTGTCGCGTATCATTCTTCTTAACATCCGGTTATCCGATACGGATACGTGGCTATCTTCTCCTGCTTTTAAGAAAAACAAAGTAGAGGCATATACTCTGAAAATTTTAGAACTGTCTACGGCTGAAGTCATTTGAGGATTTAGAGCATGTATTCCTTCCATTATCAAAATATCTTGCTTCTCCAATTTCATTTTCTTTCCGTCAAATAGTCTTTTACCTTCTTTGAAATCGAAACGTGGAATTTTTATTTCTTTACCTGAAAGCAATTCGTTCAGTTGTTTGTTAAGAAATTCTAAATCCATTGCATAGAGAGATTCGAAATCGTATTCTCCGTTTTCATCTTTTGGCGTATGTCTCCTGTCTACGAAGTAATTATCCAATTCTATTACCTTTGGGTTTAAGCCAAGAACACTGCATTGTAAAGCTATTCTAAGAGAGGAAGATGTCTTTCCGCTTGAAGATGGCCCTGCAATCATTATGATTTTAGTATCATCTTTATTGGCATTGATTTTATCTGCAATTTTCACATATTTCCTTTCGTGCAGAGCTTCGCACATATTTATCATTTTGATGGCATTGCCATTAACGACATATTCGTTTATAGATTCTACCCCGCTAATTCCCATTATTTTGCACCAATCCGAATGCTCTTTCAGTGCATTTGTTATTTTTGATTGTTCTGTCATTTTTTACGATAAAATTTCTTTTAAATACGGACCTGTTACTGATTTTGGATTTTTTGCAATTTCTTCGGGCGTCCCTTGTGCCATAATATATCCTCCTTTTCTTCCGCCTTCCGGTCCTAAATCAAAGATATAATCGACTGATTTTAATACATCCAAATTGTGTTCGATGATTATTACCGTATTACCTTGTTCTACCAAGCGTTCTAAAACGCCTAACAATACTTTTATATCCTCGAAATGAAGTCCGGTGGTCGGTTCATCCAATATATATAAAGTATTTCCCGTTGCTTTTTTAAATAATTCCGCAGCCAATTTCATTCTTTGGCTTTCTCCTCCTGAAAGCGTTACTGCAGATTGCCCCAAATGGATATAGCCCAATCCCACATCCAGCAGAGCCTTTAATTTCTGAGCTATTTTAGGTACGGGCTTAAAAAATTCGTAAGCCTCGCTTATCGGCATTTCGAGGACATCATTTATGCTTTTCCCTTTATAGTGTACCGCTAAAGTATCCTCTTTATATCTCTTCCCCCTACATTCTTCGCATATCACATTTACGGAGGGGAGAAAATTCATTTCTATTACTTTTATGCCTGCTCCTTTACATTCTTCACATCTTCCTCCCGGTACGTTAAATGAGAATCTTCCTGAACCGAAACCCCTTATTTTTGCGTCTGGAGTATCTGCAAATAGGTTCCTGATATCGTTAAACACTCCTGTAAACGTGGCAGGGTTGCTTCTCGGTGTACGTCCTATCGGACTTTGGTCTATTTCTATAAGTTTGTCGATATTACCTTCTCCCTCTATTGAGGCATATTCCAAAGGTTTTAATTTCGAGTTGTAGAACTTATTTTTCAGGATAGGCATTAGCGTTTCGTTGATAAGAGTGGACTTTCCTGAGCCACTCACTCCGCTTATTCCTATAAAAGAGCCGAGAGGAAAAGTAATATCTATGTTTTTTAAATTATTCCCTTTTGCTCCTTTTATCGTTAATGTCAGCCCATTTCCTTTTGAACGCTTTTCAGGTATTTTTATCTCGTTTTTCCCTGTAATGTAATCCAAAGTGAGCGAATTTCCGATTATGCTATGCTCTAAAATATCTTTACTGAAATCGGCTTTTTTGTTTAAAGCAAGTTCTAATGGCGCACTGAAGCATATTTTACCTCCGTCTTTTCCTGCTCCCGGACCGACATCTACTACCCAATCCGCAGACATCATCGTCTCCGCATCGTGTTCTACCACCATTACCGAATTACCCTCATCTCTTAATTTCTTCAGCGAGGAAATGAGTTTTCTATTATCTCTTTGATGAAGTCCTATGCTTGGCTCGTCTAAAATATAAAGTACATTTACGAGTTTTGCTCCTATTTGTGTGGCAAGTCTTATTCTTTGGCTTTCTCCTCCCGATAGCGATGCCGTGGCTCTGTTAAGAGATAGATATTCCAGACCTACATCTAAAAGAAAGCCTACTCTTTCTTTTAATGCTTTCAAAATATCGTAAGCTATTTTGTTCTCTCTTTCTCCTAATTTTTCAGGTAGTACTTTCAGCCATTTTTGTAACTCGGAAATCTCCATTGATGAGACTTCCGATATGGTCTTCCCATCTATCTTAAAGCATTCTGTATCTTTTTTCAGTCGTGTTCCGTGACAGACAGGGCAGGTGATTTTATCGCTTATATCTTCTAATATGCCCGGGAATGAAACCATCTCTGACGTGGAGCCTTCACCGACTCTGAATAGTTCATCTGAACCATATACAATTAGGGAGATTGCTTCTTCAGGCAGATCCGAAATAGGATCATATAAAGAAAAGTCGTATTTACGGGCAATAGACCTTATTATATCGAATTTCTTATTTTCACGCATAGCCCCAAGAGGTATTATGCCTCCATCTGCTATCGACACGTTTTTGTCCGGAATGATTGAATTCAGATCCACATTGACTATTTCTCCAAGTCCCTTGCAATTAGGACAATAGCCTTCAGGGGAGTTGAATGAGAAACTGTGAGGCGCCGGCTCTTGTAAGGACATTCCGGTATCGGGGTCTATAAGATGTTTTGAATAATGATTTAACTTACCGCTTGCCATATCTAATATTGCAACAGAGCCTTTGCCTTTTGTCAAAGCGGAGATTAAAGATTCGCGCACCCTTTTCTCATCGCCTGCCTGCGGTTTTAATTTATCCACCACCAACTCTATAAAATGCGCACTGTAACGGTCTAATGTAGTTACTTCACTTAAAGATTTTATTTCACCGTCTATTCTTACTTCTAGATATCCTTGTTTGCGCAATTGCTCGAAAAGTTCTTTGTAATGACCTTTCCTTCCTATTACCAATGGAGCTAAAAGATAACATTTCTTCCCGGCATATTCGGTCATTATCAAATCCACGATTTGCTCATCTGTGTAGCGCATTAATTTTTTACCTGTTGCAGGAGAGTATGCCGTAGATGCTTTTGCATAGAGAAGTCGCAAAAAATCATAAATTTCGGTAATCGTGCCTACCGTAGATCGAGGATTGTTTCCTGTTGTCTTCTGCTCTATGGCTATTATTGGGCTTAATCCTGTAATGCTTTCCGCTTCAGGCTTCTCTAATACTCCCATAAAATGTTTTGCATAAGGACTTAGGGTGTCCATATAACGTCTTTGCCCCTCTGCATATATAGTATCGAAAGCAAGAGATGATTTTCCGCTTCCGCTTAATCCCGTGATTACTACGAATTTATTTCTCGGTATAGAAACATCTATGCCTTTCAGGTTATGTGCCTTGCCTCCTTTTATTTCTATATATTCGTTATATGTCTCTTTTTTCATTATTCTCTCTATCTTACCGGACTTACAAAGTTATGAAAAATATCCGTATCTTTGTTATTGTGTTCGAGGGGCTTTTATATTAGAATATTTGAGGTTAAGATGTTGACAGTAAAAACTTTCCGATTTAATTTTTTTGAAGAATGTTCCTATCTTGTTTTCGATGAAGCAGGTGATTGCGCAATTATAGATCCGGGTTGTATCAGTGAAGAAGAATTCAGCAGGCTATACGCTTTTATTCATGAAAAACATTTACTGCTACGTGCCGTCTTGCTTACTCATGCGCATTTCGATCATATTTACGGAGTGGCAAAGATATTAAAAGATTTTGAGAATATGCCTGTCTATATGTCTTCGGAAGATAAAGTGATATTAGACAATAATTCCGTTATAGCCTCATCTTTCGGAATGCCTGTCCCCGATGTGAATTTTGATACTGTAAATATTGCAGATTCTGAAGAAATTATTATTGGGAATATGAAATTCACGGTGATTACCACGCCGGGACATACTCCGGGAGGAGTGTGCTTTCTGAATAATGAAAATAAGATTTTGTTTAGCGGAGATACTCTGTTTGCCGGCTCTATCGGACGTACTGATAATGAGTGGGGTGACTATGATAAATTGATTGTCTCTATTATGGAAAAATTAATGGGCTTAGACGGAGACATAGATGTGTATCCGGGCCATGGGAATGCTACTGATATAAGCACGGAGCGTACCGGAAACCCTTTTTTGCAACCTTTCAACGAGCCGGATGATCCTGATTTAATAGTAGAAGAATAAAAAATTCTTTCTTGGAAAGTTTACCGAATTGCCATATCTTTGTAATGTAAAATCAGAATTTCATTATGCACATAGGCATAGCCGGAAATATAGGCAGTGGTAAGACTACACTCACAAAGATGCTTTCGGACCATTACGGTTGGACAGCAAAGTATGAATCCGTAGTAGAGAACCCTTATTTGGAAGATTATTATAAAGATATATCCCGATGGTCTTTCAATCTTGAAGTTTATTTTCTTGAGCAGAGATTTAAAGATGTATTGGAAATATCGCGCTCTAAAAATACTATAGTTCAGGACAGAACGATATTTGAGGGCGTATATGTCTTTGTGGCGAATAATCTCGCAATGGGAAATCTTTCAAAGAGAGATTTCCAGACTTATATGGAACTTTTCGATTTGATGATGTCTTTGGTAAACACACCTGATTTGTTGATTTATCTTCGTTCTTCAGTGCCTCATTTGTTCTCTCAAATAGAAAAAAGAGGGAGGCTATATGAAAAAGGAATTACTTTGGAATATCTAAAAGGCTTGAATGACCGTTATGAGAAATTCATTTGTGAAGATTACAAAGGGAAAGTGTTGATAGTAGATGTGGAAAATCTTGATTTTGAGCACATTCCGGAAGATTTCGCAAATATTACCGATAAGATCGATGCGGAACTTTACGGTCTTTTTCCTAATAATGAATAATTAAAAAATAAAAATATGCACATAGCAATTGCAGGAAATATAGGTAGCGGAAAAACTACACTCACCAAAATGCTTGCAGCCCATTATGGCTGGGTACCTAAATTCGAGTCTGTGGATTTCAACCCTTATCTTTCGGACTTCTATGAGGATATGGAGAGGTGGTCTTTTAATCTTCAGATTTATTTCTTGAATAAAAGATTTAAGGATGTCGTGGATATTTCCAAAACGGGACAGGTGATAATTCAGGATAGGACTATTTATGAAGACGCTCGTATTTTCGCTCCTAACTTACATTCTATGGGACTTATGAGTACAAGGGATTTTGAAAACTACTCTGATTTGTTCGACCTTATGATGTCTTTGGTTAATCCTCCTGATTTGCTTATTTATTTGCACTCTTCGATAGAGAATATTGTCTCGCAAATCCATAAAAGGGGAAGAGAATACGAAAAAGGTATAAGAATCGACTACCTTACAAATTTGAATGAAAGGTATGAAAAATGGATTGCCGAATATAAAAACAACTTGCTTATAATAGATGCCGATCGTTACAAGTTCGGGAATAAACCTGAAGATTTTGAAAGTGTTACGGATATGATCGATGCTCAAATGTTCGGCCTTTTCCCAAATTCCGAAGGAAAATAATTTGGTTGATTAGCGTAGCAAACTTGTAAAAGTTTGATTACGCTTTTTATTTTTAATGAAATTAAAAATGGTATAAATATGAATAATTCAAAACCTACGATTATTGATTTTGTCAATACTAATACTGCAAAATATGCTAATAATGTATTTCTTAGAGAAAAAGTTGAGGGTAAATGGACTGAAACCACGTTTACGCAGACACGCGAGCAAGCTCATAGATTGGGGGCGGGTTTGATGTCTTTTGGAATACAAAAAGGTGACAGAATTGCTTTGTTGTCAGAAGGACGGAATCTTTGGGTTATCGGTGAATTGGGTATTCTTCATGCAGGAGGAGTGAATGTGCCTCTTTCGATTAAATTGGAAGAAAGTAATGATTTGACATTCAGGCTTCAACATTCTGATGCGCGTTTCGTGTTAGTTTCGGAGTCCCAATTACCTAAAATCAGAAATGTGGTGGGAAATATTCCTACCATAGAAAAAGTAATCGTGTTTGATAAACTATCTGAATACGGTGATAAAGAACTGTTTATAGGTGATGTGTTCACCGCAGGAGATGAGTTCTTGAAGGAGCATAAAGATGAATTTTTTGCAAGATGCGCATCTATCAGACCTGACGACTATGCTAATATTAGTTATACATCAGGTACTACGGCTGATCCTAAAGGTATATTGCTGACTCATAGGAATTACACGGCAAATGTGGAGCAGGCGAATTCCGTTATCCGTATCGATGAAGGCGATACGATGCTTATCATCTTACCTCTCGACCACTGTTTCGCACACGTTGCAGGATTCTATGCAATGATGTTCTTCGGAGGAAGCATTGCAACCGTGCCTATCGGAAAGACTCCTATGGCAACACTTAAAAATATCCCTATGGCGATAAAAGAAGTACGCCCTATGGTAATGCTTTCAGTGCCTGCACTTGCCCGTAATTTCAAAAAGAACATAGAAAACGGTATCAAAGCCAAAGGACCGTTTGTAGAAAAACTATACAATTTCGCTCTCAAACTCGCAATCTCTTACAACAAAGAATATTATAACAGAGGCGGATTCTTTCAACTTTGGAAAAAACCGTTGATGGCTCTCTTTGACAAGATAATTTTTAAAAACGTACGTGCCGGACTTGGCGGCAGAATGAAATTCTTTGTCGGTGGTGGTGCATTGCTTGACATTGAGTTGCAGAGATACTACTGCGCAATCGGAATTCCTATGTTCCAAGGCTACGGACTATCTGAAGCTACGCCGATTATTTGTGCAAACTCGGTAGGACATTGCATTTTCGGTTCATCAGGACGTGTCGTTAAGCCGATGGATATTAAAATTTGCGATTCTGAAGGTAAGGAAGTGCCGGCAGGAACAAAAGGCGAAATCGTGATACGTGGTGAAAATGTTATGGCAGGCTACTGGAAAAATCCTACTGCGACAGCAGAAACAGTTGTAGACGGATGGCTTCATACCGGTGATATGGGCTATATGAACGATCCCGAATTCCTTTGGGTGACAGGACGTTTCAAATCTCTTCTCATCTCATCCGACGGTGAAAAATACAGTCCGGAAGGCTTTGAAGACTCGCTCACGGACGGTTCAAAATACATCGAGCAAGTCATTTTGCACAACAACCAAGATCCTTATACCATCGTTCTTCTCGTCCCTAATAAAGACGCACTCCGCGAATACGCAAAATCAAAAGGAGCCGATCCTGCTACTGAAGCCGGTAAAGAGGTCATGCTCACCAAGATACAAGACGAAATCGACTCATATAAAAAAGGCGGATCTCATGCAGGAATGTTCCCGGAAAGATGGTTACCTTCGGCCGTCGCAGTCCTTCCGGAAGCATTCACCGAGCAAAACGGAATGGTCAACAGCACAATGAAAATCGTCCGCGGTAAAGTCGAAAAATTCTATCAAGACCGTATTGATTACGCCTACACACAAGAGGGGAAAAGCCTCTTTAATAAGAAGAACAAAGAGTCACTTAACTAAATCCCGTCTTACAACGGAAAATGAGGAGGACTAAACATTTAGCCCTCCTCATTAAAAACATAGGGAAATGAAAAGGTTAATAATTTTAATAATTTTCACACTGTCGTTCCTTCAGATGAAAGCTCAACTACCATCGCTTTCGCTAAAAGATATAGAAGGCTCAACTGTAATTACCAATCAGCCGGAGAATGATGGCAAACCGGTGATTATAAGTTTCTTTGCTACATGGTGCAAACCCTGCCTTCGCGAACTGAATGCAATCAGCGAAGTTTACGAAGACTGGCAAGAAGAAACCGGTGTAAAACTTATCGCCGTATCTATAGACGAAGGGGCAAACAGCTTCAAAGTCAAACCTTTGGCCATTGCTCAAGGCTGGACTTTTCCTGTTTGGCTGGATACCAATAAAGAATTTATGCGTGCTATGCAAGTCAATATGGTTCCGTCCGTTTTTGTATTGGACGGCAAGAAAAACATTATATACAGACACACAGGCTATGTAGACGGCAGCGAAAACGAACTCTACGAACAAGTCAAGAAAGCCTTAAAATGAGAAAAATCCATTTATCTATAATTTTTCTGACACTTGCTTTAAGCATTTCTGCCAAAGAAAAAGAATATAAACCTCACAGATTAAAGGCTTCATTCAGTTTTCAGACCGATATACACCTTACTACGGAAAAGAATTTTACAGGTAAAAGTCGCTTGATGGGCAACTCTTACCTTACAGGTACTGTCCGTAATGACTTTTTTGAACTCGGTGCACGATTTGAAGAAATGAGCTATCCGCTTCCGGGACGTGAAATAGAAAAAGGGCTTGGAGTACCTAATTTATATCTAAAAGGGAAATATAAATGGGCGGAAATCACTGTCGGAGATGTTTACGAACAATTCGGCAGCGGAATGCTTCTGAGAGCATACGAAGATAGAAATTTAGGATTAGACAATGCTATACGTGGAGGCCGTATAGTCTTAAATCCGGCAGATTTCATTACTTTTAAATTCTTGGCAGGACAACAACGTAATCATTTCGATCGTCATTGGAAAGTTTTTAATCCCAATCGCGGTTCCCTGCAAGCTGCTGATGTGGAATTCAATATCAATAACTTATTCGGTAAAGGGAAATATGTAGGAGCGCTTTTAAGCGGAGGGCTCTCCTTGGTACATAAATATGAAATATCCGCTCCTCTCACCAAAATGATTAACGGTAGACGTTATCGTTTGAATCAGCCTATAACGGTAAATGCATTTGCCGGACGTTTGAGATTACGAGCAGGTAATTGGGATATCAATACCGAATACGCTTACAAAACACAGGACCCGAATGCAGGAAACAATTACATTTTCCGTCACGGTTCTGCTCTTATGCTAACTGCTACTTATGCCAGAAGAGGTATTAGTATCATAGCAGGTGCGCGAAGAAGTGATAATTTCGATTTCCGCTCTTCTAGTACCGCTTCTCTTAATGATTTGCGTATAAATCACTTGCTCCCATTCACGCAGCAGCAAACCTATACTCTTGCCGCTCTCTACCCTTATGCTACTCAACCCGGGGGAGAATGGGCTTTTCAGGGAGAATTCCGTTACCTCTTTAATAAGAAGACATTTTTGGGAGGACGTTACGGTACAAATATCAAAATATCAGCATCATACGTTAGAGGAATAAAAAAGCAATGGCTTGATGCAACTTGGGAAAATAATCCTCAACATCCCGATATGAGAGGTACAGATGGTTACAAATCAGGATTTTTCGATATGGGAGCGCGTTATTTCCATGATATAGATGTGGAAATAAGCAAAAAAATATCGTCTTCATACAGTTTCACTTTCGTATATATGAATCAGTCTTACAATCGTAAAGTAATAGAAGGACATGCAGACGGAGATGCGTATATTTTCAGTAATATTTTCATATACGAGGGCAAACATAAATTATCTAAAAAAGTCGCATTGAGGACAGAGGTACAATATTTGTATACTCCTCAGGTAGATAAAGATTGGCTTTTCGGTCTTATAGAATGTTCTTTTATTCCGCATTTCATCTTTTCATTAAGCGATTGTTGGAATAGCGGGATTACAGGAGAACACTATTATATGCTATCTGCCGCAGGATTGTTTGGCAATCACAGATTGCAACTTTCATACGGTAGGACACGTCGCGGAATAGATTGTTCAGGAGGTGTTTGCCGATTGATGCCTGCTACAAAAGGTTTATACTTATCTTACAATGTATTATTTTAGAGTATTATGCATAAAATCATAAAAATTTCATTTTTATTTGCTGCTATTTTAGGACTATCAAGTTGTCTTAATAATATAACTATAGACAAACGTTGGGTCCCTGAAAATCAAGATAAACAGGGTGATGGTCTCCATACGGTATTGGTGGAAGAATATACAGGTCAGAAATGTGTTAATTGTCCTTCTGCGGCAGAAGAATTGGCTAAAATATCGGAAGCCTATCACGGACGTATCATAACTGTGGCAATGCACGCTACTTTTTCAGGTCAGACCAATCCGGAACTTTCATCTTCTTGCGCAAATGAATACGCAAAGTACTACAACCTTCCGAAATCCGTTCCGGGTATTATGATAGACAGGTCCGTCCTTTCAGATGATAATAAATATTATCAGCAGAGAGGGTTGTGGAACTCTTTGATTAGTAAAGCATTGAGCCGCTCGGCATTGTATAGGTTGGAACTGAAAGCCGAACTTAGGCCTGAACACAAAATAAAACTCAATGTAAAGGCTGAATTGTTGTCCGGAAAGAAAGATACACGTGATTTGGCTCTCCAATTATGGGTTGTAGAAGACATTATCGCAGAACAGCAAACTCTTACAGGCAAAAAAGCGGACTATTTTCATCATAATGTATTACGCTGTCACTTAAATGGTATTTATGGCAGTGATTTCAATGTGATAAAACCTTATAATGCGGAGGTGAATATGCCTCGTTGCGTAAAGGATGAAAATAATACAAAATTAATTGCCTTTATCTTTGATCGCAATACTTATGAGATATATGAATCCGTTATTGTGAAATTGGGAAAAGGCATTACAGAACAAGATAATAAACAGGAAACCCCGCAGGAGAAGCCACAGGAGAAACCTCAAGAAGAAGTCGAAAACATCTCTTTTAAATCAAACAATACAGCTCTTGTTTCAGGTAGCGAGTTGGAGATCACTGCCGTAGAACTTACCGGAGAGAATAAAGACCGAATTGAGATGGAAACACCTGTGATTTCCGTAATCTCAAGTAAGAAAAACAGCAATAAGAAATACGCCGTTGAGATTGTAAAGCAAGATCATAAAGGTGCGGAGTTTGGCGGATTAAGCCAAATTTGTTTGGAGAATTGTCAAGATTCCGATAATACAGAAAGTTTTGTGCAGAAAGAAGTAGCCCTTACAGACCAGAGTATAGTAATGGTACATTACCGGATTGCAGAAAAGTATAAAGATAAAAAAGATAATTATAAAGTGCGAGTATCTTTCAAGGATGGAGATAAAGAGGTCGCATTCTTAACCCTTGTCTTTAACTACGATCCCGCAAAACTTCCGCAGCAGCAACCGGCACCGACCCCTGATCCTAAACCTTCTGAGCCGGAAATACCAGCACCGGCGCCGAAAGATGGCGTAACTGCTGTTTCTAACGGTAAGCCTGTCGTTGTGGCAATGGATTTTACAGGGCAAAAATGCGGTTATTGTATTTATGCCATGAGAAAATTAAATGCTTGTCAACAAAAGTATCCCGATAATATGATTGTAGTAGCCATTCATACGAATGCTTATAATGTTGATAAAAATTTTGTTTATCCAGGATTTTATCATTACTATAACAAAGGACAAGTCAGATATTATCCTACGGTGTTGCTGAATAATTATCCCGGTGATATTAATGGATATCTTGAAAATAGAGTGGAACTGCTTGTCAATAAATCGGCTTTATTTAAGAGTAAATTGCAAGTTGTGAGAAATGAACAAGACCTGAAAATTTCGTACATTTCCCAAAATACTGATGCCAGTAAGAGAAAATTTAAAGATAAGAAATTAAATTTAATGATTTGGATCGTAGAAAATAATTTAAAAGGCTATCAGACACGTACTTCGGAAAAATATGATTTTATTCATAATCATATTTTACGCGGTCCGATAAATGGTCTTTGGGGAGAGAGTTATTCTCTTGGTACGGAATTATCGTTAAATAAGAAAATGGCTCCTAATGTGCTTAATCCTGAAAACTGCGAATTGATAGCCATTCTGTTAGAAGAAGATACTAAGCACTTTGTAGATGCGTTAAAAGTAAAATTATGATGAAATATATATATGCGCTTTTCTTCAGCGCCTTACTTATCTGTTCCTGTGCTAAACATGCCATTGATATTAGAAATTACGACCAAGACAGCCGTATTATCGGAGTCTGGATTAAGCTCGAAAAAGGGAAAACCACATCAGAACACTTAGAATTTAAGAAAGACGGAAATCTAATCGGTTTGGACTATATCAAAGGCGACGAAAGGCTCTTTTACACAGAAAACAACAATCATCTGCACTTCTTCGTCTATGGAGCCGGACTCAAATTATCCAAACGCACCTACGACTACTACTACAAAATCAAAGAAGACAAACTCTACCTGTGGTTCAACAAAAGCGATATGCTTGAAGACAAAGAAGTTACCGCAGATATCTATATTAAAAAGAAATAAATTCGGCATAAAATTCCCCCGTTCGCATCCCTTACGGACGGCAGCAGCCTGCCCTCCCTCGGGTTGCTCAGGGAAAAGCCGCAGCCGCTGCTCGCGCCTGCTTAACTCTCAAGAAGAAGATTGGCAGCGTCACAGCCGCTGACCAATCCTGTATTATATGCTAAAGTTTACTCTACCGGGCTGAAATCCTCTTTTCCCACTCCGCACATAGGGCAAACCCAATCAGCAGGTATATCTTCAAATGCTGTTCCCGGCGCTATTCCCGAATCAGGATCCCCGACTTGCGGATCATACTCATATCCGCAAACATTACAAACATACTTCTTCATAATCAAATAGTTTTAAATTGTTCTAAATTACAAATATCGCAAAATTATCCCGATTTCCTAATTTTCAATATAAAATACAGTTATATTGTTCTTAGGCAATAATGCTTTTCCATATTTGATGTTTTTTAATTTTTTGGCCAAACTGGTGAATGATTTTTGGCCAAACTGGTGAATGATTTTTGGCCAAACTGGTGAATTCATTTTGTTTTTCTTTGAAAATCAGAAGAATAGATATATCTTTGTCTTCGGGTAAAAATCTATCGATATGGAGAAGAAATACAGGCAAAGAATAGCGGACTGTTTGCTTGCATATAAGTTGGCAGGGAAAGGGGCGATATTATTGGAGGGCGCTAAGTGGTGCGGAAAGACGACGACGGCAGAACAAATTGCAAAGAGCGTTCTCTATATGTCTGAAACAGGTAAAGTAGAGCAGAACAGGCGGTTAGCAAAGATCAACCCTGCTTTGCTTTTGGAAGGAGAACATCCGAGATTGATTGATGAGTGGCAAGTAGCGCCTACATTATGGGATAGTATAAGATTTGAAGCGGACCATACCGATGAGTTGGGATTGTTTATTCTTACGGGGTCTTCTGTGCCTGCGGATATGCAAGAAGTGGTGCATTCGGGTACGGGTAGGATAGGTCGATTGAAGATGCGACCTATGTCTTTGTGGGAATCAGGAGAATCGACAGGTGAGGTTTCGTTGGCTGATATTTTTACTTGTCCTCAGGTAATAAGCGGTAACACTTCCGTAACTCTTGACAGAATTGCCTTTTCGGCTTGTCGCGGAGGTTGGCCGAAAGCAGTGGATATGAAAGAAAACATAGCATTGGAGCAGGCTTTTGATTATGTGGAGGCTGTGGAAAAGTGCGACATATCATCTGTGGATGGCATTCGCCGAGATGAAGGGCGTACTCATAGACTATTGCGCTCTTTTGCGCGCCATCAAGGGGCGCAGGCATCTTATGGTACTTTGAGGGGAGATTTGTCTGCGAATGAGGCGGATGATTTTTCTGAGGATACGATAGCTTCTTATGTTGATGCTCTGAAAAAGATATTTGTAATAGAGGATGTGGAAGCGTGGAATCCTAATCTGCGTTCTAAAACAGCAATAAGAACGTCTGATACTCGTTATTTTACAGATCCGTCTATTGCTACTGCGGCATTGGGATTGGGACCGTCAGACCTTTTAGCGGATTTGAATACTTTCGGGCTGATTTTTGAAACGCTCTGTATGAGGGATTTAAGAGTATATGCGGACGCCATTAATGGAAAGGTGTATCATTTCAGGGATAAGAACGGGTTGGAGTGCGATGCCGTCGTACATTTGAGAAATGGACAGTATGGCCTTATTGAGATTAAACTTGGAGGCGATGACTTGATTGAGGAGGGGGTGGTTACGTTGCAAAAACTTGCGAATAAAATTGATACGGATCGTATGAAGCATCCTGCTTTTCTTATGGTGCTTACGGCAGTGGGTGATTATGCCTACCGTAGGGAGGATGGAGTATATGTGGTACCGGTAACTTGTTTGAAAGATTAAATAAGGCATAAAAAAAGATTTAGGCTTTTTTTATGTTCAGATGTTTTTTTACTCTCGGGGAAGAAATTCCTCGAGAGTTTTTTGCAACGGAGTTGCAGAAGAGAAAAAATATTTTTGTTGAATTTAAATCGGTTTTTGCATTATTGAAAAAATTTTAATACATTTGTCATTAGGGAACAGTACAGATGTTCCGTATTTATTTTTTATAGCCTATAATAACCAAAACTATTAATCATATAGGTATGTATAATATTAAAAAAACTTTCACTACAGTAGCTTTGCTATTTGTTGCTACTATGCTTTTTAGCGTAGGTTTGTTTGCTCAGACTTTGTCTTTTAAAGGCATTGTCAAGGATAAGGACGGCTTACCCCTGCCCGGAGCTATAATTTATGTTCCGGGAACTTCTGTCGGCGCTCAATCCGATGAAGAGGGCAAATTCTCACTTAATGTCAAGCCGAATACGGAAGTGATTATCTCTTTATTGGGTTATGAACAACAATCCATAAAGATCGGTAACTCCAATGTCGTAAAGGACATCGTTTTGGGAAATGTCGAATCTATAAACGAGGTCGTGGTTACTGCTTTGGGTGTTGCTCGTGAGAAGAAAACGTTGGGTTATGCAATTCAGGAGATTAAAAGCGGAGAATTGCTTTCAGCCAACGAACTTAATATTACAAACGCCCTGACGGGAAAGGTTGCCGGCCTTCAGATCATCAGATCTTCAAACGGTCCGGGTTCTTCTTCTAAGATTGTCCTCAGGGGAAATAGTTCATTGACAGGTTTGAACCAGCCTCTTCTTGTTGTGGACGGTGTGCCTATGGATAACTTTATCGGTGCTGCCAATAATGATTTCTGGAATCCTACCGCAGACCAGGGTAACGGACTTCAGGATATAAACCAAGAGGATGTGGAGTCGATGACCGTACTTAAAGGCGCTTCGGCTGCAGCGCTTTACGGTTCAAGAGCAGGTAACGGTGTTATCCTTATTACAACCAAAAAAGGGGGGGGTAGAGCAGGTCTCGGTATTACTGTTTCAAGCTCTCTTACTGCTACGAGTATTTTTGCAAGACCTAAGATGCAGAAGACTTACGGTCAAGGTTCGCTTGGTAATTATGATGTTAAGTCAGGAGTGTCTTGGGGACCTGAAATCAAAGGTCAGGAGTATCTTAAATGGAATGATGAGAAGGGAAAGATGACGGCATATGATAATGTCAACGGATTCTTTGGCACAGGATTGAATGCTACCGAAAACATTAGTTTCTCACAAAGATACAGTAATGGCTCTTTGTATGCTTCTATCACCAGAATGGACGACAAGAGTATGATACCTGAAGCCGGTATTAATCGTACCAATATGATGTTGAGAGGTGTTACTGATTTCGGTAAAGATAAAAGATGGACTTTTGACGCTAAGGTTCAATATGTAAGGTCTAATGCTAAGAACAGACCTATTTCCGGAGCCAATCCTTCTAACTCTTTCATCCAGATGTACACTCTTCCTATCTCTTTGGATGTAACGGAATTCAGCAAGGCAGTCGATGAAAAAAGAAATATGTTCTGGTTCAATGATCTTTCTGCTATGAACCCATATTGGATTGCGAAGTATAAGACAAACCAGGATACGAGAAACCGTTTTCTTATGTCTGCTTCTTTGAAATACCGCTTTACCGATTGGCTCGATTTGGAACTTCGCGGAGGTACGGATATGTACAATACCGAAACTGAAAATAAGGTTTACGGAGGAAACACCAATCTTGCAGGAGGAAAAGGAAGTTATGCCGTATCTCACAGCCGTTTCTATGAGAACAATCTTTCTTTCTTGTTTACTGCAAAGAAAGAGAATATTTTTGGTGAATGGGGCGGAGCTTTGACTTTCGGCGGCAATATGATGGAAAGGGAGAGCAAGGGTCTCAGTTCAAGTATGCCTGAATTGAATATCAGGGATTACTTCAGTCTTAATAATGCTCCTTCAGGGAAACATCCTTCTGTTAGCGAAAGTTACTCGCATCGTATGATGAATTCTCTTTATGGAACAGGTCAAATTAATTATGGCGGATTCATTTATTTGGACGCTACTTGGAGAAATGACTGGACTTCTACATTGAGCAAGGCAAACCGTTCATTCTTCTACCCATCTTTATCTCTTTCTTATGTTATAAGCGAGATGGTAAATAAATATTGGGAGATGCCTTCTTGGTTCTCTTATGCTAAATTGAGAGCTTCTTATGCAATGGTCGGTAATGATCTTGATCCGTATCAGTTATATAATGAATATACTATAGGCTCAAGCCCTGAACCTCTTAAGACTCCTATGGCATCTTTCACCAGCAATGTCTTATATAACTCAAACGTTAAAAATGAGTTGATCAAATCTTGGGAGTTAGGAGCCGATATCAGATTCTTTGATAATAGATTGGGCTTTGACTTTGCTTGGTACAAATCTAATGCTACAAACCAGCTCATAAATCTTCCTATGAATAAACTTTCCGGCTATACTGCAAGAAAAGTGAATGCCGGTAATATTCAGAACAGCGGTTTTGAGTTGATAATCACATCAGTACCTGTAAGAACAAGAAACTTTGAATGGGGTTCTAATCTGAATATTTCACACAATAGCAATAAGATTATCGATCTTGCTGATGGAGTTTCAGAGTATTCTCTCGGTTCATTCGATAATTTCAAGATTGTTGCAAAAGTGGGAGGAGAATATGGTGAGATATACGGTACCAAGTATGCACGTGTTGAGGATAAGGACAGTCCTTATTATGGCAAGATGATTCTTAACAGTGACGGTCTTCCTACATCTGCTCGTGATAAATATCTTGGTTCTCAGAACTCAAAACTTTTACTTGGGTGGACAAACTCATTTACATTCAAGAATTTTTCAATGTCTTTCCAGATAGATGCCAGATTGGGTGGAAAAATATTTTCCGGAACTCTGATGTCTATGCAGTATGCCGGTACAGCTTGGGAGACTGCTGCTAAAGGGCGTGTTAATGACCTCGTTCTTGACGGAGTTATTAAGAAAGATGACGGAACGTATGAGGTAAATACGAAAAAAACAACGACGGAAAAATATTGGCAGCAAATAAGCGGCAAAGCGGGTGGAAACCTTGGTATAACAGAGGCTAATTTGTATGATGCCACAAATATTCGTTTACGTAACTTATCATTAGCTTATTCTTTGCCTAAAAAAGTATGCAATAGAATTGGTTTTATTCAATCTGCAAAAATCGGAGTATCAGTCAATAATGTACTTATGCTCTACAGCAAGATGAAAGGACTTGATCCTGAGTCAGTGTATGCTACTTCGACTAATGCTACAGGTTTTGAATATGGTAGTACGCCAACTGCACGCAGTTTTATATTTAACATTACACTTGGTTTCTAAAATAGTCTCTTAACTGAAATTAATATGAAAACGAATATGAAAAGTAAATTAATATATCTTGCCTTTTGCTTGTCAGCGGCTGTGTCTTGTACCGATTTTAATTCGGTCAATAAGAATCCGTATGCAGTAGGTAAGGAGTCTGCCAAGCCTTATTATTCTTTTAATAAATCTATTATAGCAGATCAGCAGAACCCGAATGATGCAGAACGCGTGTTTGTCCTTAGATGGGCTGCAGCTGCACGTCAGGATGGTGAGGATGGTTATGGATTCTCTAGAGGAAATCGCAGACCGGATTTTACAGAGTGTCTATATTCTATAACAAGTAGTGCGATAGTATCTGCAAATCAAGCAATGGATTTGGTGGATTATCATATCGATAATAAAGTTGCAGCAGAGAGTGAATTCCCTTTTTATAAAAATATAAAGGAGTTTGCACGTATCTGGAGAGTCTATCTGATGAGTGAGTTTACAGATAGTTTCGGTCCTATGCCTACAGCCGGCTTCAAAGGTGTTAATCCTGAATTCAATAGTGTTAAGGATGTTTACTATTATATGTATTCAGAGCTTGCAGATGCTATATCAAAGATAGATCTTGCTGCTAAACCTGAAAAAGGAAGCGAGGCGGAAAAGTGTGATCCTGTTTATGGTTTTAATCCTGAGAAATGGAAAGCATACGGAATCTCTTTATGGATGCGTTTGGCAATGAGACTTTCAGAGGTTGATCCTCAAAAAGCAAGGACTGAATTTGAAGCGGCCAAGGGAGCCGGTGAAGGTATCAAAACGGCGGACGGTATGTTTAAGGTCGTTGAGAACTATGGTTGGGATGATCTTACAGGAAATATGACAAGAACTTGGGATATTCAGACTTTAAGTGCAACGGTAGCAAATATAATGTCTAATTTGGGAGGCGCTAAGGCTGAGAATATTCTTGCAGATCCGAAAGGAGTGTTGTATAACAAAACACCGGATGTGGCGGCAACTTATACTTCATTTATAAAAAATTCTCATGAAAATGCGGGAAAATATTTCCCTGATGAATTTGAATTGAATTCGGACAATCCTACAAAAGGTTATTTCTTTGACGGAATTCCTTCATATATTGATCCGAGAGCATTTGAATTATTCTATCTTCCGGGCGACTACAGCAACAGAAAGCTTTTCGGAGAAAATAAATTCCCATATCCTGTTCATAAAGTTTATGGAAGAACTTTGGGATGTATGTTGAATGCAGATAAGACTGTAAGAGCCGGTACAGAAACAGATGCCAAGTTCTGCTGGAACGGACTTCCTGCAGGTTATGGAACAGATGATAAACTTGAGAAAAACGGTATTATCGGCGGAGCAAAGATAGAAGGTAAGGAGTACAATCCTGCAGGCTATGTCGGGACTTACCCTGCATTGGCAGGCAAATATAGAAACGGCACGCAGCATCGTATTTTCTTCGGACCTTGGGAGACTTATTTCCTTTTGGCAGAAGCGGCACAAAGAGGTTGGAGCGCCGGTATGGGAGCTGAAGAGGCTTATAATGCAGGAATAAAATCAAGCTTGGAATTCTATAAACTCGATGATTTCTATAATGATTATATTAATTCAGAAAACTATAATAAAGTAGGAACATCTGTGAAATTCTCTCATACTGCCGAACCTGCTTCATATACTATAAATTATGTTGATGGTTACACAGGAACAAATAAAACGACTCAATACAATTATCCTGATCCTAATAAGATTCTTTATAAAGGTAAAAAGTTGAATGATGCTCTTACAAAGATTATAACACAGAAATTTATCGCCAATATGCCTTATCTGCCGTTAGAAAACTGGTCAGATCATAGGCGTCTCGGACTTCCTTTCTGGGAAATTCCTGCATCTTCTTCTTTGATGGAAACCATGCCTGACTGGACCAAAGATTCGTATAAAGAAGCTCAAAAACCGGGTTATTTCCCACAGAGAATGGTTTATCCTAATTCTTTGAGTAATGCTGATCCTGAAGGATATAAGAAAGCGTTGAGTCTTATGGGAACCGATAAGAATGATGCAGTAACCCCTCTATGGTGGGCTATAGGAGGTCATCAATAGTAGTAGGTTTTCTCTGCTGAATTTTTAAGACAGAAGAGAATTGATGTTAATTTGGAGCTTGCCTTATAGTCAGGCGGGCTCCTTTTTTATAAAATATGTTGAGATGAAGAGATTAATGCTTGTATTTGTTTGTTTTATTTTTTCGTTTTCTGCGTTATGTCAGAACATTTCGCAAGAGGAAAAGATGCAATGGTTTTCTGATGCCAAATTAGGAATATTTATCCATTGGGGGATATATTCTAACGGTGATTGGTCAGAAAGTTGGTCCTTTCACAATAAACAGGTACCGATAGATCAATATTATGCTCAAGAAAATTATTTTACTGCAAGTAATTATAATCCCGAATTTTGGGCTGATTTGATCAAGGAGAGCGGTGCAAAATATACTGTTATCACATCCAAACACCACGATGGTTTTGCTCTTTGGGATACAAAAGCAGGCGATATAAGCGCCGTTAAAACCTCTGCCGCAAAAACGGATGTTTTGACACCTTTTGTAAAAGCCATAAGAGAGAAAGACGATATTAAACTTGGGATTTATTATTCATTAATAGATTGGTCAAGGGAGGATTATCCTAATATTTATAGAGAAGGTCCTCAAAGATATGATATTGCTAAAGATCCGAAACGTTGGCAGCATTTCTTGTCTTTCAATATGTCTCAATTAAAGGAACTTCAAAAAGCTTATATCCCTGATTTATATTGGTTTGACGGGGATTGGGAATTCTCTTCAGAACAGTGGGATGCACCGGGTATTGTGAAAATGTTAAGAAAAGCCAATCCCAAAGTGGTAATTAATTCCAGAATACAGGGGCAGGGTGATTATGATACTCCGGAATTGGGTGTTCCTGTCGTAAGGCCAAAAGCGAAATGGTGGGAAACCTGTATGACTATAAATAACTCTTGGGGCTATAGAAAGAAGGATAAGGACTTTAAATCGGCACAAACCTGTCTTATGATGTTGGTAGATTGTATGTCGAAAGGAGGAAATCTGCTTTTGGATATTGGTCCTCGCAGTGATGGGACTATACCGTCTCAGGCGGTTGATGTTCTGAAAAAGATAGGACGTTGGGTAAAAAAACATAATGAAGCTGTATATCCTACAATAGGAGGATTGCCTGATGGACATATTATGGCTCGTACCACCTTAAATAAGGCTGGCAATATTATATATGTATATTTGCCATATAGACCAATAGAGAATGTAGAGTTAAAAGGCTTAAAAAATAAAATAAAAAAAGTAAGGGTTGTCGGAACGGATTATGAACTTTCGTTCAAAAGGTATAATGATGCAGAGTGGGTAAAAGTGCCGGGAGTATATTATATTGATGTTCCTGCAAAGGTGTTGGATGAGAATATTACTGTTTTAGCCATAGAGTTAGATGAGCCTGTTCAACTTTATAGAGGTGAAGGTCAGGTTATTAGTTTTAATAAATAATTATATATGAGATCTATTATTAAATCATTCATTCCTGTATTATTGATGTCGTTTTCAATCGGGATTAAAGCCCAGCCTGTCTGTGATGCTTATTTTACTGAAAGCAAGATCAAGATTGACGGAAAACTTAATGATAAAGCGTGGGAAAACGCAGAGTTTATAAGCGATTTTTATGATATAAGGGGAAAAGAATACCCTGCTCCTTTGCAAAAGACTTATGTGAAATTTCTTTATGATAAAGATAATCTATATATCGGAGCCATTATAAAAGAAAATAATATCAGGGCTAAACTTAACAAGAGAGATGATATAATATGGAAGGACAATGATTTTGAAGTATTTTTAGATCCTTTCTTTGATGGGAAGTTGTACTATGAATTGGAAGTGAATGCTTTAGGTACTGTTATGGACCTTTTAATGGAAAAACCTTATAAAGATAAGGGTTCATTTTTACTTAATTGGGATATACAAGGACTTAAACTTAAAGTAAATAGAACTGGTAGCCTGAACGATGATTCTGATAGGGATGATAATTGGTGTGTGGAAATGGCAATACCTTTTGATGCCTTAAAAAGAAACTTCCAAGATCCGAGAGATAATAAAATCTGGCGTTTAAATTTATCTCGTGTTCAATGGAACAGACCTGATAAAGAGGAAAATTGGGTGCTTTCTCCTACAGGTATTGTAGACATTCATCATCCTGATAAGTGGGCGTATTTAAGATTTGTCTCGAAAGAAGGTAAACCGCACATTTATAAAAAAACTGTGAAAAACTGGATGTGGGAGCGTCTGAAACCGGATTGGTCCGAACAAGAATACAAGCGTCATTTTGCTCTTGTAAAGTCTTGCGGTATAAGCGCTATACTTTTTGAGGGTTATGATGAGAATATCTATCGTATGTGCAAGGAAGCAGGATTAGAGGCTCATTATTGGAAATGGACCTTGAATAGAAAAGAACTTTTGGAAATTCATCCTGATTGGTTTGCAGAAAGCAGAAGCGGAAAGTCTACGGCAAAAGAACCTCCATATGTTGATTATTATAGATTTTTATGCCCTCTGCGCTCGGAGGTTAGGGAATATCTGGCTAAAGATTATTTAAGATTATCCGAACTTAAATATATTGATGGTATGCATTTGGATTATGTAAGATTTCCGGATGTAATTTTACCTGTAAGCCTTTGGAAAAATTATGGAATAGAACAAACATCTGAATTGCCTGACTATGATTTTTGCTATTGCTCTTTGTGTCGGGAAACGTTTAAAAAACAAACAGGAAGAGATCCATTATTGGAGAAATATCCTATGGAAGACCAGTCTTGGATAAATTTCAGATTGGATGCTATTACTAATGTCGTGGAAGCAATACACGATACGCTAAAAGTCAAAGGAAAATTTTTATCTGCTGCAGTATTCCCGGGACCGACGATGGCAAAGAAAATGGTACGCCAGGATTGGGGTAATTGGGATTTGGAAGCAGTCTTCCCGATGATTTATAATGGTTTTTATTATGAAGGTCCGGAGTGGATAGGGCGTTCTGTGAAAGAAGGCGTTAAGGCTTTGGAAGGAAGATTGCCTTTGTATGCAGGCTTGATGTTTCCTGATATAAAGGGGGAGGATTTTGAAAAAGCGCTGGATGCCGCATTTTCTAATGGCGCATCGGGAGTTTCTTTTTTCGATGGACCGGATGATGAGTATTTATACAGGCTGAAAAAGTATTTGGATGAGCATAATTATAAATATTAAAGATTTATGAGAAAATTTACATATTTAATATTTTCTATATTGTTATTGGTGTCTTGTAATATCAAGAGGAATGCGAATGACTATCTCTCTTGGATGTATAAATATATGCCTGTGCAGGATAGCCTTGGCTTTAATCGGGATTGGTGGTTGTCAAATATAAATAAGACATTGGAAGTCAGAAACAAGATGGGCTGGAATATTCCTGAAAGAGAATTTAAGCATTTTGTCCTTCCTCTCAGGGTTAATAATGAGTACCTTGATGATTTCAGGCTTGTTTATGCCGATACATTGTGCAACAGGGTTAAGGGAATGAGCATGCAAGAGGCTGCTCTTGAGATTAATCATTGGTGCTTTGAACAGGCAACTTATCGAGGTTCGGATGCGCGTACGATGTCGCCGGTTTCTGTTGTGAATTGCGGTTTCGGACGTTGCGGAGAGGAATCAGTGCTTGCCGTAGCTGCTTTGAGAGCGGCAGGATTGCCTGCAAGGCAGGTCTATACTCCTCGTTGGGCGCATACAGATGATAATCACGCTTGGGTGGAAGTGTGGATAGATGGCAAATGGCATTTTATGGGTGCTTGCGAACCGGAACCTGTATTGGATTTAGGTTGGTTCAATGCTCCTTTGTCAAGGGCTTTGGTATTGACGACTAATGTTTTTGGAGATTATAAGGGGAAAGAAAGTGTGATTGAAAAGAATGATTGCTTTACAAAGATTAATGTGATAAATTCTTATGTCCCTTCTCGAAGAGCTGTAGTTAAGGTGGTTGATACTTTGGGAAATATCGTTCCTGATGCAATTGTGGAATTTACAATATATAATTATGCAGAATTCTGCCCTGTAATAAAAACTGTTAGCAATGAAAATGGGACTGTTTCTGTTGATATGGGATTAGGAGCAATGCTTGTACGTGCGTCAAAGGATAATCATTTCGGATTGGCTGTTTTAGATTCAGAAAGTGCAACCATTGTATTGAATAAAAAAACAGGTGATGCTTTTTCTGTTGATTTTAATATAGTTCCTCCTGTGGAGAATACTTTACCTTCAAACGCTACAGAGGCTCAAATTGAGGAAAATAAGATGAGGCTGAGCAAAGAAACGGAAATAAGAAATTCTCATGATCATACGAATCCTGCTATTGGTTTATTCAAAGAGAAATATGGCAAAAAAGCAGAGATTCTATTGAGTTATTTGAGTAAAAAGGATTTTGATGATATTACCTATGATGTTCTTGAGGATGCTATGTTGGCTTTGCCTGATATAAGGCAGGATGTTCTATGCCCAAGAGTGGAGTTGGAACAATTGTTGCCGTTTAGGAAAAGCGTATTAGAGCTTGGTTTGAATAAAGTACTGAAATCTTATAGTGATGTCGATAAGTGGATTGATGAGAATATTAAAATCGTTGTAAGCAAGCAATCGCTTAATCTTATAATACCTCCTGCTGTAATTTTAAATTCAAGATGTGCTAATATGCGTTCTCTGCGAGTATTCAAAGTTGCTCTTTGCCGTGCTGTAGGACTTCCTGCTTCTATAGACAGTATAACAGGAAATACAAGTATGGAACTTGCGTCCATGGCAAAAGGAAAATTAATTTTGAGGTTCAACAGGGCAGAGGAACTTCCGGAATATTATAGAAATTTTACTATCAGCAGATATGAAGGCGGTAAATCAAGGTTATTGAATTTTGAGAATGATATAGAAAAGAAATATTCTAATACAATTGAAATTCCGGATTTGGAGAGCGGTTATTATTGTATGACAACGGGGAAAAGGTTGTCCGATGGTAGTGTGTTATCCAGATTAGATTTCTTTAATATCAGACCTTCTGAAGTTACTAATAAGGAACTTGTAATGAGAAACAGTGCGGAGGATGTGAGAATACTTGGGGAGTTTGCTCCTGAAGGGCTTGAGATAACGGATATTGACGGAAGTAAACGTAAGTTCTCGGATTTTCCTGATTCCGGTTATTATTTGTTTGCTTTTCTGGGACAGAGGGATGAACCGAGTATGCACGCTTTAAGGAATTTGAAAACAATTGTAAGCGATTTGGAGAAGTTGTCTACTACGATTTTGGTTTTTGGAAACAATTCATTGAAGGGTGTTTCGGATAGGATCGTTGTTTGTAATGAGGATAGAAATATTTCTGAATACTTTTCCGGATCTGTACAGGGTCTCACCGGCGCTAAACCGTTGATTGTGCTTTGCGATGCTAGCGGTAAGGTGTATTATGTTTCGCAAGGGTATAATCCTATTTTGAGTGCAATTTTGCAGGATAAAATTAAAGAACTTGTCAAATAGGGGCATAAAAAAAGATTTAGGCTTTTTTTATGTTCGAATTTTATTTTTACTCTCGGGAAAGAAATTTCTCGAGAGTTTTTTGCAACGGAGTTGCAGAATAAGTTGAAAATTTGATTATATTTCGTTGTTAATTTATTTTTTTGAGTATGGAAAGCGGTATTGATGTTTTGGATATTGGTGATTTTAAGAGTGTTTTCTCCGGTGCGAAGGTGAGAGGAATTGAGGGGTGCTTTTTTATTACGAAGTTTTCGGGGAGTGATGATTTGGAGAGGTTGAGGTCGCCTTTTCGGTTTGATGGGTATTTTTTGGTGTTTTGCAGTGCGGGGCAGTTTAATGTGGATGTGAATATGACGCAGGTGGAGATGGGGGAGAATTTGTTGATGTTGCAGTACCCGATGGGGATAACGTGTTTTGGAAATTTTGGAGTGAAGGAGACGGAGGGGGTGGTAATCGCTGCTTCGAAGGAGTATTTGTCGAGCATAAGGTTTGATTTTAATAAGTTGTTCAATGATAGTATCGTGGTGTTGGGTAATCCGAGAATTTTGCTTGAGGAGGAGGAAAGGAGGATATGCGTGGAGTATATAAGGTTGATTAATAGAGTTTTGGGGGCAAGTGTAGGGTGTAAGGGTGATGCTGTTGAGGCTTTGCTTTCTTCTGTATTTTATTATTTGGCTTCTGTGTGGAAGGAGAGAATAGAGGTTAAAAGTGCTGTCGGGGCGCAGCAGGAGAGGTTGAGCGTGATATTTGAGCAGTTTCTGCATTTGGTGAACCTGCATTATGCGGAGGAGAGAAATATGGCGTTTTATGCTGAGAAACTGGAACTTACGCCGAAATATTTGTCGAAATTGATTAAGCAGGTGAGCGGGCGTTCAGGGCCGGATTGGATAAATACAGTGGTTGTAGTTGCTGCAAAAAAAATGTTGAGGTATTCGGGATCGACGATTAAGGAAATTGTGGAGGGACTGCATTTCCCGAATCAGTCGGTTTTTTATAAGTTTTTCAAAATACATACTGGGATGACGCCGAGCGAGTATAGAACGGGGAAGAGAAAAATTGGCGTAAAAGATTTGGAATAATGAATTTATTTACTAATTTTACAGTGTGCTAATAAACTAATACATGGATAATACTCTTATAGAATTGAAAGGCGTTCATAAGACCTATGATAATGGGCAGCCTTTACATGTCCTTAAAGGCATTGATTTGAATATCGGCAGGGGTGAGTTCGTTTCTATTATGGGGGCTTCCGGTTCGGGTAAGTCTACTTTGTTGAATATTTTGGGGATATTGGATAATTATGATGAGGGTGAGTATCGGTTGGATGGTAAATTGATTAAGGATTTGAGCGAGACGAAAGCGGCGGAGTATCGTAACAGGATGATCGGATTTATTTTCCAGTCGTTTAATTTGATAAGTTTTAAGACGGCAGTGGAGAATGTGGAGTTGCCTTTGTTTTATCAGGGTGTTTCGAGGAAAATGCGTCATGAGATGGCTATGAATTATTTGGATAAGTTGGGACTTGCCGATTGGGCGGGACATTATCCGAATGAGATGTCGGGAGGGCAGAAGCAGAGAGTGGCTATTGCAAGAGCATTGATTACTAAACCTCAGATAATTTTGGCGGATGAGCCTACGGGAGCATTGGATTCGAAGACTTCTTTGGAGGTGATGGAGTTGCTTTCACAGTTGAATGAGCAGGAGAAAATCACAATCATTGTGGTTACTCATGAGAGCGGGGTGGCGAATAGTACGAATAAGATTATTCATATAAAGGACGGACTTATAGGAGAAATAGAGATTAATTCCGAACATAAGAATTCTCCTTTCGGGAAGTCCGGAATAATGAAGTAAATTTTGGATTGATGGCTGTATGCATGATTTGTTGATAGAAATATTGAGCACGGTTCGCAAAAATAAATTGCGTACGGCTTTGACGGGGTTTGCCGTGTCTTGGGGTATTTTTATGCTTATTGTGTTGCTCGGTGCAGGAAACGGTCTTCTGAATGCGACTAAGAGCAACTCAATGGATATTATGGCTAATTCTATGATGGTAGGAGGCGGTAGGACATCTATGCCTTATAATGGATTGAAGAAAGGGAGATTTGTTCAGTTGAGACAATCTGATATAGATATTACAGGAGGAAAAGAGTTTGCCGACAATATAGATGATGTTACAGGTCTGGTGGAGTATAGCGTAAATATCAATAATCTTAAAGAATCTGTTTCTTGTTCTTTAAGAGGTGTGTATCCTGCTTATGGCAAGATTGAGAAGATTAAGATTTCTCACGGTCGTTTTATCAATGATATAGATCTTGCCGAACGTAGAAAAGTGGTGGTTTTGGGCAGTAAGATTGCTGATGAGTTGCTGAATGATCCTTCTATACCGACTGAGAATATAGTAGGACAATATGTGAATATTGAGAAGATAAATTATAAAGTGGTTGGAATCTATGCTTCTGATCAGATGCGCAGAGATGCTGCTTATATGCCTTTTTCTTCAATGCTGACGCTTTATGGACTTGGGGACAAAGTACATAATATTATTTTCTCTTTTAATAATTTGAATACTGCAGAGGCAAACAAGCAGTTTGAGAAAAAATATAGGGCAGTGATAAATACCAATCACAGAGCTGCGCCTGCTGACCCTAATACGATATGGATTTGGAATAGGTTTACTCAAAATTTGCAAATGCAGCAGGGTACTGCAATGATAAGTATTACGATTTGGATTATCGGAATTTTTACTCTTTTAAGCGGAATCGTGGGTGTTTCGAATATTATGTTGATAAGCGTAAAAGAGAGAACTCACGAGTTTGGCATCAGAAAGGCATTAGGTGCAAAACCTTCAGCTATTCTGGGTTTAATAGTAGTCGAGAGTATTACGATTACGGCTTTTTTCGGATATGTAGGTATGGTCTTCGGAATGGGAGCGTGTGAGTTGTTGGATATTGCTTTCGGGCATAATATAATAGATATAGGAGTAGCGAAAATAAGTATGATTAAAGATCCGTTTATCGGTTTAGACGTTGCATTGAAAGCGACTTTGCTTTTGATTTTTGCCGGCACTATTGCAGGTCTTGTCCCTGCGAAGAAGGCCGCAAGCGTCAGACCGATTGAGGCATTAAGGGCAGAATAGTTATGTTATTTGACAGAGACAGCTTTAATGAAATAGCGAAAACTTTGATGCGAAATAAGAGTCGAAGTTTTCTGACAGGGTTCGGCGTTTTTTGGGGACTTTTTATGCTTCTTGTTTTGATTGGCGGCGGACAGGGAGCAAAAGATTTGTTGAGCCTTAATTTTCAAGGTTTTGCGACCAATTCTGCTTTTATTTTTCCTCAAAAAACAGGTAGAGCTTTTAAAGGTTTTCAAAAGAACAGGAAATGGAGATTGACTTATTCTGATGCTGAAAAGATTCAAAAGGCAGTTCCTGAATTGAAATATGTATCCCCTCTGATTACTTATTGGGGACGTATTGCCGTTTATGGTACCAATACCGCGAATTGTGCGTTGAGAGGAGCCGGCACATATCATTCCGAAATAGAGCAGCCTGTATTGTTGTACGGAAGGTTTTTGAATGAAGTCGATAGTCGTGAAGAAAGAAAGGTCTGCATTATAGGAAAAAATGTATATAATTCTTTATTTCCGAAAGGTGGAAATCCATGCGGGGAGTATTTGATGATGGATGGTATTTATTATCAGATAGTGGGTGTGGATGTAAGTTCGTCGAACATAAATTTGGGAGCAAGTTCGCAAGATATGGTTACGGTGCCGTTAAGAGTGCTTCAGAAAACTTATAATTTAGGAGAAAAGGTGGATATCATCGCTTTATTGGCTAATGATGATGTTTCTATTCCTGATATTAAAGAGAGGGTATTGGCAGTAGTGAAACGTGCTCATTATATAGATCCGAGTGATGATAAGTCTCTTTCTTTTTTCAATCTTCAGGCTTTTTTCGGATTATTTGACAATTTGATGAAAGGTATGAATTTATTGGTTTTGCTTGTAGGATTGGGAACGATATTGGCGGGAATGATAGGGGTATCCAATATTATGATGGTTACAGTGAAGGAAAGGACTACTGAGATTGGTATTAGAAGGGCGATCGGCGCTACTCCGAATATGATACTTTCTCAAATAATTATGGAAAGTATTATCCTGACTTTGATTGCCGGGTGTCTCGGTATTCTTGTGTCTGTGTTTGTTTTGGAACTTGCGGATAAGTTTCTGGGCTTTAAAGAAGGTTTGAGAGTAGCTTATTTTCAAGTGGATTTTTGGATAGCTTTGGCTTCAGTAGTTTGCTTAACTGTTTTGGGGATAACGGCAGGACTTGCTCCGGCATATAAAGCAATGAGCATAAAGCCGGTGGATGCTATGAGAAATGAATAATGTTTTGAAAAGAAAATAAAAAATTTTAGTTATGAAAAATTTTTACAAATATTTGATGGCAACTCTTGCCTTAGTGTTGTTTTTCGGTACTTTCGTGTTCCTTTACATGAAATCCCGTCCTGAAAAGGTTGAATATGAACAGGTAACGGCAGAAATGACAGATATTAAGAAGAAAACGATTTTAACCGGTAAAATCGAGCCTCGCAATGAAGTCAAAATCAAACCTCAGATTAATGGTATTATTGCGGAATTGTATAAAGAAGCAGGTGAGTATGTTTCTGAAAATGAGGTGATTGCCAAACTTAAAGTTATTCCTGATATGTCTTCTTTGAGTTCTGCTCAAAGCAGATTGAGAATGGCGGAGATCAATCTTAAACAGGCAAATACCAATTTTGAAAGAGAGAAAAAGTTATTCGCAAAGAAATTGGTAAGTGCGGAAGAATATGATAAAGTAAAACAGGCTTTGGATCAGGCGAAAGAAGAAAAAATTGCAGCAACTGATGCTTTAGAAGTAATCAGAGACGGAGTTTCTTCAAGTAATGCCACTTCAAGTTCTATTCTTATTCGTTCGACTATTTCAGGTTTGATTTTGGATATTCCCGTGAAAGAAGGTAATTCCGTGATTCAGGCAAATACTTTGAATGAGGGTACCACTGTTGCTACTGTGGCGAATATGTCCGATATTATTTTCGATGGCAATATTGATGAAACTGAAGTAGGTAGTCTTAGTGAAGGGATGCCTCTTAAAATTACAGTCGGAGCATTGAAGGATTTGTTTTTCAATGCAACTTTGGAATATATTTCTCCTAAAGCTACAGAGAACAACGGTACTAATTTGTTTGAAATCAAGGCTGCCGTGAAAATTCCTGCTGATGTTAAAATCCGCTCCGGATACAGCGCAAATGCAGAGATTGTTCTGGAGGAAGCTCTAAATGTTGTTTCAGTGCCTGAAAGGATTCTGGAGTTTAAAGGAGATTCGACTTTCGTATATAAATCAATTGGAAAGGAATATGAAAGAGTTGCAATCAAGACAGGTATTAGCGATGGTATAAATATAGAAGTAAAAGAGGGTATTAGTCAGGGTGATATGTTGAGAGGCGCAAAAAAACTCAATAAAAAAGATAGTAAAAAATAAACTTGAATATGAAAACCATACTTAGAACGATATTTACGGCATTGCTTTTTACAGTATTTTCAATTTCATACGCTCAAGATGCAAAAAAATCTCATCTTGGCGCTTGGACATTGGAGGATTGTATGGACTATGCTTTGGAGCATAGTATTAAAGTTAAGCAACAGGTTGTAACAGTGCAACAATCTAATTTGGAACTTTCTGATTCCAAGTTGAGCCGTTTGCCTAAATTTTCGGGACAGGTTTCTGAAAATCTATCTTTCGGTAGGGGTCTGACAGCTGCTAATACATACTCAAATACAAATACTACTACCACTTCTTTGAATTTAGGTGGAGATATCCCTATTTTTCAGGGAATGCGTATTAATAATGATATTGAAGCGAAAAAATTGAATTTATTGGCTTCCGTTGCTGATCTGGAGAAGACAAAAGATGATTTGAGGCTTGCTGTGGCTCGTGCTTTTATGGAAATCTTATATGATGAAGAAATTTTGGAAACAGCAAAACAGCAAGTGTCGATTGATTCTATTCAGGTTGAGCGTTTGAAAGTTTTAGTTGCTACCGGGAAAGGGACACAGGTTCAACTTGCTCAGCAGTTGGCTGCTTTAAGCCAAAGTAATCTTTCTCTTACTCAAGCTAATAGCAATTTGCAGTTGGCTTTATTGGAACTTACGCAGTTGTTGGAACTTCCTTCTCCTGAAAGATTTGAAGTTGTGAGGCCCAATGCAAATGAAGATATATTAAAGATTATAGAAAAGCCGGAGGATATTTATTATAGTGCGTTGGGAACGATGCCTTCTATTCTGGTAGAAAAATATCGATTGAATGCTTCTAAAATGAATATTAAGGTGGCAAAAGGTGCATTTTATCCTACTCTTTCTTTGAGCGGAGGTATCGGTACTAATTATTATACCAATTCTTCCGGTGCATCCAAGCCATTTTTTGACCAGTTAAAAAGTAATTTCAGCCAGTTTATAGGTCTTTCTTTGAACATTCCTATTTTTAACAAAATGGCTACTAGAAATAATGTTAAGAAGATGCAACTTTTATATGCAAAGCAGGAATTGCAAATAGATAATGCTTCTAAAGCATTGTTTAAAGAAATACAGCAGGCTTATTATAACGCCGTTACTGCTCAGGCTAAGTTTGTCGGAAGCAGTGATGCTTGCGATAGCGCAAAAGAATCATTTGAACTTCTTTCTTCAAAATATGAAAGCGGTAAAGCCAATATTACAGAATTCAATGAGGCGAAAACTGCATATATAAAGGCAAAGGCTGAACTTTCAAGAGCGCGTTACCAATATCTTTACGGAGTAAAAGTTTTGGATTTCTATAAAGAGAGGAGGTTCGAATTGTAGGTTATGGCTCGAATTATTCTGATGACAGATTTTTCTGAAGCTTATGCTCGAAGATTGTTGTTCGGGATTGCGAGTTATGCTCATAGTAAAGGCGAGGCATGGAGTTTGTCTCGCCTTCCTACTTCTATAAGAGATAAATTCGGTTTGGAATATGTGCTTGATTATGCGGAAAGGATGAAAGCTGATGCCATTATAGGTCAGTTTCTCTTTTCGGATAATGTTTCTGTTTTTAAAAATAAAGGAATAATAGCTATTTCTCAGGATTTTCAAAGGCGGTTTGAAAATATTCCGAATATTACGGGAGAGTATTATAAGTCGGGAGTTGCAGGGGCAGAGTATTTTTTGAAACGCGGTTTCAGATCTTTTGCTTTTTATGGTCCTTGCGATGTGGTATGGTCTGATGAGAGATATGAAGGCTTTAGGGATACAATTATTAGGGAGAATAAAGAATTTGTAATTAATTCCTTGCGCTCTAATCATAAAGAAATGTGGAGGTATGATTTTGATGAATTGACTTCATGGTTGAAAAGTTTACCTAAACCTGTTGCGGTAATGGCTTGTGATGATAATCACGCGTATTATATTTCTGAAGCTTGTCATCTTTTGAATATTAACAGTAAGAATGGAGAGAATATGCAAATTCCAAAGGATATAGCTCTTTTGGGTGTGGATAATGATGAGGCTATTTGTAAACTGTCTTCTCCTAATATTTCTTCTATAAATCAAGAGGTGGAGAAGGGTGGATATGAGGTTGCTCGTCTTATTGATAATATGATTTCTAATCCGATGATGAATTGGGAGGATATAGTAGTGTGTTCTTCTAATATAATTACACGTCCTTCTTCTGATATTTTAGTGAATGAAGATCCTGATATGTCCAAAGTGCTTAGGTTTATTCATGAGAATATGGCAATGGATATTTCAGTGGATGATATTGTAGCTCAAGTTCCTATGTGTCGCCGTTTATTGGAGATTAAATTCAGAAAAGAAATCGGTTCATCGATTTATAGTTATCTTACAAAGGCAAGGGTAGAGAGAGTGGCAGAATTGTTGTCTGCAGGGTATTCGGTTTCGGCTGCGGCTTTTGAACTGGGGTGTTCGGATATTAAAAATTTGTCGAGAATATTTAAAAGAGTTATGGGGATGTCGCCTTCGGAATATAGAAAAAGGTCTTTTTTGTAGAAAAAAGAGAGTTTCTGTTCCCGTGTTTCTTTGCGCAGGGTTTTGCGCAAAACGAGGAATAAAAAACGCAAAATGCAGTAAAACGTTTTCTGAACTTTTGTACATTTGCCTTATACTAACCGCAAAGCAAGATGAACAAAATTTACAAAATAATTATTCTTGTTGCATCATTACTGATTTGCAACAATTTGCTATCTCAAAATCGCTATCCTATATCTATACATTCTCATAACGATTATATGAGAACCGTGCCGTTTTATCAGGCTTATGCTCAAGGAGTGTACTCAATAGAAGCAGATGTTTTTTTGAAAGATGGAATATTGCTCATTGGTCACGATGAAGAAAAGCTTTCAGCAGAAGATACTTTTGAGGGGCTGTATGTCCTTCCAATCGTAAATCAATTTTTGAAAAAAGGAATGAAGGAACCTTTGCAACTTATGGTGGAATTAAAATCACCGGCGAAGCCTACTTTAGATGCCGTTGTTTCTATTCTGAAAAAATATTCTTACGTATTTGATAATACTATAAATGACGCTGCCGTAAAGGTTGTCATTACGGGAAATCTTCCGGAGAAATCTAAATTCACCTCATATCCTGATTTTATCACTTTTGACGGAGATGTAAATGAAAAATATACTGAAACTCAATTGAAAAAAGTGGCTCTTTTCAGTGCAGACTTTAAGAATTATTCTGCTTGGAATGGTAAAGGATTGCTTCTTCCTACTGAAGAGAGGGCTTTGGAACAGGTAATAAACTACGCACACGAACAGCACAAACCGATTCGTTTTTGGAATGCTCCTGAAGGTGTAACTGTTTATTATACCTTTTATAATATGGGCGTGGATTATATCAATACGGATTATCCTGAAGTATGCGCTGCTTTTTTTGCCGATTTCGGTAATAAAAACTTTGCAATGGGTAAGTTGTCGACTAAAAAAGAAGGAGTTACGGGGACTAGAAAATTAGATCTTACCACAAGGGATTTCAGGGGATTCCAGAATGATAAACTTCAATTATCAAAAGGCATAGATGTATATAATCCGAGTTATAGGAATGATGGTACTCATACGAAGATAAAAAATGTGATTTTTCTTATCGGTGACGGTATGGGATTAAATCAGATTTCTGCCGGATATTATGCTAATAACGGACTCTCTTTGCTGAAAATGAAATATCTTGGTATTCAAGTGAATAATTCTTTGGATGCTTTTACTACGGATTCGGCAGCAGGTGGAAGCACTCTTGCTACAGGTGAGAGCCATTGTAACAGGCATATATCTATGACAAGAGATGGCAAAGTCAATAAATCTTTGAGCGATTATTTTAAGGATAAGGGGTTGTCTGTTGGAGTTATGACTTTAGGAAATGTTGCAGATGCTACTCCGGCTGCATTTTACGGGCATAGTACGGAGAGGGACAGTTCAGATCAAATTACGAGGTATCTTCTTGATGCAAGGATCGATTTGCTTTGCGGTAGCGGAATGGATGAATTTACAAAAAGGGCAGATGGCGTGGATATTCTTGGAGGACTTTCAGGTAAATTTCATTTCGTGGAGAATATCGCAAATATTAATGATAAGTCAGGTAAAGTGATTTGTATAGATGAGAGGATGGGAGATGGTGCGGATGAGGATAATTTGCATCTTTTGGCAGATGCTGAGGTTGAGGCGATTAAGAAGTTGAGACAACTTAATGGAGATAAGGGATTTTTCTTGATGGTTGAGGGGGCTAAGATTGATTATGCAGGGCATGCAAGGTGTTTCCCCGCCTCGATTCTCGAGGAGCTAAGTTTTGACTTAGCTGTTGTTGAGGCAATGAAATTTGCCGACAGCAACGGGGAAACCCTCGTCCTCGTCACCGCAGACCATGAAACAGGCGGATTAATGCTCCTCGATGGCGACCTCCAAAAAGGCCGAATAATGGGTATGTACTTTACCGATGATCATACTCCATCTATGATACCTGTATTTGCATACGGCCCTTGGGCAGACCAATTTATCGGCGTATATGAAAACACAGAGATAGCAAGAAAGATAAAAGCCATTACTGAATGAGAACCGCAAGCGCCATAATAGCATTACTTTTAGGAATAATAGTATACGCTCAGGACTTACAATCAGGTCCATATATTTTACCGTACAAAAACACATATGTCCGTAACGTATTTGTAGCGGAAAATACCTTTCGTACGGATAAACAGCAGAATATAGAACCGCAATCATTCAAAAAAGCAAAAAAGATACTTCCGGCTCCTTATTGGGAAAGGCATGACCAAGAAATCCAAATGTATTGGCACGCTTGGCAAATCGCTATAGGTAACATCAAACAACCTCAAGCAGGCTCAGGCTTCGTATCGCCCTATCTCGATGTCGCTTACAACGGCAACATCTTTATGTGGGACACCTCATTTATGATGCTTTTCGCACGATACGGTTATAGGTTTTTCCCATTTCAGAAATCCTTAGATAACTTTTACGCAAAACAGCACCCTGATGGCTTTATTTGCAGAGAGATAAGAGCCGACGGATCCGATTGCTTCGAACGCTACGATCCGGTATCCACAGGACCAAATTTGCTGCCTTGGGTAGAACTCGCATACTACAAACAATTCGGCGACCTTGACAGGCTCCACAAAATTTTCCCTGCCCTCTGCGCATATGCTGAGTGGTGGAGACAAAACAGGACTTGGCAAAACGGCACATATTGGAGTAGCGGATGGGGTACGGGAATGGACAATATGCCACGCGTCAAAGACAGTTACAATCAGATATTTTCAAACGGGAAGATGATCTGGTTAGATACCAACCTCCAGCAATACCTTGTAAATTCATCGCTCCTTCAAATCGGCTTTTACACTGAACGCTGGCAAGAAATAGAAGACTTGGAAGACGAAATGAAATTCCTTAAAAACTATATAAACGACTCAATGTGGAGTTCTGAAAGAGGATTTTTGTACGACAAATATGCAGACGGGACACTCTGCGATACCAAAGGTATAGGCGCATTTTGGGCATTTCAAACCGATATTCTACCCGAATCCAAATTAGACAGAATGGTCGCTCATCTCAAAGACACGACCGAATTCAACAGACCGCACAGAGTCCCATCAATCACAGCCGACCATAAAAAATACAACCCGAACGGACGTTATTGGCAAGGTGGAGTTTGGCCCGGAACCAACTATATGCTCATTGACGGTCTTTGGAAAAACGGATATTTTGACTTATCCCGCCAAATTGCTGAAAATCACTTCCAAGCAGTATTCAAAGTTTGGCAAAAGACCGGCACCTTTTGGGAATATTATGCTCCTGAAAGCATAGAACCTGGCTTTATGGCGCGCAAAGACTTCATAGGCTGGACAGGTCTGCCTCCAATCGCTATCTTCATCGAATACATACTCGGAATAAAATCCGACTACTCACAAAATATTATCGAATGGGATATTACCAAATGCGAAGAACACGGTATAGAACGCTATCCGTTCGGTCCTGACGGCACAATTGACCTAAAAGTCAGATCACGCAAAAATCAGGAACAAAAACCCGAAATCAGCATCAAAACAAGCATCCCATTCACCCTCAAAGTCACCTACGGTAGCCAAAACGCTAAAACGGAAAAAATCATAAAAATCGAAAAGAGCGCCAATATAAAATTATAAATTATGAAAAAAATAATAATATTGCTTAGCGTCATACTCCTTGCCTGCGGCACTTCGTATGCGCAAAAAATAAAAAATATGAAGTTCCGGGACAACGGAACCCTCAAAATAATTCAATTTACAGATACTCATCTGAATCCATCAGATGAGTATAGAAAAAACGAAGCAAATAAAACATTTGCAAGAATAAATAAAGTCGTTTCAATAGAAAAGCCGGACCTGCTTGTTTTTACAGGCGATGTTGTAACAGGCAAACCGGCAGCCCAAATGTGGAATCGCCTTATAGAAACGCTAAACAAGCTCAAAACACCTTTCTGTATAGTTTTCGGCAATCACGATCCGGAACAAGATCTCACAAATGCACAGATGGCAGATATTATTGTTTCTTCAGAATACTCTCTAAATCAAAAAGACTCGCAAGGCAGACTTGCCGATATGGAAATACCTATACTTCATCACAATAGCCATGAAGCTGCATTAGCCCTTTACTGTATGGATTCTCACGATAATTCCACAATACCCGGAATCGAAGGATACGGCTGGTTCACCACAGAACAAGTATCGTGGTTGAGAGATAAATGTAATGCAATGACTGCTTCAAAAGGAGGAAAGCATCTTCCCTCACTGGCTTTCTTTCATATCGTACTTCCTGAATATCTACCTGCGTGGAGAAACAAAAAAAACACACATATAGGCAGAGCAGGCGAGGATGAATGCCCCGGAGCATTAAATACAGGTATGCATGCTGCTATGGTAGAAACAGGAAATGTTTTCGGAATATTTGTAGGGCACGACCATGATATAGACTATATCGTGGCGGATAAAGGTCTTGCTCTCGGTTACGGGCGCTACTCCGGAGATGATACCACGTACAATAACTTACGTCCCGGCGCCAGAATACTTATCGTTTCAGAAGGAAAAAGAGAATTTGAAACCTATATACGCGAAGATGACGGTAGAATAGTAGATCACGTAAGATTCAAAGACGGGGAAATAAGCAAAGTAAAGAAATGATTATCGCTATTGATATGGGTGGCACGAATATTCGTGTCGCATTGGTAGATGGCAAAAAAATACTCAAATTGCTGTCTCGTCCCACAATTGTATCCGATAGCGAGAAAGATACCATTGAGCAACTCTATTCTATGATCGAAGAAATTAACTCTTCTGAAGTTACAGGAATAGGTATAGGAGTGCCTTCTGTTGTTGATAATGAATGCGGTATCGTTTATAACGTGGTTGCAATTCCTTCTTGGCAAGAAGTACCGCTTAAAGAACTCTTGGAAAAACGTTTTTCTATCCCGGTTTTCATAAATAACGATTGCAACTGTTTCGCACTTGCTATTTCCAAATACGGGGAAGCGCAAAATTGTAAAGATGCGGTCTGTATAACATTAGGAACAGGCGTAGGATGCTCTTTAGTAATAGATGGAAAGCTATATAACGGCTATAATACCGGTTCAGGAGAAATAGGGAATATACCATATTTAGATAAAGATTATGAGTACTATTGTAGCAGCAGATTCTTTACGGAATACGGTATAACAGGGAAGGATGCTGCATTAAAAGCCGAAAGTAACGACGAGAAGGCTTTAGCTGTTTGGAGTACTTTCGGGAAACATATCGGAGCCTTGGTCTCACTCGTAATAAATGCTTATGACCCTGAAATAATAGTATTTGGAGGAAGTATTTCGACTGCATATGATTTTTTCAAAGACTCTATGTATGAGGAATTAAAGAAATTCCCGGTTCAGAGAAGCGTAAAAAGATTGAAAATACAAAATACTGCGCTTACACATCCCGGAATATTAGGAGCCTCCTTGCTCTGTACACAATAAAATATATAACCAAATAATATTCAATACACTAAATCTTTAATTTTATGAACATCAAATTGTCGAACCAAAGTAAAGGAAATTTATTTTTCCGCTTTGTACTTATGAGTTTGCTATCTTGCTTTCTCATATTGCCGGCCAATGCTCAGAGCAAAATTACCGTTACCGGTAAAGTTACAGACTCATCAAATGAGCCATTAGCAGGAGCTTATGTACTTGAAGAAGGAACTAAAAACGGCGTATCTACCGATATAGATGGTATATACACGATTACGGCATCGTCTTCTTCAAAGTTAGTATTCTCTTATGTGGGATTTAAGACGGCGATTATGCCGATTCAGAATAGGTCCCTTATAAATATATCTCTTGAAAGCGATGCTTCCGTACTTCAAGAAGTGGTAACTATCGGTTACGGATCATCCAGAAAACAAGATTTGTCAATGGCTGTTACATCTATGAAAATGGATAACATCACTAAAAGCCGTTCTTCAAATCTTGCTACCGTATTGCAAGGCAAAATGCCGGGTGTGATTGTTCAGCAATCAGGAGACCCTATGTCTTCAGCTTCTTTTACCATCCGAGGTCGAGGATCAAAAGGAAATGATGGAGATCCTTCTTCAGGTGATGGCGTCTTGTTTGTCGTGGACGGTGTTCCTGGCGCCCCATTTGCAATAGATGATATTGAATCTATTACTGTATTGAAAGATGCTGCATCTGCTTCTATTTACGGAGCATCCGTAGGATCCAGCGGTGTTGTCTTGATTACAACAAAACGCGCTCGCAGCGGAAAAGTGAATGTAGACGTTAATGTTTCTATGGGATTGGAGCAAGTTTCTCGTCTTCCTAAAGTGCTTACTGCAGAGCAATATAATAAGGTATGGGCTAAAGCTATAGAAAATGCTCCGGGAAAGACACTTCCAAGTGCCGCAAATCCTGCTCTATACCCTTGGGGAAATGTTACACGTACAGATTGGTTGGATGAAATCTTCCGTATAGGTACAAAACAACACTACTCTGCAATAATATCAGGAGGTACCGATAAATTGAGTTCTATTTTCAGTGTTTCTTATGATAACAAAAAAGGTATTTTGTTAAATACTTGGAGCAAAGCATTCAAAGGCAAATTGCAAACAGAGTACAATCTGACAAAATGGCTTAAACTTTACGAAAGATTATCTGTGGATATTTCCAACGGACAAGGTAATGTGAGTACGAATCACCAAGGACCTATTATGGCAGCTATGTGGTATCCTCGTTCAGCATCAGTATATGAGAGAAAAGCTGACGGTACTTTCGACTTGGATGCTAACGGTAATAAATTTTACGGAGGTACTACCCCTCGTTGGGCTACCGTATCAGGTACTCCATTGGTCTACAACCCTGTTGCATATCTCAATAGATTGCATCAACTATATCCTTCTACAAAAGTATTCTCTACCACCGGTATTGAAATAAGACCAATATCTTCATTGGTATTCAAATCTGAATTTACTGCGGATTTCGCAAAGAGCGAAGAAGATAATTTCTATCCTAAAATGATGGAACGCGGTTTGCTGAGGGCAGAAAACTTCCGTGAGCAGTACTTTATCAATACATATCATTGGCTTTCTGAAAACACCATTACTTGGGCACAGATTTTCGGAAAACATCATATCAGCGCAATGGGTGGTTTTACTGCAGATTTCAAACATTTAGATTCTAAATATTTCCATACAAAGAAATATACTTCAGAAGATCCTAATCAATTACTATGGTCTTTGGCGCAGGATTATTCAAGTATACATCCTTCACAGACAATCTATGAATATGCTATGGCATCATTCTTTGGCAGATTAGGATATTCTTATGATGATCGTTATTTCTTAACTGCAAGTATAAGAAGAGATGCTTCTTCTAAATTGCCTATTGCTAAAAATTACGATTGGTTCCCTGCTTTCTCCGGCTCTTGGAAATTATCTTCAGAACATTTCTTTAAGAATTCCAATTTGACTAAAGTCTTTGACCTTATCAAATTCCGCGCAGGTTGGGGAAAAGTAGGCAATGTTGATCTTTATCCGACAAACGTTGCTGATGTTGAACTTTTGAACTACAGATGGCCTATTATTTTAGGAAAAGATTTGAAAACATTGAGAACGGGTTCTTATCTTTCTACTATTCCTAATACCAATGCACGTTGGGAAACAACGGCTCAGGCGAGCGTCGGCTTGGATCTTACAATGTTCAATAATTCTTTGGATATTACAGTAGATTGGTACAATAAAGAGACAAAAGATCTTATCGACTTTATACCTACGCCTTCTCAAATCGGCGTAAAAAATCCTCCTATGGGAAATATGGGTCATGTTATAAATAGAGGTTGGGAGTTCTCAATCGCTTATCACGGCTCTATCGCAGGAAATGTCAATTATGATGTTTGGGGAATGTATTCTTACAACAACGGTTATGTAAAAGATTATGGTCCTCGTTCCGCTCCTGTAAGACACGACAACCCTAATGTAGATAGCAAGTCATTGCTCTATTCAGCAGCAGGACAGCCTTGGTACTCATTTATGCTATATAAGACAGCAGGTATTTTCCGCTCACAGGAAGAAATCGATAATTATAAGTGGACAAATCCTGAAACAGGAATCTCTTCACCTATCCAACCTTTGGCGAAAGTCGGAGATTTGAAATATGTAGATACTAATAATGATGGAAAAATCAATGATAATGATAAAATATTTATGGGCTCTTATGCACCTAAACATACATTCTCATTCGGCGGTTCTATTCAATGGAAAGGTCTTGATTTCTCTTTGATGTTCCAAGGTGTTGCAGGCAATAAGATTTACAACGGAATGAAGCAGCTTGCTATGAATGCTCGTAATGACTACGGTAATCTTATTACTGATGTTTTGAATACCTGGGATTTCAACAATGCAGGAAGCAAATATCCTCGTTTGGGTATAGCAGAAGATTTGAATGGCAACTATACTAAATTCTCTGATGTATTCCTTGAAAAAGGCGATTACCTGCGTTTGAAGAATATTACTTTGGGCTATACCTTACCTATAAAGAATAAGAATATTCCTTCAATAAGATTCTACGGAAGTATTGATAACGTATTTACTATGACCGGTTATTCGGGAGTTGATCCTGAAGTTGGAAATTATGGTGTGGATAGAGGTGTTTACCCTGTAACGCGTCTCTTCAACTTCGGTGTAAATGTTAATTTTTAATAAATACGCAAAATTACAAAACCGAATTTTATAAATTTTGATAATATGAAAAAGATAATTATAACATTGGGAGTACTTGCAGGTATGGCAATCTTTACCGGCTGCTCAGATTTTCTCAACGTCCAAAAATATGGACCATCCAAGACTTGGAAGACAAAAGAAGATGTAGATAAAGCAGTCTATGCTCTTTTATCTAATGTATCAAATGATTCAGAAGGCGTTACCGGTCGTGGAATTATGTGGTATGAGTGCTGCAGCGATAACGTTACGGTAGGTAGACCTCAGGCACAGGCAGAACAGATACGTAATTTCATTATGTCGGCAGATAACGGTCGAGATGCCAAAGATACGTGGCCTGCGATGTATCAGATAAATGCTAAGGCTAATAACCTTATCAAGGTCGTTCCCGTTATGGGCTTTGACAAAGCATATACAGATAAAGTATTAGGAAATGCTTATTTCTTCAGAGGGCTTGCAATGCTTTGGATTGCTCCTTATTACGGCGATCACCAAATCAATGGAGGTATTCCTATTATTTTGGATACTACTGAGCCGAAAGATATGGATAGCCCTCGTCCTGCATCTGTATTACAGAACTATGACCGGATAATCAAAGACTTAAATAAGGCTGCAGAATTGTTGCCATTATTCTCACAACTTCCTGATGAGGACTATGGAATGCCTCACAAAGCCGCTGCTTGGGCTTTTGCTGCACGCGCCGCTCTTTATGCTTCACAATATGATGCAAAATATTTCGATGTCGTTTTGGAAATGACAAAGAAAGTAATGGATTTGACAGGAGCGGATAAAAGAGATTTGTTTGATGACGGTACTGCGAATACTTATGCAAATCTTTGGAGAAAACAGCAAAATTTCGGTAAAGAGTATATCTTCTCTTTATTCGGTAGTCCTGTAGATGGTCCTAAATTCCACGGAATGTCTTTCCAAAACGGAGGTTGGGGCTTATATAACCACTGGGGCTATTATCAGCCGACCTACGGACTTTATAAAGCATTTGAGGCAGGCGATATTCGCCGTGATGCTACCATCCTCTTCCCGGGACAACATATCAGATTTATGAGTAAAGATATTGAGTTCGGTAGTGCATCATATTCTATTTCTTCTGACACCGGACTTACTTTCCGTAAATTCCTTTCTCCTTGGGAGGATGCTGCTAACTACGGTGTTGAATTCAGTACGAATGGTGATAATGCCAGCAACACTCTTGGTATGTGCCTTATACGTTTTGCCGATATTCTATTGATGAGAGCGGAGGCTTTGATTTGGAAAGACGGCGAAGGCAATGCAGAAGCTAAAATACTTATTAACAGGGTTCGTAAACGCGCACGTTTACCTGAAAACAGCAATGCAACAAAGGCAGAGTTGAAAAATGAACGCCGTTGCGAACTCGCATTCGAGTATATGCCAAGCCGTCATATCGACCTTGTCCGTTGGGGAGATGCAGAGCAGACTTATGCTAAACCGACAGAGAAAATCACTTCTCATTGGGATGGTACAAAAGTTGTGATAGACGGTCCTGTACATTATGATGAAGGACGAACTTTCAATCCTAAAAAGGATCACGTATTCCCTATTCCGGCAAAAGCTTTTGATGGAGCCGTGAATCTTAAACAAAATAAAGGTTATTAATAGAAATGAATATTAAAAGAACTCTTTTGATATTTTGCTTGTTCCTTCTTGCGCTGACTTGTGCGGCGCAGAAGGTGCAAGTTAAAATAATGTCTTGGAATATCTTGTCCTTCCAAAAAGAAGACAATTCAGGGCAAAATGCAGGTTTCCCGATTGATGATTTCTATAATGTAATTAAAAATGCCGATCCGGATATAGTTTGTCTCAATGAATTTGAGACCGGGACAAGCCGCATGGCAAAAGAAAAGATGTCTGAACTCGCTTCAAAATTGGAGATGTTCGGGTATTTTATAAAATCTTATCCCAAAGACATCGGTTATTACGGAAATGTGATTTTATCAAAATATCCTATAATAAGTTCAGAATCCAAACTATTGACTTACAAGCATTATAAAGGCGCTGGCAACTATCAGTTCAATGATGGAGATGCTTTACAGACTTACGGAGCAGATCAAAGAAGCGTCGGGGCCGTAGAGATTATTGTCCCCGTTTCGGATAATGAAAGCCGTGTATTAACTATGATTTGCACGCATTTGGATCATATGGGCGGACCGGATGTAAAATTGAAGCAGGTCAAAGAGATTATCGAATTCGCGAAACTTAAAGAAGTAAAAGGTCCAACTCTTTTAGCAGGTGATTTGAATATCGTAGCAAGCCAATGGGGGACAGACCTTAAAGAGATGGATACCTTGGGAGATAGACAGGCTTTCCATTGGGTAGATTACATATATTCTTTCCCGAAAGGTAAGTGGACCCTGGTCTCTTCAAATGTTATAACGGCAGGGAATCTTTCAGACCACGATGCAATAACAGCATTAATCACATTTGAATAGGAGGAGATTATGAAAAGAATTATAAATATGATTGTCGGAAGTAGCTGTATTTCAGCGCTTCTACTCTTTGCAGGATGTAAAGGCGAGCAAAAGGACAACCCGCAGCAACATAAAGAATCTCTTGTAACAGAGGCTAAAATTCATATCGTAAGCCGTCTGAAAGCCGAGACTTTAATAAAATCAGAGTCCGACTTTTCCGCTATAAACACTTATTTAAAAACAGGTTTAGACGGCGGTAAGAAGGCATCTGTCCTCATTTTAGACAGGTCTGATCGCTCAGGTGTAGCCAAAGGAGCCGTGCTCGCTTTGAATACATATAAATTTTCAGCCTTTTCTTTATACAAACAAACCGGCAAAACAGCATTTGAAGGCAGTCTTGTCTACTTTAATGTCCCTATACCTGCATTCAAAGCATCAAAAATCGGCACCTCCTACTTTTCTTACAGTAATGCACAAGTAGCAGGCGATATAATCAAAAAAGACGCTTCAGGCAATATTACAAGCAAGAAAACCGTGCAGATTCCGGTGCTTGTCGGGATATGTCGCTTTGAGAACGAAGACCAAATTAAAGCATTTTTTGAAGATAAAACATTGATTGGCAATCTTAAAGAAGCTCTTATTGTAGGCACTGTTTCCAAAGACAAAATCGCCTCATTGCAGACAGCTGTCGAAACAAATAACGCCTTTGTCATCAAAAGTGCAGCGCAAGGTGCTGATTATGAACTGTTTTTTATGGCAGCAAAAAAGAAATGGTCACTATCCAAAGTACTCAAAACCGACCTCTCCGCTGCAGGTATCAGCACATACGAATTGAAGTTCTCTTGGAATTAAATTCATTTTGACTATCCGGAGCTGCCGTCAGGCGGCTCCTTTTTTGCACAAATCTCAAAATCTTTTTAGCCGAAAACCGCACAAATCTCAAAATCTTCATTTCTCACAACCCCCGTTCGCAGTCCTTTCGGACGGCATTAGCCTGCCTCCATCGGTCTGCTCAGGGAAAAGCCGCAGCCGCTGCTCGCGCCTGCTGAACTCTAAAGAAGAAGATTGGCAGCGGGCACAGCCGCCGACCAATCTCTGCCCAAAACGCGATGCGCCTCCGCATCACGAAAAAAAGATTTGGTATCAATATAAATTAAGTAAATTTGTAATAAATATAACTATATGAGAATATCATAACGACTCAAGATGACCTTTACAAAGCCGAACTGGATATAAAAAGTTATAGTATATCCCCCGCTTCGGTGTCGGAAAACCGTTATTTGATTTAGTTTTGGGTCAAAATGCCCCAAAGCAGCCGCCTTTTGTGAGCAAGCTCCCAAAACCCGCAACCTTTCCGCTCTTCGCTTCGCTGCCCGGAACGCAGCCGCTCAAACCGCGTCTGCTTTGAAAACCAAATCTGAACAGAGGCGGCCAAATGTCCGCACCTCTGCCGCTACGCCGAGGGACTATCATTTTTAAAAATTGCCATTTGTGGCAAAAATTTAAAATATGAAAGCATTTATTTCCATGGATTATTATTTGCAGCAGCTTATAGATGTACGTGAAAATGGTTTTATTAAGGTGATTACAGGTATTCGGAGGTGTGGTAAATCTACTCTTTTGCAACTACTGTAAACACCTCTCCTACTCCTTTTCTTGAGCACAGCGCACCGCAGAGAAACGGCATTAGTAAAAGTCTTCAAAAAAAACGGAAGCCGTGTATCTTACCACAGCTTCCGTAATTCATTCCAGCTTTCCCCTTCATTGACGTGGGAGGGATGAGCTTAGCAAATTCAACTCATTGCCACTACTGCAATACATATATTACCTACTACACCTCAAACTTCGTTGTTGCAGTAGTGAGGATGGGGAATGTTATTTTTCCTCTGCGCATCGTACAGCAAATCCGTAACTACGGTTGTTGTAGCCCAGCGGGCTGACACGGCCCGAATATAAGTTCAAGGCTCTACCTCTGCTAGTAGAGTTAGGCCCCGCAGCCTGGGTGTAACCGAAACCCGAAACGTAGTTCAGAGCACCGGAGGTGTTGTTGCGAAAGCCGCCGGCCGGAAAGAACATCGTAGAACCTGTTTTATTCGCTTTACTATAGAACAGCCAACCTTTATCGAAATCACCTTCAACATTTAACTCGGAAGCATTATTACTATTCTGCCCCGTAGTAGTGAATCCTGTGAAGGCATTCGGTGCCGGGAGAGAATATCCTACGGGACTAGGGTCGTACACAGTCTTTATCACCACCTCGTCATTAAGTTCCGTAGTCTCGTTATTCACGTTCCAGAGGTTATAGTATACTCCGTCCATCTCTTTCTTGATATTGAACTTATGAGGATTTCTGATGTACTCCTTAATATCATCAGTGTTCAGTTCTTCTCCATGTTCTTTATAAGCAAACTGATATTGGTCCTCTGTAGTGAAGCATTCCTTATCTTTACCATTACCCGCAGTAATGCCATCACCCGGCAACATCGGGTCTTTCCTGCCCCACTGATAGTATGGGCTATTACCGTTCTTGATATCATAGTCGTTAGCAAGTACCTCTTGTTTTTGGTTGAAGGTCAGGTCAACAGTCTTACCACCTTCCTGTTTCAATCTTGCCTTCACTTCACGAGGGGCATACCACTCGTTCCCGAATCCGCACCATCCGAGATTAACCGGCATAAAGTTATACTTTTCATTCTGGAAGTTCTCTACCTCCACCGGGTGCAAATCTCTCTCTGTCACCCAGATGTGCCAACTCCAAAGGATAGTACCATCATTATCACGTACTGCAATGATTGCGTTACCGTTATGAATGGTTTCTTTCTTTACTGCAAAAGAAACATAATTATCTGCAAACTTAATATCACTAATGAGGTCTTTGGTGTCCTGCCAGATAAGGCACGCGTTAGCAATACCGTCAATCTCAGGTTTAGTAATCTCACCCTTAGCCCCTAAAAATGTCTTAAGGATATTATTTCCGCTCTTATCAGTCTTATAAGCACTTTCGTTATTCTGCCCGTTTTTCTTTGCATTACCATAAATCGTTGGGAAACGATATGTGCCCGGGTTATGAATAACATAACAGTTTGCGGTCGATTGCCCTGCTGCAAGTTTCTCGCCATGAATATCTACAGTAGACAAGTCTACGTTGCTTAATACAGGTTTTGCTTTCAAGATAATATCGCTTGTCTGTAAAGTCTTTTCCTGAGCAGTAAACGTAGCAGTGTATGCCTTTGCTGTTAAATCCCCGTTCTCTTCTTTTGTTATGAGTGTTACGAATTCGGGCTTCTCAGTAGTCCAGCTCTGCCCTCCGTCTGTCGAGAACTCCATCGTCCATGGCATGAACTCTTCTTTCTCTTTAATTTTCTTAATACTTTTAACGGTATAGGATATTTCTCCCGTTCCGTCAAAGTTTGCCTCACCTGTCACAACTGCTTCCAACACGAAAGTAGTATCCTTTTTCGGTTCCGGTTGTGGTTTAGGCTGCTCCGGCTGTGTCTTCTTACAAGCCCAAGCCATTGCTGCAATAGTGGTCGCAGCTAATAGAATTCTAAATAATTGTTTCATAATGCTATATAATTAAAATTAACTACTTCAATATGTAGGAACATAATTATCCTATATCCTACAAATGAGCTGTAAGATATTCTGTATAAATATTTATTATAGTTATTACCCCCCCCTATGGGTAATATGGTGATTATTAGTTACTTCCGATTTGAAGTTGGAAGTAGTATCGATGAAGTAGTCTTTTATGATGTTATTACTTTTTCTCAAAGGTTTATATTCCAATGAGAACAAAAATAACATACCTATACAAAGTAAGAAGATATTGCCTACTGTCATCCTTTAATTGTTGTGAGTTGCAAAGTTATAAAGAATATATCAACTGTCCAAATTTTTTATTCTCTGTATTGAGGATAGGAGTTTGTTGAAGGGTCAGAGGTTGGCGGACATTTCGCCGCCTCTGTTCCGCTGTTTTTTTTCGAAGCAGCCGCTTATCGGCTGCGTTTTCCCTGAGCAGCGGAGTGAGGAGCTGAAAAATCGGATTTTGGCGAGGCAAAGCCGAAGCCAAAAGCAAGAATCAAATGACTGTTTTCAACATCCGAAGCGGGAAGCTGCGAACGGGGGAGTAAAAATTAATTTGTTTTGGGGATTGGAGGTGAAAAATACCTATTTTAGGGGATGGCGGGGTTGGATTTTTTTTGCGAATTTTGCAATGTGAAAATATTTATTTTGATATATGGAAATTGAGAAAATCAACAGTAAGTTCGCTGTGGTTGGCGAATGGATTGTGAAAAGGCGTTGGCAGGTGCTTGTTGGCTTTGCTGCGTTGTTATTGGTGGGCTTTTTTGGGCTTAAGTCGTTGAATGTCAGTACTTCGTGGGATGACTATTTCTTGGAGAATGACCCGATGTTGCTTAAGACGGAGGAGTTTAAGTCTATTTTCGGGAATGATAATTATGCGGCTGTGCTGACAAGTTGCGAGGATTCGTTTACGAAGGAGAATTTGGAACTTATCAGGGAGCTTTCTAACGAAATGCTTGATAGTCTGTCGTATGCGGATAAAATCACTTCTTTGACGAATATAGAGTTTATGGTGGGAAATGATGAGGGGATGGTTATTGAGCAAATAGTGCCGGAGGAGATCCCGTCGGATTCGCTTGGGCTGGCAGAGATCCGCAGAAAGGCGTATATGAAGCCGCAGGTGGCGGAGAGGCTTGTGTCGAAGGATGGGAAATTGAGTTGGATATTGTTGAAATTGAGGACTTTCCCGGCAGATTCGGTGTGGCAAAAGGAGAAAGGAAGAGTTTCGCCGGAGATGAGTACAGGGCGCGAACTTGAGAAAATCATTAAAAAGGAGAAGTACGCTAAATTGAACCCTAAGGGGACGGGAATGCCGTATTTGAGTGCGAAAAAGATGGAGTATCTTGACGTGGAAATGCCTCGTATATTGGGGTTGGCGATTTTATTCTCGATTTTGGTGTTGATATTAGCTACACGTTCTTTGAGGGCGGTGGTGGTTTCGATACTGACCGCAATCAGCTCTATCATTATAGTTTATGGCATTTTAGGCTATCTGAGATTTACTATTGACAGCGGTATGTTATTGATACCGATTCTGCTTGCTTTTGCAGTGGCGGTAGCGTATAATATTCATATATATTCGTACTTCAAAAGACAATTTATGCTGCACGGTAAACGCAAACAGGCAGTCGTGGAGATGGTAGGGGAGATGGGTTGGCCTATTCTGTTCAGTTCGTTGACCACTTTTGCTTCTTTGTTGTCGTTCCTTGCCATTCCTATGCAGCCGATGCGCTTTATAGGTATAGCCACTTCGTCGGCAGTGTTGTTGTCTTTCTTTATATCAATGTCTGTGATGTCTTCGTTGCTGACATTCGGTAAAGATGGAAAACCGCATGCAAAAGTGCAGGAAGAGGGCGGACGCTGGTTGGATTTGAAGATTGAAAAATTCGGTATTTGGGTGTTGAAGCACGGCACTGCCATTTTGGTGGTTTCCGGTCTAATTCTTGCAATTTTGTTGTACAATTTTACTAAAATCGAGATGGCGTTCGATGTCGAGAGGACGATGGGTAGAAAAGTGGAGTATGTAAAAGACCTCTTGGAAGTGGGGGACAGCGAACTCGGCTCTGTGTATTCTTATGATGTATTGGTGGACTTCCCGGAGGATAATATGGCAAAATCTCCTGATGCTTTGGTAAAACTTGATTCTTTGACAAATCACGTGGCAGGCTACACGCTGACCAAACGTACTACTTCTCTGCTGAATATTTTGAAAGATTTAAATCAGACATTGCACGGAGGCGATGCCGCATTCTACACCGTCCCTGAGAATTCGGACGAGATTGCTCAATTGCTTTTGCTTTATGAAAATGCAGGCGGCAGTGAGGCGGAATATTGGATTGATTACGATTATAAACGTTTGCGCTTGATGGTCGAGTTGAATGCTTACAATTCAGGTGAAGCGGAGCGTGAGATCAATGATATCGCCGAATATGCCCGTACACTTTATCCCGGAGCCATTGTAACGACGGTGGGCAGCATACCGCAATTCACCATAGCTATGCAATATGTGGCAAGAGGTCAAGTGGTATCATTTGCGATTGCTTTACTCATTATAGGAATACTGATGATGATTGCATTCAATAGCGTTCGTATCGGTCTTATCGGTTTGATACCTAATATTATACCGGCTGTGGTTGTCGGCGGACTTATGGGATTGCTCGGCTATCCTTTGGATATGATGACCGCTACGATAATGCCTATGATACTCGGTCTTGCCGTAGATGATACGATACACTTCATCAATCACGGTCATCTCGAATTTGACCGTCAGGGCAATTACTTATCTTCTATACGCAAGACCTTCAGAATTGTGGGTACGCCTATGATAATTACAAGTGTGATAATCGCCGTTAACTTCGCTATTTACACTACTTCTGATGGCGCTACTTTCATCCATATGGGAATACTCTCAATTGCCGGAATAATGTCCGCATTACTTGCCGACCTTTGCATAACTCCGGTTCTATTCCAAAAATTAAAAATATTCGGTCCTGAAAAATAAAAAATACTGAAAATGAAAAAGTCAATAATTCTAAGCCTTGCGGCAATGAGTTTTGCCATAGCGGCTCAAGCTCAAACAGGAAGGGAAATAGCACAAAAAGTCAATGATCGTCCTGACGGAGATTCTCGCAAATCGGAAATGAGTATGAAGCTTATAAACAAGCGAGGGAGCATCCGTGAACGTAAACTTATCTCTTACTCTATAGATGTGGGCAAAGACAAGCAAGATCGTAAAAGCATAATGTTCTTCTTATATCCCGGAGATGTCAAAGGTACAGGTTTCCTTACTTGGGATTATGATGATCAAAAAAAAGATGATGACAAGTGGCTCTACCTGCCTGCAATGAAGAAAACGCGCCGAATCAGCGGTTCTTCTGCTAAACAGGATTACTTTATGGGGAGCGATTTTACGTATGATGATATGGGACGCCATAATGTAGATGAGGATAACCATAATCTGCTTGGAGAGGAGGTTTTAGATGGTAAAAAGTGCTGGAAATTAGAGTCTGCGCCTAAAGACAGCAGGACAATTTATTCTAAAAAGATTTCTTTCATAAGGCAGGATTGTCTGATACCTGTAAGAGTCGAGTATTATGATAAGATGAATAAATTGCATCGCTTGCTGATTATGTCTGAAATTCAGGAGGTTTCAGGCTTTTGGGCCCCTCTTAAAATGGAGATGACCAATGTGCAGACAGAACATAAGACAGTGTTGGAAATCAGTAAGCCTGAATATAATATCAAAGTAGAAGAATCTCAGTTCAATGTTACTACTTTGGAAAAGGGACGCTTGCTATGAGAAAAATAAGAATTTTTTTAATTCCGCTTCTTTTGTTGCTTTGCAAAAGTTTTCCTACCCTTGGGCAGGAATCGTGGCAATTGAAGGGATTTGTGGATACATATCACGCGTTGAGGTTGGAGAAACCTAATGATTTTATGTCTTCGAGAACGCGTTTTAGAGGCGAGGTAGGGCGTACTTTCGGTAATTCCTCTTTGTTCGCTTCTTTTAACGCTTCTTATAATGTGTTGGCAGCCCATCGTGCCGGATTTGAGTTGAGGGAGGCATATCTGGACCATCGCGAGGAGCATTGGGGCTTCCGCTTCGGACGTCAGTTGGTGATTTGGGGCGCGGCAGATGGAGTACGCATTACGGATCTCGTTTCTCCCTTGGATTTGAGCGAGTTCTTGGCGCAGGATTATGACGATATCAGAATGCCTGTCAATGCATTACGTTTCTTTGTCTTCAATGACAAAATGAAACTGGAACTCATTGCTGTCCCCACTTTTCAGGGATATGTGTTGCCTACAGAAGCCGGAAATGCGTGGAATATCTTTGCCACAGGGTCTAAAATGCCTATCGTGTGGGATGACAGCAACAGCCGACCTGCATTCAAATTCTCCAACATCGAGTACGGAGGACGTCTCAGCTTTACATTACCCGGTGTGGATTTCTCAATAGCAGGACTGCACACGTGGAACAAAATGCCGGTCTTTAAGTACGAACTTTCCCCTGAAAAAGTGACGGTAAGGCCCGAATATTACCGAATGGGCTTTATCGGTGGCGATATTTCCAAACCTTGGGGGCAATTCGTTTTGCGTGGCGAGGCTGCCGTGAATTTCGGGAAGCATTTCACTTACCGACAAGCGGCTTTCGCAACTCCGCAAAAAGGCTTTAACACAACGCATTGGCTTATTGGTGTGGACTGGTATGCTCCTCGCGAATGGATGCTCTCAATGCAGTTCTCGTGCGAAAATATCTTCGATTACGCGCCTTACATTGCGCAGGACAACAACAACTGCATGCTTACGTTTAACATCTCTAAAAAACTGTTAGATAGCACATTGCAGCTGTCGAACTTCTCTTATATAGACCTTAGTAAAGACCCGGGTTGGTTCAGCCGTTTCGCTGCCGATTACGCTCTCAACGACAACATTCACTTGTCCGCAGGCGTAGACTGGTTTGGCGGCAACAGAGGCATGTTCAGCCTTTTCAAACACAATTCTGAAGTTTGGTTTAAAGCCAAATACAGCTTCTAACTTTCTGATTATTCCCCCGTTCGCAGCCTCACTTCGTGCCTCTGAAAAAGTTTGTAAAATGTAACTTTTTCGGTCGTTGCCTCCCGAAAACCGGAAGTCTTTTTCAAAGTCCCTCGCTCCGGCTGCTCAGGGAAAAGCCGCAGCCGCTGTTCGCGCCTGCTAAAAATTAAATAAGAACATAGTCAGCGCCACAGACGCTGACTATGCCCTGTTTAAAATGCCTCGCTCGCTCGGCAATTATAATAAAGGAGTCATATAAAGAGGAAGGAATACAATTCCATTCTCAATCTTCAAATCCTTATCATACAGAACATAGGGTATTGACAAATCTTTTGCATATTTCGCAATACATTTATTCAGAGAAGTCAATGTGTAGCGGCTTCCTGACTTAACCTCAATCGGAGATATATTGTGCCTGCTCGTTGTTGTCGGTTTGGCAATAAGAAAATCGATCTCCATCCTATTTTCGGCAGAAATACGCGAATTATTGCTGTAGAAAAACAAATTGTGTCCTGCTGCTTTCAGCATTTGAGAGACAATATTTTCCACTAACATTCCTTGATTTAATTCAAGCTTATTGAACATGAGTTTACGATACAAATCTTCCGTAACAATGCCACGTTCGTCAAACGCATGGCTTATCAAAAGCCCTGTATCATTCAAATAACACTTGACCGTTGTTCTGTCTTCATTAAGTTTCAGTCCGATGCTTGGCTCGGTCGAATTGTAGCAGCAGTTGATAACCTTTGCATCGCTAAGCCAAAAGAAAGCCTGCGAATAATCTCGCATACGAGCATCATCCTGCAATGCAGACAAACGGAACTTCTTTTCATGTTTCTGCAACTGACTTGGTAGCTCTTCAAATATTGCAGAGACCTTTGTCTCTTGATTATCCGCATATCTTTTTATGTCGTTGCGGTAAAGTGCGAGAATATCTCTTTTAATCTCATCTACCTTTTCAAAATCCTTAGTATCAATATACTTATTTACAGCCTGCGGCATTCCTCCTACAATCATATACTGACGGAAATAATCCATTGCTCTGCGATGGAAGCCTTCCATCGGCTGTTTCTTTTCAAACTTGGTACGAATGTAAGGCATCATCATTTTGTCTCCCATAGCCCATAAGAACTCCTCAAAATCCATCGGATACATCTGAATAGGATGCTCCTCAGATGGTATAATTATATCTTTCACGTTTTTCTTTATAGAAATCAGAGAACCTGTCTCAATATAGTCAAATCTATTGTCTAAGACTAAATGTTTGATTCCGGAACGAGCTCGAGGGCAAAACTGCACTTCATCAAAGATAATCAGTGAACGAGCTTCTGTACCACGACCTGGACGTGGAATAAGTTTGCGTTTGAAGTACACTTCAAGATTTTGAAATAATGTATCAAGGTCATCGAGGTAAAGATTAAAAAACTCCATAACCTGAGGATTTACCTTACTGAAGTCCACGAGGATATATGAATCATATTCATTTCGCCCGAACTCCTCAACTATATGGCTTTTCCCAATTCGCCTTGCTCCTTCTATCAAAAGAGCAACTTCGCCTTTTCGTTCTTTCTTCCATTGTAGAAGTGTCTGATAAATCTTTCTTTTCATATTTTCACCTTTTCAAGACTTAATAAACTCTGACTTTACACCTTTTCAAGGTTTAGGATGTTGCAAAATTACACCTTTTCAAGACTTATCAAAATAAATCCGCAAAATTTTTCTCTGTGGTGCGGCCGTCTTTAGCGGCGTACCACAGTAAATCACCTTATTTCTAAAACCTTTGAATTTTAGCGCTTTGCGCTTTTCGGCGACGAAAAGGACTTTTCAGTCGCCTGAAAAAGAATTTTTTTGTAGCGGGAGGCGGGCATGATCCGCCGACCTCATGATTATGAATCATGCGCTCTAACCAGCTGAGCTACCCCGCCGTTTTGAGACAAAGTCTTCAAAATCGAAGAGTTGAGATAGAAGGATTCGAACCCTCACTGACAGAGCCAGAATCTGTAGTGCTACCATTACACCATATCTCAATGGAAAGGCAAATATACAACCCTTTTGACAAACTGCAAAATAAAATTCAGAAAATTAGCTAAAAATCAATGCGGAAGCCCATACCTGACAGCCCTCACACCGTCCTACAAAACCTAACTTCTCATTGGTGGTCGCCTTGATAGAAACGCAGTCCCTATCCACGTCCAGAATACCTGAAAGAATATCCTGCATTTGACCTATATACATCCCGATTTTAGGTTTCTGTAATGCAATCGTTATATCCACGTTACCTACTTTCCAGCCCTTGTCGGAGATCATCCTTACTACCTCTTTCAGCAGCAACTTGCTGTCCACCCCTTTCCATTGCGAAGACGTATCAGGAAAATGGCGACCGATATCTCCCAAAGCCAGACAGCCAAGCAACGCATCGCATAAAGCGTGTATTGCCACATCACCGTCCGAGTGGGCAACAAATCCCATTGAAGACTCTATTTTTACTCCACCTAACCACATAGGCAGATTTTCCGCCATGGCATGGACATCATATCCATTACCTATTTTGAAACAGCATTTACTCTCCATTTTGATTTAGCTAATAGATTTTCCACAAATCTAAACAAAAAATGCTAAATTTGTCTTTAAGATAAAAATGGATAACATGGGATTTTTCAATTTTTCAAGTGAGCAGGAGCATCGTGTTTTTAACTACAAACCGATATATTTCAATAAGGAAAAAGACGAATTGAAACAAAAATTCGCTGGAGTTGACGGTTCTATAAAAGAAGAAAAAGAAAAATACGTTCCCGGATCATATATACACGGTTCTTTGCGAGGCGGAGCATACCAAAAGACCAAAGAACGGCATAAAGTGTTCACTATCATAGGGATAATAAATCTTGCATTGCTATTGGTCGTAGCATTTTTGATTGCCAAATTCTATACTTTATTATAATGGAGCTAAAAGTATTACCGGCAAACATTGCAAACCTGATAGCAGCAGGCGAAGTCGTTCAGCGTCCGGCATCCGTAGTAAAAGAGTTGATGGAAAACTCCTTGGATGCAGGAGCCGATAAGATATCCGTTATCCTCACCGATTCAGGAAAAACATTAATACAAGTTATAGATAATGGCAAAGGAATGTCCCCGGAAGAGGCCGTACTTTGCTTTGAAAGGCATGCAACATCAAAGATTGCAAGTGCAGACGATTTAGAGCAAATAATGACGTTCGGATTTCGCGGAGAAGCATTGGCTTCTATCGCTTCGGTAGCAGATGTTGTGTTGAAAACCAAAAGAGAGCAGGACGAAGTAGGGTGTGAAGTGCATTTTGCCGAATCAAAGTTGGTGTCGAAGTCTGATATTGCCCTGACAAAAGGAACAAATTTTGCTGTCAGAAACCTTTTTTACAATGTTCCTGCCAGAAGAAAATTTCTCAAATCGGAAAATGTGGAATTAAGACATGTGATAGAAGAATTTACACGAGTAGCGCTTACACGACCTGATGTAGATTTTTCTTTTAGCCATAACGGGAAAGATGTTTTTGTGCTAAGACCTGCAAAATCACTGAAATTCAGAATATTGGATATACTCGGCTCAGGAGTTGTAGGAGAATTGGTAGATATAGATGCTAAAACGAATCTTGTAGAAATAAGCGGTTTTATAGGCAAACCCGATTCCGCTAAAAAGACCTTAGGCAATCAGTATCTTTTCGTAAACGGTAGATTTTTCAAAAGCCTGTATCTTCATAAAGCCGTTATGAAGGCATACGAGGATATGATACCGGAAGGTGCAACTCCATCATATTTTATTTATTTAAAAGTAGACGCACACTCCATAGATGTGAATATACACCCTTCTAAGACAGAAATAAAATTTGAAGACGACAATATCATTTCGCAAGTCCTTTCGGCATCTATAAAAGAAGCATTAGGGAAAAATGCTTTTGGAGCAAGTCTTGATTTCGATATGGGAGAGGTGGTAAATATGCCTGTTATCGGTAAACATTTCGATGAATACCGCCCGGCAAAAGCTCCGACCGTCTCGGTAGACCCTAATTACAATCCTTTTAACGAAAAGACCGAATTAGGGGAACAAAAATCTTTTGATTTCAGAGATTACTCCACACAATCTTCATCTTATTCACTGCCTTCCCAATCCATAATAGATAAACGAGAAGATTACGGAAAATTATTTGAAGAGAAGACAGTCCCGACTTCACAGATTATAGTCGTACAGGGGAAATACATTATAACTCCGGTTAAATCCGGACTGATGGCCGTCAATATAAAACGTGCACGCGAAAGGATTCTTTACGAGAGATTTTTAAGAGCATTCTCAAAAAATGCACACATTACGCAAAACTCATTATTCCCTGTTCAGGTGCAAGTCGGTTTGGATAACAGGATTATTTTCGATGAACATACAGATTTGCTAACATCTTTAGGCTTTGATATAAGACCTTTCGGTAATGATACCGTAGTGGTAAACGGAGTACCTGAAGGCTTCTCAATAGAAACGAGTAAGGTGTATGCGATGGTATCTGACTTGCTTATAATACTTTCAGAAGATTATTCAGCGCTACAAGAAATGCTAGAAACTTCTATTGCAGAAAAGTTCGCGATATTGGGAGCATCTGTTGGGGATAATCTAACCTCTCCTTTGGAAGCCCAAAATTTACTTGATCTGCTTTTTTCTTGTGAAAATTCAGAATACACAAGTTCAGGGCATAAAATCCTTACAGTATTAACAATAGATGATTTAGATAAAAAATTTTAATAAGACTTTGAATTATGTCCTATTATAACGACAACGACTACGAAAATTCTCCATTCGGATTTCTGAACAGGATTCCCGTTGTGACCAGAAACATTGTGCTAATCAATATCATAATGTATATTGCTACCTACATAAATGAAAACTTTATGGTGCAAACTTTCGCAATGTTTTTCCCGAAATCCCCATATTTTCATTATTGGCAGATAATCACTCATATGTTTATGCACGGTGGTTTTATGCATATATTTTTCAATATGTACACTCTCCTGATATTCGGAATGGTATTGGAGAGAACTATCGGACCTAAAAAATTTCTCCTTTTTTATATGGTGACGGGACTTGGAGCAGCAGCTTTGCATACAGGAGTGGAATATCTCCAAACATTAAATGAAGTTCCTGTCTTATATGAACGTTTGCTGTACACTCCTACGCTCGGAGCATCAGGAGCCGTTTACGGAGTATTGTTAGGATATGCAATGCTTTATCCGAATAATGTTTTAACATTGATTTTCCCTCCAATATCACTGAAAGCCAAATGGATGGTACTTATCTTTGCCCTGATAGAACTTGCAACCGGTATTTTCGGTACGGCTGACGGTGTCGCTCATTTCGCACATTTGGGAGGTATGTTTTTCGGATGGCTATTGATATTTTATTGGAGAAAAACCGGCAAACTTTTTCGTTATTAAAAATATATGAAACAGATTAAAGATATTCTTGATGAAACTATCGCAGTATTAAATAAAGGCGGAATTATACTTTATCCGACAGATACAGTATGGGGTATAGGCTGTGATGCCACCAATCCCGAAGCCGTTGCGAAAGTCTATCGAATAAAAAAACGTTCTGACAGTAAATCCCTTGTGCTGCTTGCCTCCGATTTGGATATGGTCGCTCGTTATATTAAAAAGATACCCGATATAGCTATTGATTTGGTAGAAGTCAATGACAGACCTATGACTTTGATTTATCCCGGTGCCGAACACGGCGAAGCTCCCAAAGAAGGAGAAATGCCTAAAAGCGTAAAATACCTTTTGGCATACAACACCGTAGCGGAAGACGGATCCGTAGGAATACGTATTCCTATGATGGATTTCTGCGTGCAGCTTTGCAAAAAATTCGGAAAGCCGATAGTCTCCACATCAGCCAATATTTCAGGACAACCTACACCGGCAAACTTCTCGGAAATATCAAAAGAAATCAGAGATGCAGTAGATTATATCGTAGAACCGGCTCTTGAAAAAGGATCTACCAAACTTCCATCGCAAATTATCAAAGTAGAACTGAACGGAGAAGTAAAGATCATAAGGCAGTAAGATGGAAATTTTTTATTCCGAAAATATAGAAAATAATCATTGCACTCTTGAAAAAGACGAAGCTGTCCACTGTATAAAAGTACTTCGCCGTAAAGTCGGGGATACTATAAATATCATAGACGGTAAAGGGGCTATATATCAATGTATTATCTCTGAATTACTCCGCGACAAAGTTCTTGCTGAAATTAAAGACATACGGCAGGATTGGGGAGTGCATCCATATCGGTTAACGCTCGCAGTCTGCCCGACCAAAAATACGGATAGATACGAATGGTTTGTGGAAAAGGCAACCGAAATAGGAGTAGACGAGATAGTCCCTATAATAGGTACACATTCAGAAAGGAAAATACTGAAAACGGAAAGGTTGAATAAAATCATTCTTTCAGCCACAAAACAATCACTAAAAGGTTCAATTCCGCATATCCAAGAACCCATTTCCGTAAAAGACTTCATCCTGCAAACCTCCAAATGCGATGCTCTTAAACTTATAGCCTACTGCTTCGACGGCGATACAGAAAGAAAATCGATAAAAGAAATTTTGCACGATTTCAAAGGCTCATCCATAATCATAATGATAGGACCCGAAGGCGATTTCTCATTAGACGAAGTACAGGAAGCTCTTAAAAACGGTTATCAGCCTGTCCATTTAGGCAACTCCAGATTGCGTACCGAAACGGCTGCTGTAACGGCTGCCTCATCCGTCTACTTCAATTATATGTAAACAATGTATATCGGACTCATCTCAGATACCCACAAAGCCTTCCCGGACGACGTAAAGCAATTCCTGCAACCGGTAGATGTCATCTGGCATGCAGGTGATTTCGGAGATTTGGCTACGGCAGAAGCCATACGTACTTTCAAACCAACTATCGGAGTCTATGGAAACATTGACGGGCAAGACTTAAGAAAAATATTTCCTTCATTCCAATTCTTTGATTGCGAAGGACTTAAAGTCATAATCACCCACATAGGACTGAAACGAGGAAGCTACTGGGCATACAACCCAGGACGCCTCCTGTACGACAACTACGCCCTTGCCCTCATTCAAAAATACCGCCCTGACATTTTCATTTGCGGTCACACCCATATACCCCAAGTATTGCAAGACCGCCAAAATCAGCTCCTTTTCATGAATCCCGGAGCATGCGGTTACGAAGGTTCGCACGATGTACCCCGAATGGCTCTTCGCTTTCACATCGACGACAAAAAAATTCACGACTTGGAAAAAATAGAATTTATACGCCCTGCTTCGGCAGGGCAAAAATAAAGATCAAAGGAATTTAAAATCGCGCAATGCGGCGATTTTAAGAAATTTGTAAAATAAAAATACATAATTAAATGGCATTAGGAAGCAAAAATAAAACTGTCTGGTTCTGCTCATCATGCGGTAACGAAAGTTCAAAATGGTTAGGAAGATGTCCTGCCTGCGGAGAATGGAACACTATGGTCGAATCCACAGTTGTCACCGGTAAACAAAAAAAGAACGCACTCAACGTACCGGGAGAAGGGCGTGCTCCAATGCAACTCAAAGAAATAGACATAACCCAAGACGCCCGGATTTCTCTCAATAACGAAGAAGTCGATAGGATTTTAGGAGGAGGTCTGGTCGAAGGCTCTCTCGTGCTCATAGGCGGTGAACCCGGAATAGGCAAATCCACCCTGTCTCTGCAAATTCCGCTCTCCTGTCCTCACCTCAAAACACTTTACGTCACAGGAGAAGAAAGTGCAAAACAAGTCAAAATGCGTGCCGACAGGCTCGGAGGAGATGCCTCCAACTGCTATATTTACAGTGAAACCAAACTCGAAAGCGTAATTGCAGAAGCAGAAAAACTTGAGCCTGACCTGATGATTATCGACTCTGCCCAAACTATGTTCACGGAAACAGTCGATTCCACTGCCGGCTCTATCAGCCAGATTAAAGAAGTTGCAGCCACACTTCTGCGTTTCGCCAAACAAATAGGCATACCTATAATACTCATAGGTCATATTACCAAAGAAGGCTATATAGCAGGACCAAAACTATTAGAACACATAGTCGATGTCGTACTCCAATTCGAAGGCGAAACGCGCGGATCATACCGAATACTCAGAAGTATAAAAAACCGATTCGGATCCACTTCCGAACTTGCTGTTTTCGAAATGACTGGCAAAGGACTGCGAGAAGTCAGCAACCCCTCGGAAATGCTCATTCCTATGCATGAAGAAGGACTTAGCGGTACTGCTATCGCCTCAATGTTAGACGGCACACGCCCTTTCCTTTTTGAAGTACAAGCCCTTGTCAGTTCAGCCGTATACGGTACCGCTCAACGCTCCACCACAGGCTTCGATGTCAGAAGACTGAATATGCTCCTTGCCGTATTGGAAAAACGTGCAGGATTCAAACTAAGTGCAAAAGACGTCTTCCTGAATATGGCAGGAGGACTTAAAATCACCGACCCTGCATGCGACTTGGCTGTAATAGCCTCTGTCCTGTCCTCTACTTTTGACTTTGCTATCCCGTCCGATACCTGTTTTGCCGGAGAAGTCGGGCTAAGCGGAGAAATCAGACCCGTAGTCCAAACAGACAGGCGAATTTCAGAAGCGAGAAGATTAGGCTTCAAGCGCATACTCATCTCCTCTTTCAGTTCGCAAGACCAAAAACAAGACGGTATAGAAATAATAAGAGTAGGAGATGTCCCCGCTCTTGTCAAAAAGGTATTTCGTTAGATTTTACGCTTTGCCGGCAAGGTGCTTCTCCCAAGCCCAAGCAGACTTGAGAGTTTCTTCTGTCGTGCGTTCTGCTTTCCAGCCTAACTCATTGTTAGCAAGGGTAGGATCCGCCCATATCTCAGGCACATCCCCATCCCTGCGCGGGGCAAACTTATAATTAAGTTTTATATTGTTCGCTTTCTCAAAAGCCTTTACCAGCTCCAATACAGACAAAGGCGTACCCGTACCGACATTGAAGATCTCATACTCCGACTTCATTTTTCCGGATAACATCCTTCTGACTGCGAAAACATGAGCCTTTGCCAAATCCGTAATATCAATATAATCCCTCCTGCAAGTACCGTCAGGCGTATTATAATCATTCCCGAAAATGCTCAAGCACTCCCTTTTCCCTATAGCCGTCTGCGTAATAAACGGAACCAGATTATTAGGCACGCCATTAGGCAATTCCCCGATTAAAGCAGACGGATGCGCACCGATAGGATTAAAATACCTCAAAGCAATACCCTTAATCCCTTCGTAAGCCCTCACCGAATCCCTCAAAATATCCTCACACATCTGTTTTGTATTCCCGTAAGGCGACTCAGCAGGCTGCCTGCACGACTTCTCCGTTACAGGAAGTTCCTCAGGCTCACCATACACCGTTGCCGAAGACGAAAACAACACATTACACCCGCCATGCCTCCTTGCTGCTTCCAACACATTCATAAACGACTCCAAATTATTCCTGTAATACTTCAACGGCTCCGCCACCGACTCACCCACAGCCTTAAAACCTGCAAAATGAATCACCGCATCTATTTTGTACTTGCTGAAAACCTCCTCTGTCGCCCTCTTATCGCAAAAATCCATCCTCACAAACGGAATATCCTCCCTCCCCGTAATCCTTTTCACCCCCTCAAAACACGTCAAATCGCAATTCGAAAGATTATCAGCCACCACCACATCATACCCCGACTCGATCAACTCCACGGTCACATGACTACCAATAAATCCTGCACCGCCCGACACCAAAACAGTTTTTTTCATATCTTATCCAAAATTTTAATTTACCAAAGTTAACAAAAAACCTCAAAAAACGACACTCAAAATCCAATAAATTTTCCTCAAAATTATTCCCCCGTTCGCAGTCCTTTCGGACGGCAGTTCCTGCCCTCCTTCGTTCTGCTCAGGGAAAAGCCGCAGCCGCTGTCCGCGCCTGCTGAACTCTCAAGAAGAAGATTGGCAGCGTCACCGCCGCCGGCCAATCCTGTCCACTACCGTGAGGGGTGCTAAGATGCAGCCCCTCACGTGCTCTTCCTCGCCTCCGCTCGGCAGTAAATTAGCCACTTATCAGCGTACACAAATCACACCGCTCACGACTTTCCTCACGAGGCCGTGGTAAAATACACCACTCGCGCCCTCTCCCTTAATAACATACAATTTTTTTGATGTTATTTCGATTATTAATATCTTTAAGAGAAATTTAGTATTAATTTATAAATGTTGCGCCCGACACGTAAAGGGATTATGAGAATGGAGTATTTGAGAACTAACAGGGGGTTTTGGAGGACCTTTTTTCTTTCGATTGTCACTTTGGGTATCTATCCGTTGTATCTTATTTATGCTTTTGCTCGCGAGACGAATATTGCTTGTGCGCGGGATGGAAAAAAGACTCAAGGATTATTGGTGTATTTGATTCTTTCATTTATTTCTTTGGGTATTTATGCGATTGTGTGGCATTGTTTGTGGATAGATCGTTGTAATGATTATCTTGTTTTGAATAGGAAGCATGAGGGGTTGCAGGTATCTACTTATTTGCTTACATTATTCCTTTTTGGACCGCTGACTTTGGGGATAATGTATATAATTGTCGCTTGCAAAATGCTTTATCTTCAGAATGAGGTAAATGCCACTTACAATGCAGTATGCGTATAAAAACAAAAAATCCGTCCATAAAAGAACGGATTGATATGAAAAGCGGCTGAATTAAGCTTTCAATGTGCTTTTTACTGTTTCGCTTAGTTGTGCGTACAAAGCATCTGTCTTTTCTAACAAATCTTTGCGGATGCTTGTATAGTAAGCCTTTGCGTTGCCTTCAGGTTTGGTAGCCACTCTGTCTTTCAAGTCATTGTAAAGATCTATGGCTTCATCGAAAAGAGCCGAAAGTTTCTCATCTTCTGCAGAAGCGTTAATAGATGAAAACAAAGAACAATCCTCTATAAAAGCTCCGAGTACATACTCAATGTCCTTTTTTATATCTCTTAGATTCATAATTAAAATAAATTATAATATTTTAGCAAAGGTAGTTAATTTTTCTCTTGTTTGAAATAATAAGGACTCTCTTCTAAACGTATCGCGCCCTTGTTGTTACCCAAAAGACGTCTTGCCATAAGAGGCTCTCTTTCATAATAATCATTGTCGTATTCCAACAATGAGTTAATTCTGACGACTTGTGAAGAATGAATGAATTTTCCTTTGCCAATATAGATCCCGACATGCGTTATTGTATCCGGAAATTTCTTGCCGAAGAAAATAAGATCACCGGTTTTAAGATTTTTAATATTCAATTTTCCGTGTCTATCGTAAATCTTTACGGGAACACCCAATAAGGCTTGCTGAGAAGCGTCCCTTGGCAGCAACATTCCGTTCATAAACCAGGCATTATAGACCAAACCGCTGCAATCCACCCCCTTTATAGATTTCCCTCCCCAAAAATAAGGTGTACCGAGATACTGTTTTGCCACTTCTATTATAGATTTTCCTGAGACTTCTTCCTTATCAGACTTTTTTGAAATCAATTGCAAGTCTTTCGTATCGACATATCCTTTTTTACCGTTAGGGAGTAATATTCCTGTCCACTCTTTCGTGCCAACTGTCCTCTTACCTCTCATCAGCACTCTGACAATATCTCCTTGCACCATTTCAGAAATTATATACCCGGCTTTATCAGGGCGAGAATAGATTTTGGAATACTCTGCCGTACAAATGTATTTGGGGCTGGCTAAATAGTTATCCAGTTCTTCATCGGTCATTTTCACTATTCCCATTTCATTAACCCAGCCTGAATAAGGTTCTGGCGAAGTTATTTTTCTCCAGTACTTGTCTTTTCTTCCTAATTTTACCACTGTTCCCATCAAAGCCTGATTTACTATTTGAGAAGTATAGCTCGGTCTTTCGTACATATAATTCGCTGAAAAAGAAACAACTCCGTATTTCCCCTTATTATGATTTGATGTATCGTTATAAATTTCATCCAAATAAAGTCCGAAATTGTTTATTACAGGACAAGCATTAGCGTCTTTGATATTCAACTTTAAGGCAGAGGTCTTGATTTTCTCTGTAAGGACTATTCTTTTATATCCTATCGTGCTTTCATCTGCGATTTCTTCCCATTCGCCCTTATCGTTCAATGCTTCCACCGTGAAAGCATTAACTCTTTGCCCGAGAGGAATATACTCCTGTAGCAATATTCTGTTAAACACAACCTCTTTAGGGAATTCAAACGTAAGCGTTGCTGTCTTTATACTATCTTTTGGCGCCCAGTAAGTATCATAATTACTGTCTAATACATTTTCTGCCTTGAATCGTAAGCCTCTCGTATTACTTGCCGTAACTTTTGCATTCTTGGCAAGATTGCTCTCAAAGATTCTCGATATAGCCTGCCCGAATTGCATTAACACGGTAGAATCATTCTTGTGGATACGTCCTCTCGTATCAGGAGGCACATTCAAAAGTAATAACGAATTTCTGCCCACGCTATTGTAGTATATCTTCAGTAATTCTTGCAGAGATTTTACCTTATTATTTTCAGATTCTCTCCAAAACCATCCGGGTCTTATTGACACATCCGTCTCGGCAGGTATCCATTGCGAACCGTTTTCCGTTCCCTCCATTAATGTTGTCTGCGGAGGAGCATTGCTTTGAGTGAAATTATCTATATCGATAGTACAATAATTCGTACGTCCAGCTTCTCCGTTTTCATTTCCTACCCAACGGCATCCCGGACCTATGTTGCTGAAAATTATTGCATTAGGTTGAAGGCGTTGTACAGTTCCGTTGAAACTTTTCCAATCGTATTTCTGCACTCTTCCAAGCGGGTCTTCCCCTATTGCTCCATCAAACCATTGCTCGAACATCTCTCCGTAATTGCTCAATGCGTGTTCCAAAGTCTTTACGAAGACCTCGTTATATTGCTCTGTAAAATATGCCGGATCGTATCTGTCCCACGGCGATATGTAAATGCCGAATTTCACCCCGCTCTTTTTGCACGCATTTGACAACTCTTTCAGTACGTCACCTTTGCCATCCCTCCATTTTGATTGCGCTACGGTGTGCCTGCTTACAGGATTAGGCCAAATGCAAAATCCATCGTGGTGCTTGCCTGTTATTACAATGCCCTTTAAGCCTGCCGTACGCGCAATTTCCGTCCATTGCTCGCAATCCAAACCTGTCGGGTTGAAAATGTCGTTATGCTCCTTTCCGTCACCCCACTCTTTCCCTGAAAAGGTGTTAGGACCGAAATGCACCATCATATTCATTTCCATTTTCTGCCATTCTACTTGTGCCGGTGTAGGGCAAGTGCCATAAGGCTTAATTTCTTCTTTTTTGCATCCTATTGCACTTAAAAGTGCAAAGGATAAAAATAAAATAAAGGTATTTTTCATACGAAAAATCTTGAAAATCATTTTAAAATTTTTCAAATATATCTTTTATTTTGAATTATTTACCTTTTTTATGCTAATTTTTTTTTAACAAATTTTATTTGTTTTTTTGCCGCAAGGCAATAATTTTGTGCTATGGTAGATTTTGCTGATGGAAAAAGATATAACTCGTTTGTCGGTTATTATAAAAGAAAGTACGGAGAGAGGTTGCAGAAATTGGTTTTAGATGCCGGATTTACTTGTCCTAACAGGGATGGAAAGGTTGGCATAGGAGGTTGTACTTTTTGTGATAATGCGGCATTTCATCCGGGGTACAGCATTCCGGAGAAGGATATTTTTACGCAGTTGGATTTGGGAATCGAATTTAATAAGGTGCGTTATCCGAGGGCGAAGTACTATCTTGCTTATTTTCAGTCGTTTTCCAATACTTATGGGACTTTGGATAGGTTGAGGGGGCTGTATGAGGAGGCTTTGAGGCATCCTCAAGTTGTCGGTATTGTTATAGGTACGCGTCCTGATTGCGTTGATGATGAGAAATTGGACTATTTAGCGGATCTCAAAGACGGTAAAGTGTTAAAAGGATGGAAAAGAGAGATTTGTGAACATCCGATTGTTACGGTAGAGTATGGGATAGAGTCTTGCTATGATGTTACGTTGAAACGTGTAAACAGAGGACATAATTTCGAGTGTGCTAGAAAGGCTGTGGAGAAGACGGCAGAAAGAGGAATAGATGTAGGAGGACATTTTATTTTGGGCTTGCCCGGTGAGAGTAAGCAAATGCTTTTGGATCAATGTAATATAATTAATGGATTACCTTTGTCGAGCGTTAAATTCCATCAGTTGCAACTTGTACGCGGTACTGTAATGGAGCGAGAGTTTGAGCGTTGTCCTGATGATTTTGTGAGTATGGGACTTGAGGAGTATATTGATTTTATTGTTGATATCCTTATGCGTTTGAGACCGGATTTGTATATCGAGAGGATTGCAGGAGAAGTGCCTCCGCGTTTTGTAAAGGTGTCGAGATGGGGCTTGATACGGAATTTTGAGCTGCTTAAGATGCTGGATGTGAGGCTTGAGGAGAGAGGTGTAATGCAAGGCGATTTATATAGGGATATTCTTTAAGAATGATTATATTTGCCAAATTAAACTTATAACCATGCAGAAGTTCATTAACAAAGAAATTCAGGAAGGTCTTACTTTCGATGATGTTTTACTTGTACCTGCACATTCTGAGGTACTTCCGAGAAATGTGGATGTTTCTACTCATTTTACCCGGGATATTATTTTGAAAACACCTATTGTGTCTTCGGCAATGGACACTGTAACTGAAGCAGAATTGGCTATAGCGATGGCTCGTGCAGGCGGTATCGGTGTTATTCACAAAAATATGACAATAGAAAGGCAGTGTGAGCAGGTTCGTATGGTTAAGAGGGCTGAAAACGGAATGATTTATGATCCGGTAACGATTTCTCCTGACGCGACTGTCGGAGATGCTCTTAATATGATGAGTAAACATCATATAGGCGGTATTCCTGTTACTGATAGCAATAATTATCTTGTAGGTATAGTTACAAATAGAGATTTGAGATTTCAGGACGATCGTAAACTTCTGATAAAGGAAGTGATGACTTCTGAAAATCTTATTACTGCGAAAAAGGGTATAAGTCTTGCTGTCGCCACGGATATTTTGATGCATAGCAAGGTCGAGAAGTTACCTGTCATAGACGAAGATGGAAAATTGGCAGGACTTATCACTTATAAGGATTTGATGAAAATCAAAGATAATCCTATTGCTTCCAAAGATGTGAAAGGAAGACTTTTGGTGGCTGCTGCAGTAGGTGTTAAATCCGATACTATCGAAAGAATAGAAATGCTTGTAAATGCCGGAGCGGATGCTGTGGTTATAGATACGGCTCACGGGCATTCAGAGGGCGTTTTAGGTATAATCAGAAAGGCTTGCGAAGCTTTCAAAAAGTCGGATTTGCAGATTGTTGCCGGTAATGTGGCTACAGGCGAGGGGGCTAAAGCATTGGCTGATGCCGGTGTGGATGCTGTGAAAGTCGGAATCGGTCCGGGGTCTATTTGCACAACCAGAATTATTGCAGGTGTAGGTGTACCGCAACTTACTGCCGTTATGTTGGCTTCTGATGCATTGCAAGGTACAGGGGTGCCTGTGATTGCTGATGGCGGTATAAGATATTCAGGTGATATAGTTAAGGCTCTTGCTGCCGGAGCAAGTACCATAATGGCAGGTTCTTTATTTGCCGGTACGGAAGAATCTCCGGGAGAAACGATTATTCTTAACGGACGTAAGTTTAAATCATACAGGGGAATGGGGTCTTTAGAAGCTATGGAACACGGTTCTAAGGATCGCTATTTCCAAGATATGGAAGAAGACATTAAAAAACTCGTTCCTGAAGGTATCGTAGCTCAAGTCCCATACAAAGGTACTGTTTCAGAGGTCGTTTACCAACTCGTAGGCGGATTGAGAGCAGGTATGGGCTATGTAGGCGCCTCTGATTTGGCTGCTTTGAAAAAGGCGCAATTTGTGCGAATTACCAATGCCGGTTTTCTTGAAAGCCATCCTCACGATGTCACAATTACCAAGGAGGCTCCGAACTATTCACGTTAATAATTTAAGATATGAGATTTATAAAATTATCGCTGATTGCATTTGTCTTTTTTTCATTGTCTTCCTGTAAGGCTTTATCTGAGTTGGTACACGATGGAGAAGTTGTGGCAAAGGTTGGTTCGCATAGACTTTACAAGTCTCAGGTTTCAGAAGTTGTGCCGAATGGGCTTTCTCAGATAGATAGCGCGAATTTGGCTCAAAAATATATCAATTCATGGCTTACGGATCAACTGTTTTTGGATATTGCAGAGGAAAAACTCTCCAAATCCGAAAAAGACGTTACCAAAGAATTGGAAGAATACAGGCAAGCCTTGCTTAAATATCGATATGAGCAAAGATATGTAAATGAAAGACTTAATACGAATGTGACGGATGAGCAAATAGAGCAGTATTATGAGACTCATCAAAAAGAATTCATATTGAGGTATCCTATAGTGAAGGCTCGTTTTATAAGTATGCTTCAGGCATCGCCCAATTATGAAATCATAAAGAAAAAATTGAGTTCAGGCAAAAAATCAGATATTGATGATGCAGATAGTTTAGGCTTTGCAAGTGCTTTGAGGTATGTAAGTTATGGTGATGACTGGACAGAATTGTCAAATCTTGCAAAAGAATTCAGTAATAACGGAGAATTTTTTTATCCTTACGCCAAAAAAGGAGTCTTTGAAGTGTCGGATAATAACGGTAATGTAAATATAGCTGTTATTTTGACAATACTTAGAGCCGGGGAGCCTGCTCCGGTGGAATATTGCTCTCCAAAAATAAAAGATATTATTTTGAGCGATCGTAAGCACGAACTTCTTAACAATTTGGAGAAAGATTTGTTAGAGAATGCAAAGCGTAACAGTAATTTTGTGATTTATTAGAATTATGAAACATATATTCGAATTTGGTTTGATTTTTATCCTTTCTATGGCAGTCTTGCCTTTGTCTGCACAGAAGTATAGCAGTGTCATTGATAAGTCTATAGCTGTAGTCGGAAATGAACTTATTACCCTCTCCGATGTCGAACAAGAAGTACAAATCAGAAGAGCGCAAGGTATGCAATCCGATAGAAATCTTCGTTGTGAGATATTAGAGCAGTTGATGGAGACGAAACTTTTTCTTATGCAGGCGCGAATAGATTCTCTTTCTCTTAATAATGATATGGTAGAAGGCAGTTTGAGTCAGAGAATAGATCAGGTAAGATCTCAATTGGGAGGTGATGAAGAAGTGGAAAAATATTTCGGAAAATCTTTATACAAGTTGCGTCAGGAATGGAAAAAGCAGTTGGAGGATATGAATCTTACACAACAAGAACAAGCTAGGATTACTGCTAATATTCCAGAAATGACACCTTATGATGTAAGAGCTTATGTAGACAGTGTGGATAAAAGCGAACTTGCAGTAATTCCGACCAAGTACAGACTAAGCCAGATTACCATTTATCCTGATAGAGAAGCCGCAAAAATGGCTGTAAAAGAAAAATTGCTTTCTATTCGGGAACGTATTATCAATGGTGAAAAATTCTCTACTATGGCAAGAATCTATTCTGAAGATACTCAGAGCGCTCGTAGAGGAGGAGAACTCGGACTTGCTTCAAAATCTTTATTTTGGCCTGCGTTTTCAGATGCAGCAATGGCTTTGAAGCCGGGAGTTATTTCACAAATCGTAGAAACCCCTGATGGCTTTCATATTATCGAAGTTGTAGAAAAGAAAGGAGATATGTTTAATGCTCGTCATATCTTGATCCGGCCTACATATACTGTTGCAGACAGGGATAAAGCATTTGCAAAATTAGATAGTATAAAGACGGAAATAGGCAATAGAGCTGTTTCTTTTGAGTATGCGGCAAGGTTCTATTCTGAAGACGCTCCCACGAAGACAAACGGAGGACAGATGGCAGATCCGAATACAGGCTCTTCTTATTTCGAGATAGATCGTCTTAAGCCTGCGGAGTATGCAGCTATTAAGGATTTGAAAGAGGGTGAAATATCTTCACCATTCGAGTCTACGGATAATGAAGGAAGGGATAATGGGCATTATATAGATGGAAAACTTTGCTATAAGATTATAAAAGTAGATAAAATCATACCTGCACACACTGCCGCTTATGAAAATGATTTCAGCCAACTTCAAGAGCAGGTGAAGTACAGCAGGCAGATAAAAGCTATTGATAAATTTTTGAAAGAGAAGATTGCTTCTACATATATCGTAATTGATCCTATGTTTAAGGATTGTGAATTTAATCGTGGCGAGTGGGCAAAGAAAATCACTACCGAATAAACTCTTCTGATGTCCTTTTTCAATAAGGTTACATATCTTGTTTTTTTGTCTTTTTTGTTTTTTATATCTTTTCAAAGCGTAAAAGGACAAAATAAAGATAGTGCTGATAGTCTTGTACGTTTGTTAAAGGCAACTTCTGCTGAACTTATAGAGAAAGGGGGAGAAAACTGTAGAAAAGTTTCAGGTCCGGCAAAATTTTTACACAATGGTACATATCTTATATGTGACACTGCTTTTTGGTATGTGGATCGCGAACTGATAAAGGCTGTTGGAAATGTAAAAATAATCCAAGACCGCACTGTCCTTACAAGCGACAATCTGGATTATTATATTAAGAATAATTTAGCTCAGTTTCGCGGATCTTTAGTACAACTTCAAGACAGTGACAATAATACGTTGAGGACAAATTTTTTGGATTACAATACCAAAGATAGTGTAGCCGTGTTTATGGACGGAGGGGCTATGCGAGACAAAGACGGACAGGTAATCGAAAGTCTTACAGGAACTTATGACTCTAAAATCAAATTATTTACATTTAATGAAAATGTAAATATGTTTACTGATTCTGTGTTTGTCCGTACATCAAAATTATATTACCAATCAGATAGCAGTTTGGCGACATTCGGACTTTCCACGCACGCATGGAAAGAAGATAAAATGCTTTCTTCAGAGGGAGGAAGATATGACAGAAAAAAAGATATATTTTTCTTTAAAGACAAAGTTCACGCTTTAAGTAAAACTCAAGAAGGTTGGGCGGATTCGTTATATTATTATAGATATAACTCTGACATAGAGATGCTTGGAAATGTCCAACTTATGGATACGGTAAAAGAAGTCGGTACTTTGACAGGTTATCTCTACTACAAAAATGCGGATTCTGAAATTACGATGAAACGTTCTCCTGCCGTACTTTCAAAAACTCTCCAAAACGGTATTGCAGATACTCTCTGGTTTGGAGCAGATAAAATGATTTACAAAGCAATACGTAAATTTGAAATAGATTCTATCACTATCGCATCATCAAAAGCGCGTCTTGCTGAAATAAATACAGATCCGGTTGCCGAATATCGTAAGAAAGCAGCAGCGGAAGCAGCAAAAGCGGCAGCTGAGGCAGAGAAACAAGATCCTAATAAAAAAGCGCAGGAGTATTATAAAAACTTACAAAAGAGGCAAAAAGCAGCAGAAGCAAGTAAAAATGAGTTAGTTGATACTGTAAAGCAGGTAAAAACTGTGCCTGATTCAGTAAAAATAGATACTCTAAAATTAAAAACGCCTTTGGATTCTTCCAAAATAGGTTTTTTGAAAGCATTCGGGAATGCAAAAGCATTTCGTAAAAATATGCAGATGTCTTGTGATTCTCTGCTTTACAGTGATTTGGATTCACTTGTAAGGCTTTATAAAGAGCCTGTTATTTGGAACGATATGAACCGTCAGTATTCAGCTGACAGCATTACTCTTGTTATTAATAACAATTCTATGACAAAGGCGGCTTTGATGTCAGATGCCTTTATAGTTATACAAGAAGATTCTCTTCATTTTGACCAGATTAAAGGGGCTGAAATGACGGCATACTTTGGCAAAGAAGGCGAACTCTCTCGCTTTGATGCGATGGGAGGCACTAATACCTTGTTCTATTTGAGAGAAGGGGAAGACATTGCAACGGTAAATAAGGTTGAAGCCAAAATGCTTAGCGCTTTGTTTAAAGACAACGATGTAGAGAAGATTTTCTATTATGATGCGGCAAAAAATGATGCCTATCCTATTGTTCAACTTCCTCGTTCCGATAGCAAAATGAAAGGTTTTTTGTGGCAGAAAGAGAGGCGTCCTGAAGATAGAAATGCCATTACTCCGCTTAATTTACGTCCTGCTCAAAGGGCTTATTATGAGGCAGTGCCAAGAGCCGAATTCCATTTTACAGACAAATATTTTCCCGGGTATATAGATGAAGTTCACAGAATCATAGCGCGAAATGATTCTTTAAGGATTGTTGCAGAACAAAGACGTAAGGAAGAACAAGCTGCTAAAACAAAGACAGACTCTGTCTCTGAAAATTCTAAAACCTTGAAAGACAGCCTTTCTATAAAGTCGGATAGCACTCACGTTTCGGATTCCCTGAAATCGGCATCTGATTCTCTTACTGAAAAGAAATTGTCCCGAAAGGAACTCCGTATCAAAGAAAGAGAAGCGGCAAGAGCAAAACGTCTTGAAGCTAAAAAGCAAAAAGCGCTTGAAAGAAAGCGAGCACGTACTCTGAAATTACTCAAAGAAATGCGAAAAGAGGAAGAACGCGAACAACGCTTACTCGAAAAATATATTCGTATGTATGCAGAGCGTAAAGCTAAACAAGAAAAAATGTTAAAGTAATTTTTTCTTCAACTCTTTGATCATATCGTCTGTCATCTCTTCTAAAGTGAAAGACGGCTTCCAACCCCATTCATTTCTTGCGCAACTGTCATCCATGCTATCAGGCCAAGAATCTGCAATTCCTTGTCTTACCGGATCTATTTCATACCTCATTTTGAAACCCGGAATTCTTTCCTTTATTTTCTCATAGATGATTTCAGGAGAGAAACTCATACTTGCTATATTGAAAGCGTTTCTATGGATAAGTTTTGAGGCATCGGCATTCATTATATCCACGGCAGCCTTCAAAGCATCAGGCATATACATCATATCCATAAACGTATCCGGCTTTATAGGACAGACGAATTCCTCGCCCTTTACCGCTGCATAGAAAATCTCCACGGCATAGTCAGTAGTACCGCCTCCAGGTAGAGTCACGTGAGAAATCAATCCCGGAAATCTCACGGAACGAGTATCTACCCCATATTTTTTGAAATAATAATCGCTAAGAAGTTCTGTCGCCACTTTTGTTACTCCATACATAGAGCTCGGACGTTGGATAGTATCTTGAGGAGTATTTATATGAGGTGTTGTCGGTCCGAAAGAGCCGATTGAGCTCGGAGTAAATACCGCACAATTTTTTTCTCTTGCTATTTCTAAAATGTTCAGCAGACCGTTCATCTGAATATCCCACGCCATGAGAGGCTTTTTTTCGGCTACTGAGGACAATAATGCAGCTAAATTATAAATAGTATCGATTTTGTATTTATCTATAATGTCACCAAGCTGCTTACCGTTCAATACATCGGCTTCCGCACTCGGACCGCTTTCTGCCAATATTCCTTTTGGCTCTGCTCCCTGTATATATCCCGCTACTATTTGCCCGGCAGGGATTAATTTTCTTAAAGTCATTGTCAATTCAGAACCGATCTGACCTGTCGAACCGATAATAAGTACGTTTTTCATTTTGCCGATATATTTATTTAAAAGCAAAGTTATATAGAAAATTTCTATAAAAAAGATAAATTTGTAAGTAAATAAAAAATAAAATTATGTACGGAAAATTTCAACAGTATCTCAAAGATGAACTTGCAGCCATAGAAGCCGCAGGATTGTACAAAAAAGAAAGAAATATTGCATCTCCTCAATACTCGGAAATTACATTGGAGGACGGATCCAAGGCATTGAACTTTTGTGCAAATAACTATTTGGGCTTGGCAAATTCCGAGAGGCTTGCTCTTGCTGCAGAAAAGGCAATGAAAGAAAGAGGCTTCGGAATGTCTTCCGTACGTTTTATTTGCGGTACGCAGGATTTGCATAAACAATTGGAAAAAGTGATATCCGCTTTCTTTCATACGGAAGACACTATCCTTTATGCTTCTTGTTTTGATGCAAACGGAGGGGTATTCGAACCGCTCCTGACAGCGGAAGATGCCATTATTTCCGATTCCTTGAATCACGCATCTATAATAGACGGCGTGCGTCTATGTAAGGCGCAGCGTTACAGATATGCTAATGCAGATATGGCAGATTTGGAGCGTTGCTTGAAAGAGGCGCAAGCACAGAGATTCAGACTTATTTGCACAGACGGTGTTTTCTCTATGGATGGGAATGTGGCTCCTATGGATAAGATCTGTGAATTGGCAGAAAAATACGATGCACTCGTATTGGTAGATGAAAGCCACTCTGCAGGAGTTGTCGGAAAGACAGGACGAGGAGTAGCCGAACAATTCGATTGCTATGGCAAGATAGACATATTCACAGGAACATTAGGTAAAGCATTCGGCGGAGCGGTAGGAGGATTTACAACAGGTAGAAAAGAGATAATAGATATGCTCAGGCAGCGCTCTCGTCCCTATCTATTCTCAAATTCTCTTCCTCCTATGATTGTTGCGGCAAGCATAGAGATGTTTAAAATACTTTCCGAAAGCGATGAATTACACGACAGGCAGCAAAGAAACGTTAAATATTTCAGGGATAAAATGATGTCTGCCGGTTTTGATATAAAACCGACTCAATCCGCAATATGCGCAGTTATGCTGTACGATGCAAAACTATCGCAGGATTTTGCTGCACGTATGGCAAAAGAAGGCATTTTTGTGACCGGATTTTACTATCCTGTCGTGCCGAAAGGCGAAGCTCGTATAAGAGTTCAGCTCTCGGCAGCGCATACCATAGAGCAAATAGACAAAGCCATTGACGCATTTATTAAAGTAGGAAAAGATCTTAACGTAATAAAATAAATTTAATTAACTCTCTTTTTCAAAAAGCCGTACGATGTTCAAAATGACTTCTACGGCTTTTTCCATACTCTCCAAAGGCACAAACTCCATCTTCCCATGAAAATTCAATCCTCCTGCAAAGATATTCGGACAAGGCAGACCCATAAAACTCAAATTTGCACCGTCAGTACCACCTCTTATAGGTTTCACGACAGGCTTAATCCCGGCAAGTTCAATCGCTTTTATCGCTGTCTCAACAATATGGAAATGAGGCTCAACTTGCCTTTTCATATTATAATATTGATCTTTCAGATTTAAAACTGCTGTACCTTCTCCATATTTGCGATTTATAAAATTCAGACAATCTTGCATCAAAGCCTTCTTTTTCTCAAACAGTACGCTGTCGTGATCTCTTATAATATATGTCAATTCTGCTTGCTCCACGCTGCCTGAAAAATGCACGATATGGAAAAAGCCCTCATATCCGGAAGTGGATTCAGGTCTCTCGTTTACCGGTAATAGATTATTAAGCTCTGAAGCGATAAGAATAGCATTCTTCATCTTTCCCTTTGCCGAACCGGGATGTACATTAAGTCCCTGAATAGTGATTTTTGCCGATGCCGCATTAAAATTCTCAAATTCTATTTCCCCTACTTCTCCTCCATCCATTGTGTAGGCATACTTTGCTCCGAATTTCTCCACGTTGAATTTCCTTACGCCTCGCCCTATCTCTTCATCAGGAGTAAAACCTATCTTAATATCTCCATGCTTTATCTCCGGATGAGAAGTTAGATACTTGGCAGCCGACATTATTTCCGCCACTCCTGCCTTATCATCGGCTCCAAGCAAAGTCGTTCCGTCGGTAGTTATCAAAGTTTGTCCCTTATATTTACACATTTCCGGAAATTCGGAAGGTCTTAACTTCAATCCCGGCACTCCTTTTAATTCTATTTCTCCTCCGTTATAATCCCTGATTACTTGCGGTTTCACATCTTTACCCGGAGCATCGGGAGAGGTATCTACGTGAGCGATAAAACCTATTGCAGGGACAATCTTATCAGTATTTGAAGGAATTTCCGCCATAAGATAGCCATACTCATCTATAAATGCGTTTATACCCATCCCTCTTAATTCTCCAAGAAGCATATTCAATAAATCAAACTGTTTCTTCGTACTAGGTTGGCTTTCCGAATTTTCATCGGAAGTCGTTTCTACTGCAATATATCTTAAAAATCTATCTAAAACACTTTCCATAATTCATCGTTTTATCCAATAATGTACAATATTAAAAAGAAATGTTTACTTTTGCCAAATTTTAAAAAATATAATTTATTTCATTTCAAATGAAAACTCGAATTTTACTTATGATGATGCTATTGCCTCTTCTTTTAGCAGGCTGCATTAAAACAACAATTCAAACAACAGTTAAAAAACCTGTCACTCAAGAACCTAAATTCCCTGAAGACATATTGAATTTTTCCACTTCGGCTTCTTTTAAAGAAATTTCTTTGAAAGGTCAAACCTATTCATCCGTTAATATCGCAGATAACGGTCAAGGCTGGTGCGAAGCCGTAATAAAAGACGGGAAACTTCAAATTAAATTAAAAGAAAATACAAATAAAGAAAAAAGAATAGCCTCTATAACTCTTGCTAACGGTGATAAACGCGAGTATATTTTTGTACGTCAATTAGGTACAGATAATGTGATTCTTGTAAATCCGGCAATTCTTTCGGCAAAAACAGAAGAAAGTACTTACGGCATACTTGTTACAGCTAATGTAGAATATGAAATAGATACTAAAAATACACCATGGGTAACAATTACTCCTGCCGGTAAATACGATGAAATTACAGATAAGCATATCCTTAAAATCTCTGCCAATCCATACGAATCAAAACGTACTTTGGATATAAAAATAAAAGGGAAAGACGGAATTAAAGTATTTGATGCCACAATATATCTCACTCAAGCAGGTTTTTCAAATTATAAACCGCATAAAATAGAAGATAGCAAACCTGATTTGCAAATAAAAGTAAAATCAGGCCATGCCTCCTCTTTCCAGCCAAATGGAACTTCAAACATAGAACGTTCCTTCGATGGAGATAAAACTACCAACTATCACTCAAAATGGGATAAAAACATTCCTAATTATTTCCCGATTACCCTTACTTACAATTTCGAGGAAAAATCTGATATAGACTACTTTATATATTATCCGGTACAAGGTAATGCCGGCAACGGGCTTTTCAAAGAAGTAGATATAATGGTTAAACAAAGAGGCGGGGCGAATGCAGGCCAATTCGTAAAAGCATTAACATATGATTTCAAAGCTACTACATCTGCCACTACCGTTGATATTCCTGTAAATCTGAGAGAAAATATAGAATCAATACGGTTTATCGTAAAATCAGGAAATAACGGGTTTGCCGCATGTGCCGAAATGGAGTTCTATAAAAAGAATCCTGAAAATTTTGATCCTTTGACTGTATTTACTGATAGATCTTGTTCGGAACTCAAACCCGGAATAAGTGAAAGCGATATAAACAACATCAAATCCGCGTTTTTTAAGAATATGGCTTTAACTATGAAGAACGGTAAATATCCTTCCGAATTCAGAATACGCAAATTCAAAGCCTATCCTGATCCCGGCAGGGTATCAGGTCCTAATAAAATATGGCCATACAATATCTACGATAATGTTACCGGAATATATGCTGCTCCGAAAGAAGAACTGATTGTTCTCGCAGACAATCTGCAAGGCAGACAAGTCTCAATAATGATAAGAGAGCTTTATAGACCCGGCGGAGACGGCTTCAAACCGGAATATCATACCGTACACGATGGATTGAACAGAATAAAAGTCGGAGATAAAGGAGGGCTGGTTTACATAGCATATCATACGGACGATTATAAACAAGCTCCTGTCATAAACATTCATTTTGCAAACGGTACTGTTAACGGCTATTTCGATATCGACAGACACAGACCGGACGAATGGACAAGACTTATCAATAACGCAAAAGCTAAATATTTTGATATTGTCGGCAAATACTCTCACCTTACATTTACCACAAACAGTTTTATGGGGCTTACTAAAAATGCTGCCGAATTGATAGAAAAATACGACAGATTGGTAAAAGCTGAATGGGAATTGTTAGGACTGTACAAATACAATAGAGTAAATATCAACAGGATGCACTTTCAAGTCGTCTATAAAGGCTTTATGTATGCCAGCCCTAACTATACCGCATATAATGAAAATACTTTAAGCTCATTATGCACTCCTGAAAGTATAATATCAGGCTCATGGGGACCTGCACATGAATGCGGACATTGCAATCAGACAGCAGGCTTCAAATGGCGCGGAACTACGGAAGTCACGACAAACGTGTTTTCACTCTACGTACAAACCGTAACATTTCAAAAGCAATCCCGTGCGCTTAATGAAAACAAATACGAATCTTCTTTAAACAACTTAGTCTTAAAAGGCGAATCTCATGCTACTCATGGCGATGTGTTCAATAAACTTATTCCATTCTGGCAACTCCAACTCTATTTCGGAAACGTTCTCGGCCGAACACCTGAAAAACAAAGCGATAAAGGAGGTTTTTACCCTGACGTTTTCGAACATTTACGTGTAAACCCTACATTAAATACGCCCGGTGACCAACAAACCGAATTTGTATATATTTGTTCAAAAGTCGCTAAAATGGATCTTACTGATTTCTTTACCGCTTGGGGCTTTCTCAAACCCGTAGATGCCATTATTGACGACTACGGAAAAGAACAAGTAAAAGTTACGCCGGAAAGAGCGCAAGCTATCCGTACACGCGTTGCAAATCTCGGTTATGCGAAGCCTGATGTCGCTTTGGAATACATCACGGACAACAATAAAGACTATTTCAAGACCAAAGCAGCTGTGGTGGCAGGTACAGCTACCAGAAAAGACAAGACCTTGACCATGAAAGATTGGAAAAACGTAGTCATTTACGAAGTTCGCGATGCTGCCGATAAACTGATTTACGTATCCGAAGGCATCACCCAAATGGGCAAAACAGTCGCAACTTTCACAATTCCTCAAAATTGGGACAACAACTATAAAGTTTACGCGATTTCAGCAACAAGACAAAGGACGTTAGTAAATTTCAACTAATTGAAATTTACAACTCTAAATAAAAATTCAAGAAGAAGAGATGCGGTCGCCGAAAGCGGCGCATCTCCCTTTTTTTACTTATTTCTAAACCGCTGATTTTTTAAGCGCGAATGCGCTTTTCGGCGCTAAAAATACTTTTTTAGCAGCCTGAATAAAAAATAATCAAAAAAATGTGAAAATTATTTGCAAAGAAAGAAAAAGTCCTTATCTTTGCAGCCCGTTTGAGAAATAACAAGTCTTTCGGGACTTGAATCGAACGCCGTTCATTGAAAATATTGAGAGAGAAAACGAGGTAAAGAAAATAGTCTGTAAGGAA
>JBQMXN010000002.1:0-129757 GCA_052173975.1 Candidatus Cryptobacteroides sp. | reverse complement strand
AGCAGCCGGTGAAGCCTCTGAAAGGGGCTTCGCGCAGGCTGCTTAAAGGCAGAATCTTAAAAATAAATCAGCATATTTTGTGATTTTACCTTATTAAAATAGTTAGATATTGGTATTGTCGTTTGTTTTGCCGCACTGTAATTTTGTATCATTATTTTACATAAAAACTAATGGAATTATGAATTTAATGAAGAACAAAAAATTGATTTGCAGCCTTTTGGGAATTTCCATTTTATTCACAGGTTGCGATAAAAAAGGAAATGAATTGCCTGAAAGAAAGTTAAAGGGCGTTCAGGAAGTAGAACTGAAAATGGGAACGAAGGCGGATTTTGTGTATTTTTCTTTTGCTGAGAATAAGCAGGTGGAACTCAAAGACGGTATTGAGACTTCATTGGATTGGGATGTTGCTTTTTATGATATAAACGGTAAGACCAACGGAGGTCCGAGCGGTGCGGGAAAAGCAGCAGTTTATCGTACATTATATACTGATTTTCAGGCAGTAAAGACGGTTTCTCCTTTCCTTGAAAGTTCTCAGGAGTCTTTTTGGAAAAAAGATGTAAGGAAGTCTGTATATTCTATGCGTAGTATGCCTCCAAAGGTGGTTACAGACAATTTCAACCCTTTATTGACGACATGGTATAAATTTGAGGGAATGAGCGTTGTCGTGGGGAAGGAAGTATATATTGTAAGGACTGCGAAAGGCGATTATGTGAAAATACAGTTCATCGACTGGAAAGGCAGTAAAGGAAAATGGGGAAATATCAGATTCAAATATGAATATATAGGAACAACGGGTAGCAATGCCGCTGCGGAAGGAGAAGTGAGGATTGACAATTTGAAACCGGGTACTCTTGCAGCGCGGCTAAAAGAACAATCGCTAAAAGAATTTAAGCATCTTACTATTAATGGCGGAGAATTTAATGATGATGATGTGGAGGCCCTTAAAAAACTTTCTTTCACATTGGAGTCACTGGATTTGAGCAGAGCTTCTTTAGGCTTTGACGATGACAGTTATGGGTTTAAAGATTGCCGTACATTAAAGAAACTGATTGCGCCTGCAAATCTGAAAACGACCGGCGGAAACTGGCCTTGGTTTTCATATATGTCAAATCTTGAAGAACTTGTTTTTCCGGGAAATAATTTGGAAAGCATAACGGCTATGGCTTTCACCGGCTTAACAAAATTGAGTAAGATTACCTTGCCTAATTCTGTAGAAGTTATTGGGGAAAAAGCATTCTTCGGTGCGACATCTCTGAAGACTTTCGTATTTCCTTCCAAGGTAGAGACGGTACCGTCACAATGTTTGGCTTTATGCAAGGGCTTGGTAGCTGTGAAAATGCCTGCATCCGTGACCAAGTTTTATTCAAGTGCATTGTATTACTGCAAGGATTTGAAAGAAATTATTTTCGAAGGCAAGACACCTCCGGAATTGCTGCATAAGCCTTACAACGGCATAGAAGATCTTACTTGGGATAAAGACGGAAAGCCTTTTCTTCATTTTTATGTTCCTAAAGGCTGTATCGATGCCTACTTGAGTGCGTGGAAATTGGATTCTGAAAAATATAAAAAATATTTCGAAGAATATTAAAAAACTGATTTTCGGGGGAATGGTACGATAAGTATTTTATTTCCCCGATAATTTATATTATTGCAGACATGAATAGAAAATCATATATCTTTTTTATATTCCTGTGTACCTGTTTTGCATTTTCCTGCAAAAAATCTATTTCGACACAGCAGGTAAAGCCTGTCACAGAAGCGGAAATAACTAACTATTTCAGTTCGTCTTGGGATAATGTTCGCCCGTCCGATGCTCCGGAAGGTCTGTATCATAAAGTTTTTGATATAAAAAACCTGAATAAAGAAAAAGAAACTTTATGGAATCTTTGGTGTAAGACACATAAGGACAAGATAGAACCGTCTGAACTTTTTGGTCTTACAAAAGTGTATAAAGAGCCTGTATGGGATATTCCCGAAGGCGAAAAAATGAAGTTATATGTCTTTGCCAAAGGAGAAAAGCCTGCCGACGGCTATCCGATGATTATCAACTTGCACGGTGGCGGTATGTATCCGCAAGAAAAGGAGCCGTGGGGAAGCAATATCAACAGCAGAGAGTTCCAGACTGCCTACTATTTGGCTTATTCCGTCTATAAAGAAAATACGCCTGTGATATATTTTATACCTCGTATGCCTGATGACCGTAAAGGAAGATGGTATTTCGAGCCGAAACGAATTGCTTTCCGAAGAGCGTTTCAAATAGGAGTGCTTAGCGGTTTGGTAAATCCGAATAAAGTGTATGTGATGGGAATATCGGAAGGCGGCTACGGCAGTCTTCGCTTAGGGCTATTCATGCCGGATTATTTTGGCGGAGTCGGTCCTATGGCAGGGGCGGAATTTGTCGGCGAGCATGCGAAAAACCTTAGAAATGTCGCTTTCCGTATGGAAGTAGGGGAGCATGACTATGCTTATAGCCGTTCGGACTTTGCCCGTAAATGGAAATCGGAATTGGCTCGTTTGCATCAGGATAGCCCGGAAGATTTTATTCACGAAGTAAATATTCAAGAGGGACGAGACCATAGTATAGATTACACGCTTGTTTCTCCTTGGCTTGTCCGCCAAACCCGTCGTACCTATCCTAAAAGAATTACTTACGAATATTACGACCTTGATGGCAAAAACAGTTATTCGCCTGCTGTCTATTATCTCGGTTTCAAGAACCTTTCTCCCGAAAAAGGCAGCAGTATGACCTTCGATGTAAAGCATAACGGCAATGAATTTACAGTAGAAACCCAAAAGAACAGCGGCAACATAAGCGGCTCCTTTGATTTATATATAGACAAGGTCGATTTCACACTTCCCGTAAAGATTTCTCACAACGGAAAGGTGATTTTCAACGAAAAAGTGACTTTGAATAAAGGTATAATCGCTGAATCCATCGCCTTATTCGGAGATCCGGAACGCATTTTCGCCGCCAAAATAACGATTCCTTTGGATTAATTTTTCTGAAATTCCCCCGTTCGCAGCCTCACTTCGTGCCTCTGAAAAAGTTTGTAAAATGTAACTTTTTCGGTCGTTGCCTCCCGAAAACCGGAAGTCTTTTTCAAAGTCCCTCGCTCCGGCTGCTCAGGGAAAAGCCGCAGCCGCTGTTCGCGCCTGCTGAAATTTCAAGAGGAAGATTGACAGCGGTCACAAGCCGCTGATCAATCCTTTCTTAAACAGCCATCGCTTCGCTCGGCTAGCAACTCAACGGTGGAAGCTTTCGCTTCCCGAAGCAAAATAATTGCGGCTGCCCGTGTAGGGAAGTCGCAGAATTGTTATGATAATTTGTGGATAGCAAGTCCGCTACGCAATTTCGGTTCAAACCAAGTCGTTTTAGGCGGCATAATATTACCCGTATCAGCAATATTGATGAGTTGTTGCATGGAAACGGGATACAGAGCAAAGGCTACCTTCATCTCACCGCTGTCCACACGGCGTGAAAGTTCTCCCAGCCCTCTGATACCTCCCACGAAATCAATACGTTTGTCTGTGCGCAAATCCTTGATTCCCAATATCTTGTCCAGTACAAGGTTTGAAAGAACGGTTACATCCAAAACACCTATCGGATCATTATTGTCATATCTGCCCTGTTTAGCCTCTAAAGAATACCATTTCTTGTTGAGGTACATAGAGAAGTTATGTAAATGAGAAGGTGAGTAAGGCGTGCTTGTGCTTATTTCTTTAACCTCGAAATCGTTCTCCAATGCTTTCAGAAAAGCTTCTTCAGAAAGCCCGTTCAGGTCTTTAACAACACGGTTGTAATCAATGATTTTCAGTTGGCTTTCAGGGAAACATACTGCCATGAAGTAATTATACTCTTCATTACCTGTATGATTAGGATTAGCCGCTTTTTTCTCTGCACCTACACGAGCAGCCGCAGCCGTCCTGTGATGCCCGTCCGCCACATAGAAAGCCTCTACTCTCGTAGTAAATATTTCAGAAATCCTGTCAATATCTTTCTGATTGTCTATCACCCAGAATTGATGTCTGAATTTATTTTCGTCTATGAAATCATATTCTGCTGCTCCTGAAATCACTTTATCTACGATAGAGTTAAGTTCTGCATCATCTTTATAAGCAAAGAAAACCGGTTCTATATTGGCATTTTGTATCCTTACGTGTACCATCCTGTCATCTTCCTTATCTTTCCTGGTCAATTCGTGCTTTTTGATAAGCCCTGTTGCGTAATCATCCGTATGCGCGCAGAGTACAAGTCCGTACTGTGTACGTTTATCCATTGTCTGTGCATATACGTAATAGCAAGGCTTTTCATCTTGCACAAGCCATTTCTTATCTTGCCATATTTTGAAATTAACTACCGCTTTGTCGTAAACTTTCTCATCGTGATCAGGAAGTATAGGTTCAAAATCTATTTCAGGCTTTGTGATATGAAGCAATGATTTCTCTCCGGCTAAGACTTTGGCTTCTTCTGAATTAAGTACATCGTATGGCGGAGCTGCAACTTCTGTGACAAGCCCCTTTGGCGGCCTTACGGCTGCAAACGGTTTTACTTTTACCATTTCGTTATTTGTTTACTTGGAATTTTACACTTCCGTTATTAAAATATTCTGCTATTTGAGTAGCTGCTGCCAGACCTGCATTAATATTGGCTTCGGCTGTTTGCGCACCCATTTTTTTAGGCGTAGCGAATACTCTTAATCCATATTTCTCTTGCAGTTTAGCGTAATTGTCAGGCATTACATCCGTAATATATTTGAGGTCTTGACGTACTTCCAAAGCTTTGTCCAAGCCTTCCTCGTCTATTACTTCTTTGCGCGCCGTATTGACTAATACTGCTCCTTGCGGCATCTTGGTAATCAATTCGTAATTAATAGATTTGATGGTTTCCGGCGTAGCAGGGATATGTATGGAAATGTAATCGCATAAACTGTACAGTTCTTCCAATGTCTTCGCCGGTGTCGCTCCCAATTCAGTAATTTTGTCTGCCGGGATAAACGGATCGATTGCCATTACTGACATCCCCATCGCTTCGGCTTTTTTACCTACCAAGCGTCCTACATTTCCGAAAGCCTGTATACCGATTTTTTTGCCTGATATTTCACATCCTGCCGTAGGGGTGAATTGATTTCTGCTCATAAAAATCATCATTGCTATGGCAAGTTCGGCTACTGCGTTGGAGTTCTGTCCCGGAGTATTTTCTACTATTATATTATGTGCCGTGGCTGCTTCTAAGTCTACGTTGTCAAATCCTGAACCGGCTCTTACTATTATTTTTAGTTTTTTACCTGCTTCTATAACTTCTTTCGTTATTTTATCTGATCTGATAATCAGTGCTTCTGCATCGGTAACGGCTTTTATAAGGTCTGATTGATCTGCATATTTTTCAAGTAAAACCGTTTCGTGTCCTGCTTTTGTCAGAATATCTTTAATCCCATTCACTGCTACTTTGGCGAATGGTTTTTGTGTGGCTATTAGTATTTTCATTTTAAAATTATTTACTTTTTTAAAATTCCGATATTTTTTTGCGTTTTGAAAAAACGCTTCTCACGCTATGCGTGTAATTTTTCAAATTCTGCCATACAATTCGTCAGAACTTTGACATCATCGAGGGAGCACGCATTGTAAATTGATGCTCTGAAGCCTCCTACTGAACGGTGTCCTTTGATTCCTACGATGCCGGCTTTCTTTGAAAAATCTAAAAATTCGGCTTCTAAATCGTTGTAGCCGTTTTCCATTACGAATGATATGTTCATAATGGAGCGGTCTTCTTTTTCAGCCTTGCCACGGAATAATTTGTTTCGGTCTATTTCTGCATAGAGCGTTTTAGCCTTTTCATCATTGATTTTGCTGATGGCATCTATACCTCCTATACGTTTGAGCCATTTCAACGTTTCGTTCATCACTAAAATAGAGATTACAGGAGGGGTATTGTACATTGATTCTTTGTCGATATGTTTGCGATAATCCAGCATTGAAGGCAGTTTACGGCTGACTTTACCGAGTGAGGATTTCTTGATTATGGCAAATGTAACACCTGCCGGACCCGCGTTTTTCTGCGCTCCTCCGTAAATCATCGTGTATTTGCTGAAGTCGATATGCCGAGTGAAAATATCGGATGACATATCTGCGATCAGAGGTACGGGGCAGTCTATATCGGTTTTTATTTCCGTTCCGTGAATGGTGTTGTTAGTGGTGATGTGGAAATAATCCAAATCGGAAGGAATATCGTAGCCTTTTGGGATGTAAGTGTAATTCTTGTCTGCCGATGAGGCTACTGCTATAGCGTCTCCTATGATTTGCGCTTCTTTGAGAGCATTGTGCGCCCATACGCCCGTGTCCAAATAGCCTGCTTTTTTCTCTAAGTAATTCATTGCTACGTACACGAATTGCAGACTTGCACCGCCGCCGAGAAAGATAACTTCGTAATCTTCCGGGATATTCAATAGCTCTTTCCAGTTTGCACGTACTTCATCCATTACTTCTCCCCATTCTTTTGAACGGTGCGATACGCTTAGGACAGATACGCCAGTCCCTTTGAAATCTTTAATTGCATTGATAGTGTTATCTAAAGTTTCTTGCGGAAGGATGCAAGGACCTGCATTAAAAACATGAACCTTACTCATATCGGACTTGATTTTAAATGTGTTAATAATTACGGTTAAATTTTAACAAATCGTTTATTTGTAACTGTAAATTTATAAAAATTATTAGATATAACCTAATAAATATGAAATTACAGCCATTCTTACATACATTCCGTTACCTGCTTGGCGGAAATAATATGCAAATGGAGTATCATCTACATCTTGCGCTATTTCGTTTACTCTCGGAAGCGGATGCAGTATTTTCATATTCTGTTTGACCTTCTCAAGCATAGAGGCAGTGAGGCGATAACAGTCTTTGACCTTTTCATAGTCTTCTATACTTGGGAACCGCTCTTGTTGTACCCTGGTCATGTACAGTATATCGCAGTCGTTCAGGTCTTCGCAGATATCTGTTGTCTGTTTGTACGGAATATTGTTGTTATCGAGAAATTCCAAATATTTGCCCGGCATTGCAAGTTCTTTAGGAGAGGTGAAGACGAATTGAGGATTAAATCTGTACATTGCTTCGGTGAGAGAGTGAACGGTGCGTCCGTATTTTAAATCACCTACCATATTGATTTTCAGGTTTTCCAATGTGCCTTGAGTTTGCTTTATCGAATACATATCCAAAAGAGTTTGTGTAGGGTGTTGGTTGTCTCCGTCTCCTGCATTTATGACCGGTACGGATGCGACTTTGGATGCGATTTCTGCTGCTCCTGATACAGGATGCCGCATAACGATAAGGTCTACATAGTTGGATACTATTTTTATGGTGTCTTCGAGAGTCTCTCCTTTGCTGATACTTGTATTTTTAGCATCTGAAAAGCCTATTACTTTTGCTCCTAACCTATTGATAGCAGCTTCAAAACTAAGTCTGGTTCGTGTGGAGGGTTCGAAAAACAGACAGGCTATGACTTTCCCGTTCAGAAAGCTTTGTTCTCTGTTCTTTTCGAAAGTCTCTGCTGCATTGAGGATGTGTAAAATTTCTTCTGTTGAGAAATCTCGGATGGAAATTAAATTTCTACGCATATTGTGATGGATTATATTTTAGAGATTTTACATAATGGGATTCCTGAAAATGCCGATAAAAAATCATCTGTTTTGGAAAGCCTTACATATGTATTTAATGAGCAATTTGTTGAAAATTCCTGATTTGCAGTTGTCAGTCCCATACCTTTTATTATTGTCATTACGTTGTTGATATTGTCGTAATTGAACTCTAATCTGAAAGTCTCCATTGCGGTTTTCTCGATTCGTTCGGCTTTTTCGAGTGCGTCTGATGCAGCTGTTTTATACGCTCTTATCAATCCCGGAATACCTAATTTGATACCTCCGAAGTATCGCACAACGACAATGAGGGTATCACTCAGTCCGGAACTGTCTATTTGTCCGAGTATCGGTTTACCTGCTGAAAAAGATGGCTCGCCGTCATCGTTCGCTCTGTATTTTTCCCCTGTCAATCCCAATCTGTACGCATAACAGTGGTGACGTGCATCGTGATGTTCTTTTTTCAGCCTCTCGATTATTGTTTTTATTTGTTCTTCGTTGTCTGCGGGATAAGCATAAGATATAAATCTGCTTCCATTGTCTTTGAATAGACCCTCTGTGGGACCTGCAATGCTTTTATATGTGTCTTTAGTTATGCTCATATAGGTCGCTTTCTCGGTCTTTGTGACTTCTTAATACGAATTTAGGGAAAATCGGAATATTTTGCAACGGGAGAAAAATATTTTGTAACTTTGATTAATATTTGAAAAACGGTATGATCTTAAAATACAGAGTTACTCTCCCTTCTATAAAGGGATTTTATAGAGTTTATTCGGTCGGAAGCAATATTTCATTGTATGCATTTCATAAGCAGATGCGTTCGGATATGGAGTTCCCTTTGGACCAGTTGATTTTATTCAAGGCGCTTGACGCAGAGAATAAGTTGATTGCCCGTTACGGGCTTTTCGATCTTGGGTTCGGTACTGTTGATAATGTATCTGTCGGAACTACTGTCTCGATGGGAGTCGCTTCTTTTGTATATTTTTATGATATGGTTGATAAAAAGAGCGTAACTATTGTTTTGGAGGATAAGGAGGAGGGAAATTCGGAGTTGTCTCCTATGATAGTTGATACGAAAGGGCCTAATCCTGTGGAGTTTGAGAATGGTTATGTCTCGTATGAGGACTTGCCGGAAGAGAGAAAGCATCCTAAGTTGGACGATGATTTGGATTTTGAAGATGAAGAGGATGAAGATTTGGATGATGAAGACGAAAGTGGAGAAGATGAGGTTTATGATGGTTCGGAGGATGTAAATCTTTAGAGATGCCCCGGAAACTGGTTATTCTTTTGGGACCCACAGGTGTTGGAAAAACAGATTACAGCATCGAGTTGGCACAGAAATACGATTCACCGATAATATCTTGTGATTCTCGACAGATGTATAAAGAGATGTCTATTGGTACGGCTGTACCCTCGGCAGATCAACTTGCTGCGGTTAAACATTATTTTATACAGACTATTTCCGTTACTGATTTCTATACGGCAGGTCGTTATGAGATAGATGCTTTGAATGTGATTGAGGAGTTGTTCGAAAAGGGGCATGAAACACTTGTGATGACAGGTGGCTCTATGTTCTATATAGATGCCGTTTGTAAGGGATTGGATGATTTGCCGGATGGTGATCCTGTGATTAGAGCAGAACTTTTGAAACGTTTGGAAGAAGAGGGAGCTGAGGTGCTGGCTGAGGAATTAAGGAGTATGGATCCTTTGTCGTGCGAGCAAATCGATCTCGCAAATGGAAGAAGGGTGGTAAGGGCATTAGAGGTCTGTATTGCTACCGGAAAACCTTTTTCTTCTTTTAAAACAGGAGAAGTGAAGAAACGAAATTTTGAGATTGAAAAAATAGGTTTGAGGCGAGATAGAGATGATTTACGTGATAGGATTTTTCGTAGAGTAACAGGAATGATGGATGCCGGGCTTGTCGATGAAGTCAGCTCTTTGGAAAAATACAGGGAAACAACAGCGCTGAAAACGGTAGGTTATCGAGAACTCTTCGATTATTTTGATGGAATTACTTCTTTGGAGGAAGCCGTGGACAATATTCGTTCGCATACTTGGAATTATGCAAGAAGACAAATGACATGGTGGAAAAGAGATGCGCAAATAAATTGGGTAGATCTGTAAATTCTCCTTGACAGCCTTTTCTTTAATTCTTTTGCCTAACTCTTTTGGGGAACTTAAATAAATTCAATATATTTGTATATTATGGCAAAAGAAAAAAAATGGGATTTCATAGAGCCTGCTGATCCTGAAAAAGTCAGTCGCATTGCAGCCGAATTAGGTATTGATGCAGTTTTGGCTGGACTTCTTATTAAAAGAGGAGTGGAGACTTTTGATGATGCTCGTTCTTTCTTTCGCCCTTCTTTAGATGGACTACATAATCCGTTTTTGATGCGGGATATGGATGAAGCAGTCGAAAGGCTTCACAGAGCTATTGTTTCCAAAGAAAAAATATTAGTCTACGGTGATTATGATGTTGATGGTACAACTGCCGTTGCATTGGTTTATTCTTTTATAAAAAGATTTACCAAATATATTGACTTTTATATACCGGACAGATATAATGAAGGTTATGGAGTCTCTAAATATGGTATAGATACTGCTGCCGAAGAAAATTTTAAGTTGATAATTACTGTTGACTGCGGAATTAAAGCGAATGAAAAAGTAAATTACGCTGCTTCCAAAGGAATAGATATGATTATTTGCGATCATCACTTGCCGGAAGATGTTTTGCCTGCTGCAACTGCTGTTTTAGACCCTAAACGTGCAGATTGCGGTTATCCTTTTGATGATCTTTCAGGTTGCGGTGTTGGATTTAAGTTGGTACAGGCTTATTCATTGCGCTACGGAGTAGAATTTGAAACGCTTATACCTCTTTTGGATTTGCTTGTAGTAAGTATTGCTGCTGATTTGGTTTCAGTGGTAGGAGAAAATAGAATTTTGGCTTATTTTGGTTTGGAACAACTCAACAAATCTCCAAGGAAAGGTCTTTTGGCAATGATTAATCTGTCTAAATTGGAGCCTGGGCATATAACGATAGATGATATAGTATTTAAGATAGGTCCTCGCATCAATGCTGCCGGTCGTATGGAGACAGGGCGCTTGGCCGTAGAGTTGTTGACGGCACAGGATGATGAAGAGGCGGTAAAAATAGGTATTAAAATCAATGAGAATAATAATGAGCGCAAGAATATAGACAAGGAAATTACAGAAGAGGCGCTTAATATGGTCAATTCGCATACTTGTCTTTGTTACGAGCATGCAACTATAGTATATAATCCTGATTGGAATAAGGGAGTTGTGGGGATAGTAGCTTCGCGACTGGTTGAGGCTTTTTATAAACCTACTATTGTGCTTACTAAATCCAATGGTTTTATTACAGGTTCCGCAAGAAGTATTCAGGGATTTGATTTATATTCTGCAATCGAAAGTTGCTCCGATTTGCTTGAGAATTTTGGCGGACATGTTTATGCTGCCGGGCTTACTATGGCAGAAAAACACATATACGAATTTTGCGATAGGATAAATAAATATGTTGCAGAGAAACTTACCAAGGACTTGATGACTCCGGTAGTGGAATTGGATGCAAAATTGGATTTCTCACAGATAACTCCTAAGTTTGTAAGGATTTTGAAGCAGTTCCAGCCTTTTGGTCCCGGTAACACTACTCCTTTATTTCTTACGGAGAATGTGTATGATCACGGTAGCGGAAGAAAAGTCGGCGCTTGCGGATTACATATGAAACTTGATTTGATACAAGAATCTAAACCTTATATGCCTATGACTGCAATTGCTTTCAATATGTCAGATAGTTTTGATTACATAAAAGCAGGCAATCCTTTCGATATTTGTTATTCTATAGTTGAAAATTATTATAGAGGCAATACGTCCGTACAGTTGCGCATAAAAGATATAAGAGAAAGAGAAGAGTTTATATAGTATGCTTAAGGAATTCCAACATACTTTAATAGAAAATCTCGGAATTCAAATAACTTCGGGGTCTTCTGAAAAGGTAGAGGCTGAAATGCCGGTGGATGAGCGTACTTGCAGACCCGGAGGAATTTTGCACGGGGGTGCTTCTTTGGCTCTTGCAGAGACTATGGCAGGATACGGTTCTACGTTGATCTGCAATGGTGATGAAATAGCCGTGGGAATACAGGTTAGTGGAAATCATATATCGCAGGCTTATTTAGGTGAAATCATATACGGAAAAGCTTGTATTGTTCATCTCGGGAAATCTACTCATATCTGGAATGTGGATTTATTTTCTAATGATGGAAAATTGATTTCTACAGTGAGGGTTACCAACAGCATATTGAAAAAGAGATGATTATAGAGGACATTTTAAGAAAGTGTTTGCTCTGTGGTAGTCCTTTTTGTTTGTATCGTTTGCCAGGAGAATCTGAAGGGCATTTTCTTTATTCAGGGGACGTTTCAGTATTAGATAGTTTGGAAGAGATTGGCAATGAAGGTTTTTTGTTTACGCCTTTTGTTGCTACGGAAGAATGTAAAAGGTTATATATTAATTTCTTACACAAGTGTACTCTGAAAACTGAGAGTCAGAAAAATACAATTCTCGATGCAAATCAAAATCTTATTCTGGATAAGTCTGTTTCAAAAGAATATGCTTTGAAATTCGGCATATTTTCTGAAAAGATCAAAGCAGGAGAGTATAGTAAATTGGTTTTATCAAGGCAAATGCAGTTATCATTAGTTGGAGAGCCGGATATTATAGGAACATTTCTGAACGCTTGTAATGCTTACAAGGATGTTTTCATCTATGTTTTTTACTCTCTATATAGCGGACTTTGGCTTGGATGCAGTCCTGAAATATTGCTGACAAAAGAAAATAATGTATATCATACTGTCGCTTTGGCAGGTACAAGGGTTCCTTCTAAAGAGCAGAGTGTATGGGATGCTAAGAATATTCGGGAACAAGGACTTGTTGCATCTTATATAAGAGAAAAATTGAAAGATAACTCATACGAATTATCTGAAAGCGAACCATATACTGTTCGTGCAGGGCATTTGGAACATTTAAAGACTGATTTTTGTTTCTCATCGCATTGTAGTGCAGGGGAACTTATTTCTTGTTTATATCCTACTCCTGCTGTTTGCGGCCTGCCGGAAATAAAAGCGCGTAACTTCATATATGAGAATGAAAGCAAGTCAAGGAAATACTATTCCGGTTTAGTAGGCATTGTGGGTGAGAATATGAATATTTATGTAAATCTAAGATGTGCGCAGATTGATTGTCGAGAAGCTACACTTTATTCAGGTAGCGGAATAATGCCATCATCATCAATGGAGGCAGAGTGGTGTGAGACAGGGGAAAAAATGTGTACGGTAGCTAATATTTTAATATGCAGGTAAGTCATTATTCAAATAAGAGAAATGTTTTACAACTCTGTGCTTTGTTGAGGGTGCATGGAATTGAAGAGGTGGTGTTGTGTCCCGGAAGCAGGAATGCTCCGATATGCCAAACGTTGTCGTGTATGGAAGGGATGCACTGTCATGCCGTTACGGATGAGCGTAGCGCAGGCTTTTTCGCCATAGGGATTGCATTGGCTAAACATATTCCTGTTGCAGTATGCTGCACATCCGGCTCCGCTTTGCTTAATCTTTACCCTGCCGTTGCTGAAGCATATTACAGACATATCCCGCTTATAATAATTTCTGCAGATCGCCCCAAAGCATGGATAGGACAGATGGACGGACAGACCATTCCCCAAGAAAATGTATTCGGTAGCCTTGTGAGTGGCTCATACAATTTGCCTGAAATACGAAGCGAAGAAGATGCTTGGCATAGTAACCGCCTTATCAACGAAGCTCTTCTCGAAATTAACCATCATGTAAAAGGTCCTGTGCATATAAATATCCCAATTTCAGAGCCTCTATTCGACTTCACCGCTACGTCCTTGCCCAAAGAACGCATAATTACCCGTCATTACGAACTGCCTGATTTTGATGGCTTTGCAAAAATTATGATAATCGTAGGTCAACAAGAACATTACTTTGAAGCAGACAATTTCGCTATCTTTTACGATCATATATCTAACGTCACAGGCAACATTAGAGGTTTCGATTACGCACTGCAAAAAATGTCGGAAGCCCAAAAACAATCGCTTGCTCCGGACCTTGTAATCACCTGTGGAGGGCATATTCTGTCAAAAAAATTGAAAAATTATATAAAGCAAAATCCTCCCAAAGAGCACTGGCATATTTCAGAAAACGGCGAAATCGCAGACCTGTTTTGCTGCCTTACCAAAGTTGTAGAAATGCCTTTTCAAGACTCTATAAATGAGATTTGCGACCGTAAAGCCGATAGAAAATACTCAAAATTGTGGAATACTTCAATAAAAAATCCCGACCTTCAAAAATTGCCGTTCAGCGGTCTGCTGGCTGTAAAAGCCCTCATCGACGCCCTACCCGAGTACTCTGTATTGCATCTTGCCAACAGTAATGCCGTTAGATACGCCGAATTATGCCACAAATCCGCCTCTGTGCGCGTTTTCTGCAATCGAGGCGTTAACGGAATCGAGGGTTCCCTCTCTACCGCAATCGGTTTTGCCTCATCGTCCGGCCAACTTAATTTCCTAATTATAGGAGATTTAAGTTTCTTCTATGATATGAACGCTTTAAATCTCGGCTCTAACTTACCAAATCTAAAAATCTTACTGCTCAACAACGGCGGCGGAGGTATCTTTAAAACCCTTCCGGGACTTGACAGACACTTAGAGGCGGAAAAATTTATTACCGCCGCACGCCCTCACCTCTCGGCAGAGGGCTGGGCGAAAAACGCAGGATATGAATATCACTGCGTAAAAAATAAAGAGGAATTAAAAAAGAAAATAAAAATAATGACCTCTCCGGTAGCGACAAAGCCGCTACTCGTCGAAGTCATAACCGATATGCAACAAGATGCGGACATACTAAAACAAATATAATAAGGATATGAAAAGAGAATGGAAGACCATTAAAAATTACGAAGATATACTGTTTGACTTTTACGATGGAATAGCAAGGATTATCATCAATAGAGAGCGTTATAGGAATGCTTTTACACCCACTACTACCGCAGAGATCGGAGATGCTTTGAGGATTTGCAGAGAAGACCGTAATATAAATGTCATAGTACTTACAGGTGCAGGTGATATGGCATTTTGCTCAGGAGGAGATCAAAATTTCAAAGGAAGAGGAGGTTATATCGGTAAAGACGGAGTGCCGCGCTTAAGCGTATTGGATGTTCAGAAACAAATCAGGAGCATACCAAAACCGGTAATCGCTGCCGTTAACGGATATGCTATCGGTGGAGGTCATGTCCTGCACGTAGTATGCGACTTGTCCATTGCTTCCGAAAATGCCGTATTCGGACAGACAGGACCGAGAGTAGGCAGTTTTGACGCAGGCTTCGGCGCTTCCTATTTGGCAAGAGTTGTCGGACAGAAAAAAGCCAGAGAGATTTGGTTTTTGTGTCGTAAATACTCTGCACAAGAGGCTTTAGATATGGGACTTGTCAATAAAGTTGTACCATTAGAGCTGTTGGAGGACGAATACGTTGCTTGGGCAGAAGAAATGATGCAGCTTAGTCCTTTGGCATTGAGACTTATAAAAGCAGGGCTTAATGCTGAGTTGGATGGGCAGGCAGGTATTCAGGAATTGGCAGGAGATGCTACCTTACTCTATTATTTGACAGATGAAGCACAAGAAGGAAAAGAAGCGTTTTTGGAAAAAAGAAAACCATGCTTTAAACAGTATCCGAAATTCCCTTAAACTTATTTATGAAGTATAAACTGGAAATAGAGCCTAAGTTATTGCATTTCAAAGAGCCTGCCGGTACTTCAAGAGGAATATATAATACTCGCAAAGTCTGGTATTTACATCTTTTGGATGCTTATGATAATTCTGAATTGGGAATAGGAGAATGTGCTCCGCTTCCTGATTTGAGTTGCGATTACGCTGAAGATTACGAAGAATGTTTACAGAATATTTGCCGGCAATTGGAGCAAGAACAAAGCTTTTCTCACGAAAAATTACGAAACAGTCCGAGTATTTTGTTTGGTTTGGAAACCGCTTTTTTGCATAAGACCGCAGGTTCTTATGCTTTTTTTGATACGAAGTATTCAAAAGGAGAAAAAGGAATTAAAATCAATGGTCTTGTTTGGATGGGAGATTTCTCCACTATGCTGAAACGTGTTGAGGAGAAACTTCGTGCTGGTTTTACTTGTATTAAATTGAAAATAGGAGCGATAGATTTCGAAGATGAATTGAAATTGTTGGCAAAGATACGTAAAACCTTTACTGTTAATGACGTAAAGTTGCGTGTGGATGCAAATGGGGCGTTCGATTTGGGTAATGTAAAGGATAGATTGGAACGTTTGGCAAAGTATGATATACACTCGATTGAACAACCTATCCGTGCCGGAAATAGGGAAAAAATGTCTAGATTGTGTCAGGAATCTCCTTTGCAAATAGCTTTGGATGAGGAACTTATAGGCTGTAATACTGTCAGTGAAAAAGAAAAACTTTTGTCGACTTTGCATCCCGGTTTTATCGTGCTCAAACCGTCTTTGCATGGGGGCATTTCAGGGACAAAAGAATGGATTCGGTTAGCTGAAAAATACGGTATCGGCTGGTGGATAACTTCTGCTTTGGAGTCTAATATCGGGCTTAACTCGATAGCTCAACTATGCGCCTGCTATGAAAATCCTCTTCATCAAGGACTTGGAACAGGACTTCTGTATAAAGATAACGTGCAGGAACACAGCGAACTTAAAGGCGAATATTTATGGTACAAATAAACTACATCACCGACAGGGAACAGCAAGTCTTGAAATTTGGCGGACAGAGCTATTCAAAAGCTGATTTACCTGCTTTAGCAGAAAAAAATGAAGCTTTATTCTGTTTTTTAAGTCTATGGTGGGATAAAAATAACTATATAAAAGTTAAAACTTCAGGCTCCACCGGTGAGCCGAAAATTATCATTGTAGATAAAAATAAAATGGTTGTAAGTGCGATTGCGACTTGCAAATACTTTTCATTAAATAAAGATATGTCAGCATTATTATGTATGGATTTGAAGTACATAGGAGCTATGATGATGGTTGTAAGGTCTTTGGTCTGCGGTATGTCGCTTATTGTCACAGAGCCTTCCGGACATCCTTTGGAAAGACTTGCCGGAGAAAAAATAGATTTTGCTGCAATGGTGCCGTTACAGGTATATAATTCTTTGAATGTTATTTCTGAAAAGTCTTGTCTTGAGCAAATAGGGAAGTTGATTATAGGTGGCGGAGCAATCGACAGAGTATTGGAAGACAAGATAAGCGTACTTCCAAATGAGGTATTTTCTGTTTACGGAATGACTGAGACTTTATCCCATATAGCATTACGCCGATTAACAGGTAAGGACGCTTCTTCTCGTTATTATCCTTTTGAATACGTAAATCTCTCTATTTCAGATAAAAGCACTCTTGTTATAGATGCTCCTTATGTGTGCGATGATATACTTGTTACTAATGATATAGCAGAAATTTTTGATGATGGAGGATTTATTGTAAAGGGCAGGATAGATAATGTTATAAATAGTGGGGGTATTAAAATAATTCCTGAAGAGATAGAAGAGATCTTGAGAAAGTACTATTCTTTCCCTTTTACTTTAACATCTGTTCCGGATGAAAAATTGGGGAATGCAGTTGTTCTGATTTCAGAGAATTTTATATCTTTGGAAAAGTTAAAGGGAATATTGCCAAAATATCATATTCCCAAACATATATTTTTGACTGAAAGTATTCCTTTGACAGAGACAGGGAAGATTAACAGAGCCCTTGTTCGTGAAGTTGCTTTGCGATTATATTCGCAATCTCTTTCGGTGTAAAATGGTCTGTTTCGATAATCAGGTCTGCTTGATTTTCGTATATAGGTATCCTTTGAAGTAAAAGATTTTGTATTGTTTCTTCCGGTTTATCACTTTTACTTAGTAAAGGGCGGTCTTTTATACTAGATAATAATCGTTTCGTTAATACTTTTTCTGAAGTTTTTAGATATATGCAGAATGTTTGTTTTTTTATCAATTCTGCATTTTGCGGCTGCGTAAGCGTTCCTCCTCCTAATGATAGGAGGAGGGTAGATTTTCTGCGTAGCAGAAGTTTGTTCAATTTATTGAACTCTATCTCTCTGAATTTTTTTTCTCCATATTTTGAGAATATTTCGCGGATGGATTTGTTTTCTTCTTGTTCGATAAGGCTGTCCAAGTCGATATAATCGCAAAAAAGCAATGTGCGGAGTTCTCGTCCGACACTGCTTTTCCCGCTTCCCATAAATCCTGAAAGAGTTATTATCATTAGAATAGTGTAGGTTGGTCTCCTGCCTCTCCTCCATCTATGTCTTCAGGGTTAGGCAAATCGATTTCTTCTACATCTTCGTTGTCAATCTCGCCTGCCATATTTTGAGGCTCTTCTGTCTCGATATTGTCTTCCGGTTTGTGTAGAGGTTCTATAAAACATACCATGTCCAAATCGTAGTTGTGGCATTTTTTGCCTTTTGCTGTTAAGCCTTTTTTGCCTATAAATTCCTCTGCATCAATATTTTCAGGACTTCGGTGCGCATATTTGCCTCCGAATTTGACCTGTATCTGAGGATGTTTGTCTTCACTTAATTCTACAAGGTATGAGCCTCTCCCTGTCGAGATGAATGATACCGGATTGTTGTCGCTTAATGTGTATGAAAATCTTTTTACATAGAAAGCTGATGCTTCTCCATCATAGTAGAGTGCGGTGTAAGTCTTGTCTGCATCGAATTTTTCTATTTTGAGAACATCCCCTTGATATCTATTACTCAAGTCGAAAGAGGTCGTGTAGTATGTTCCGTCTTTGAAGATTGCGAGTACTTTGTCTTCGGTATTGAATTGTCCTAAATATTGTCCTCTTCCGTCATCGTTAAGTTTTTGAATATCTGCATCATACCAAATATCTTTTCCGCCTATTGTAGATACGCCTTTTGATTTCATTACGATCTTTTGAATCGTATTTTTGGAAATCAGGTTTCCTCTTGATATCTTGCCTTTAATAGCCAATTCTGAAAAATCGTACTCAAAACTTAATTTTTTGAGTTTGGGACGTGGGCGTAAATTAATTTTTACCGTTTCCGCTTCTCCGTTATGATTAGCCGTGAACCAAAGTATAGCCGAGCCGGGAGTACCTTGAGTGATATCGTATTCTTTATCTCTTGTTATACTGGTCACTGCAAATCTCTTTGCGTATGAAACAGAGGTCTTGCCTTCTCTGTAAATTACATTGTAGATGGTTCTTGTATCATTCCTGTTGAATAGTCCGACATACAAAAGATTTTTTCCGAAAAAGGCTTTATCGCTTACTTTCGTTATCCTGTATTTTCCGTCTTTATTTATTACGATTATTTCAGAAAGATCAGAGCAATCGCAGATAAATTCTCCGTTATCATCTTTTTTAAGACCAATTCCTACAAAGCCTTCTTCCATATTAGCATAGAGTTTTGCATTGTTGTTTACTACTTTTGTAATCGCTATGGTTTCAAAAGATGTGATTTCGGTTTGTCTTTCATAGTTGGCTCCGTATTTCTTTTTAAGTTTTTTGAACCACTCGATTGTGTATTCAGTCAGGTGTTTCAAGTTATTTTTTACGACCTCTATCTCTTGCTCCGTTTTGCGGATTTTTTCATCTATTACCTTTGTATCGAATTTTGAGATTTTTCTTACTGGCTTTTCTACCAACTTAAGAATATCATCCATTATGATTTCCCTCTTTAGAAAATTCTGATATTCTTTCATTTGGTTAAATACATCTTTTAATTGGCTTTCCCAGGTCTTTTGGTCCTGCTCCAAGGTCTTATAGATACGGTTCTCAAAGAAAATCCGTTCTAATGAATCGTAATGCCAAGAATCTTCCAACTCGCCGAGTTTTATATTGAGTTGTGCTTGGAATAGTTCTTTTGTATGTTGGGTATCGTATGCAAGGATATCTTTTACACTCAAGAATTGAGGTTTTTTATCTACAATTACGCAAGCGTTTGGAGCTATGTTCGTTTCGCAATCCGTAAAGGCATACAGGGCATCAATGGTTTTATCAGGAGATACATCGTTAGGTAAGTGGATAATGATTTCCACTTTTTCCGTTGTCATATCTTCTATTTTCTTTATTTTGATTTTCCCCTTATCTTTTGCTTTAAGGATAGAGTCTATAAGGACGTGTGTGGTTTTACCGTAAGGTAATTCCGTTATGGTGATTGTATTTTTATCGATTTTCTCTATTTTAGCCCTCACTTTTACGCTTCCTCCTCTGTGTCCATCCATATATTTAGAGCAATCTGCATAACCTCCTGTCGGAAAATCAGGATATAACTCATAGTCTTTCCCTTGGAGTATAGCAATTGAAGCATCTATAAGTTCATTGAAATTGTGAGGAAGAATTTTGGACGCCATACCGACTGCTATACCTTCCGTTCCTTGGGCTAACAGTAGAGGAAATCTGACCGGCAATTCTGTCGGCTCTTGGTTTCTTCCATCATAAGAAGTCATCCAATTTGTTACTTTAGGATCGAATACGACTTCTTTTGCAAAATCGCTTAATTTGGCTTCTATATATCTTGGTGCGGCATTACTGTCTCCTGTCAGAATATTACCCCAGTTTCCTTGGCAGTCTACGGTAAAGCCTTTTTGACCGAGTTGTACCAATGCTCCTAAAATTGATGCATCTCCGTGAGGATGATATTGCATTGCTTGTCCTACAATATTTGCGACTTTTGTTACTTTTCCGTCGTCCATTTTATACATAGCGTGTAGGACGCGCCTTTGTACTGGTTTAAGACCGTCTACGATATGAGGAACAGCTCTCTGCAGGATTACATATGAAGAGTAATCCAAAAACCAGTCTTTGAACATTCCTGAAAGTTTGTATTTCCTGCTATCATCCCCAAGCAGTTTTTCATACTTTCCTGAAGACTCAACTGTGGTGTCCTCTATCGGCTCTTCATTTAAAGAATCGTCTTCTTGCTCTTCTATTGGTGAAATATCATCCCACTCTTCTTCGTTTCTCATACCTCTTTAATTTTCCTTTTATTCTTCGTATCCGAATTTTCTTAATTCTTTTCTATTCTCTCTCCAATTTTCATCTACTTTTACAAACATCTGTAAAAATACTTTTTTCTGGAAAAAATTCTCCATTGCCAACCTCGCCTCCGTACCTACCTTTTTAAGCGATGCTCCTTGCTTTCCTATAATTATGCCTTTTTGTGAATTACGCATCACATATATTACCGCGCTTATATCGTATCTCTCTTCCCCTTCTTTGAATTCCTCAATTGTTACTTCACAACTATATGGAATTTCCTGGCTATAATTTGTGAGGAGCTTTTCTCTGATTATTTCAGAGGCGAAAAATCGTAAATTTTTGTCTGTAAAAGCATCTTTATCAAACCACGCAGGTGCAATAGGTAGAAAAGACATTATAGCATTTAATATGCTTTCCAAATTGAAATTTTCCTTTGCTGAAGCCGGAATTATACAAGCGTTTGGTACTTGTCCTTTCCAATAGTTTATCAATTCAACTACTTTTTCTTGATTGCTTACGTCAATTTTATTGATTACTATGATTACAGGACATTCTATTTTCTGTAGTTTATGAATGTATTCTGCGTTTTTGTCGCTTTTTTCTACTACGTCTGTTACATATAGTATAATATCTGCATCTCCGATTGCCGTATTTACATAATTCATCATACTCTCTTGCAATCTGTAATTCGGTTTTAATATTCCCGGAGTATCAGAATATACTATTTGACAATCTTCAGTATTTACTATGCCCATAATTCGATGTCTTGTCGTTTGGGCTTTAGCTGTTACAATAGATAATTTTTCTCCAACGAGTGCATTCATCAGAGTAGATTTACCTACATTAGGATTTCCTATTATATTTACAAAGCCTGCACGGTGTTTACCGTGCAAGCTGTCAGTGTTCTCAATATTCATTAAATATATGCTCCCATTTTCAGCACATTTATTTCATTTTCAGAAAGGTATCTCCATTCACCTTTTTGCAGTCCTTTCTTTGTAAGTCCTGCGAAGTAAACTCTATCCAAAGCTTTTACATCATATCCCAAAGATTCAAAGATTCTTCTTACGATACGATTTTTGCCTGAGTGTATTTTAATGCCGAGTTTTCTGTGATCCTCCTCATCAATGTATTCCAATTCGTCTGCATTAATGAACCCGTCATTGAGTTCTATACCTTTTATAATTTTGTCGTGATCTTCTTCTGTAAGTTCGTGATCCAATACTACCTGGTAGATCTTCTTTTTGTCATAAGACGGATGTGTCAATTTTTCAGCGAGTTCTCCGTCATTTGTAAACATCAATACCCCTGTGGTATTTTTATCCAAACGTCCTACTGAAAATACTCTTGTTTTACATCCTCTGAGCAAGTCCATTACAGTCCTTTCTGCGTGAGGGTCGCTTGCTGTTGTTACAAATCCTTTGGGTTTGTTCATTACGATATAAACTTTCTCTTCTCCTTTGATTACTTGACCATCAAATTTCACAATGTCCTTAATGATGTTTACTTTCGTTCCTAATTCGGTAACAACCTCTCCGTTTACTGTTACTACTCCTGCAAGAATTTGAATATCTGCTTCCCTGCGAGAGCAAATACCTGAATTGGCGATAAATTTATTTAATCTTACTTCTTCACGGAATTCTCCCATTACGGTATCTTTATCAGATAAATTAGAGAAATCAACATTCGTTTTTTTGTTTAGCATTTTATTGATTCCTGCCTCTGATGATTCATTAAATCCGAATTCTTGTCTTTTGAAAGGTATTCGTTCTCTGTTACTTGAAAAACCTCCTCTTCTGTCAAATGAGGAATATCTGTTGTCCCTTCTTTCTCTTCTATCATCTCCGAAGGAGTTTCTACGGTCTCCGAATGAAGGACGTCTTCCCTCTGCAAAGTTTCTGCGTTCCCCATTATCTTCTCTATTACGGAAACCCCTGTTTTCTCCAAAACTTCTACGTTCTCCGAAGTTACGGCGTTCGCCAAAATCTCTTCCAGACTGTTTTCTATCGCCAAAATTTGGACGATCTCCGAATGAAAGACGTCTTCCTTCTGAAGAATTTCTACGCTCTCCATTACTTTCTTTATTACGAAACCCTCTGCTTTCTCCAAAACTTCTACCCTCTGATGAGAAATTTCTACGACCCCTGAATGGTCTTCTTTCTCCATATTCCGAATTACCGGATTCAGTTCGTTCTGAGGAATTTCTTCTTGGTCTTAAACGACGACCTTCTGATGAATAAGTGTTCTCATTGCTTCCGTAATCTCTACGGTTTTCGCGACTAATGTCGCCTCTGTTTTTTTGTTCCATTGTAAATACCCTTCCGGGCTTGTTAAAAAATTATAATTGTGTTTTATATCGCGGCATCACGCCACTTTAATATTTATTATTCTAACCTGAAAATATATGTTATTGTACCTTTCTGACGTGCCGGAGCATCTGTACTTATATTAAATTTCGCATTTAGAGCAGCCTCTTTTGCTGCTTCCCAAAGAATATCATTTATGAGAGTTGTCCCCTTTACTCCAGGTCTTGCAGTCTGTACGTTCCCATGTTGATCTACCCAAATCTCTACAACAACTATTCCATCTTTTTGAATTGTATATGTCGGCTTCGGTAAAATTCCTTCTATGTGTCTTCCTTCCAATTTTACATTATTCATTTCATCTGTTTTTGCAGATGCTGTGTTGCCATCACTTTCTCCCGGTTTGAATTCATTTTTGGAGTCTTTTGCATTGTGGGGTGATGTAACTTTATTTTGTTGTTTACTCATTCCCGGGAAAGAGGCTTTAGGATCTAATTTCTCTTCTTTTGTAGCATTTATATCTACATCTCCGAAATTATTTTGTCCCGATTTCGTAGTTTTATTTGGCTTATTCCCTTTATAAGGAGAGTTTGCTCTTTGTTGAAGGCTTATTTTTTCTTCTTTTTTATTTGTTTCTTTTTCCGGAACCAAGCCTAATTTCTTATTTGTTTTTTTTATAAGTTCTTCTTTTTCCTCCTCAAATTCTATTGCTATGTTTATTTTTTCAGCAGGTGGAGGATAAATATATTTTATACCTGTAAAGCTTATGGAAATGGCACAAAGAATGTGAATGCCCAATGTAAGTACAACTCCTATTGTGCTAGCTCTTCTTTTTTGCTTTTCTCTTTCTCTCAGGTATATTTTCATTCTATTCTGCCTGCGTTGCCAAAATTACTTTATAGTGATTCTTTTTTGCTATATTCATTACGGCTACTACCTCTTTTATAGGGACATTTTCATCCGAGTAAATAGAAAATGTTGGTTCTTCTTCCTTTCCTAAAAGGTCAATTAAATTACCTTCTATCATATCAAATTGTATCGGAGTTTCATTTCCGTTAATATGGTATGTGTAAATATCATTTCCGCAATCTTTGATTGAAACGCTTACAGTAGCTTTTGCTGATACTTGTCCGGTACTTTTAGGAAGCAGTAGTTTTAATGCATTAGGGTTTATAAGAGTGGAAGTTATAAGAAAGAATATGAGAAGTAGGAATACGAGGTCTGTCATTGATGACATACTCATATCCGATAGTACTCTTGTGTTTTTTTTGAAGCCCATTCTTGTGTTATTTATTCGTTGCTTCTTGCCGGTTCATGCAGCAAATCCATAAAATTTATAGTAACGCTTTCCATCTTGAATACAATGTCTGATATCTGTGCTGTAAGATAATTGTATCCGAAATAAGCGATAATACCTACTATAAGACCTCCTACCGTTGTAATCATAGCCGTATATATACCTCCTGAAAGCAGAGTTATATCTATGTTGTTACCTGCTTGAGACATATTGAAAAAAGCCTGAACCATTCCAACAACAGTACCGAGGAAACCAATCATAGGCGCTCCACCTGCAATGGTGGCAAGGTAAGGTAAACCTCTTTCCAGTCTTGCTACTTCGGCATTTCCTATATTTTCTACTGCTGTTTGAATATCAGATAAAGGGCGACCTATGCGTTCTATTCCTTTTTGTACTAATCTCGCAATCGGAGAATCATATTTTTCACAAAGAGAAATCGCCGCTTTTAGTTTGCCATCGCGAACGTTATCTCTTATATCTTTCATAAAATTTTTATCAACATTGGCAGCCTGATGAATCATCCACCATTTTTTACCGAAAATATAAATGGCTACTATTGATAGGAACAACAGCACAAGCATTAACCATCCTCCTTTTTGAGCCATCTCTATGATTGTGAAAGTTTCAACTTTGGCTGTAGCAGTTAAAAGACTGATAAGCATATTTTTATAATTTTAATTTATTAAATGGAATTTGCAAATATAGTCAAATTCCTCTAAATTATATTTAATATTTCACGTTTGATAAAAATAGTGCATGGCCTTCTACCGATTCTCCTGCATTACACCTGTTTTTACTATCCATAAGTTCTTCTATCCACTCAGGATTATGCTTACCGCGCCCGATATCTATTAATGTGCCTACAATAGCTCTTACCATATTTCTTAAGAATCTATCGGCTTTGATAGTGAATACTAAATAATCTGTTGATACATTTTCTGTCTGGAAACCAAGGAGCTCGGAATGCCATGGTGTGTAACTTTCCCATTTTGCGTAAGTTATTTTACAAATGGATGTGATATTATTTCCTCCGGTCTTTTCAAAGCAACTGAAATTATGCTCTCCTATTAATTTTTGGGCTGCCTCATTCATTGCTTCAATATTCAGATTATAGCAACAATAATATGAAAAAGATTTTATGAAAGGATCTTTCTTTTTATGTAAAAAGTATTTGTATTCTCTTTCTATTGCACTGAATCTTGCATGAAAATCTTCATCTGTTTTCTTTATCTCGTGTATTACAATTTCCCGTGGAGTAATGGCATTGATTTTGTACAAAAAATCGGCAGTATCCGGTTTTGAAATTGATAAATTTGAAGTATTTTTGTGCAAATTATCGGGTATATCAAAATGTGCCGTATAATTTACCGCATTTACTTTGGAGTCTGTCCTACCGGCTCCAATTACCGTAATATCGGTGTGAAGTATTCTTGCAAGGGCTATTTGCAAATGTTCCTGAATGCTTGTAGCATTGGGTTGTATTTGCCAACCGTTAAAGGCTGAACCATTGTAAGAAAGACGTATTGAGTAGCGCATTAATTGAATTTATTTTATACAAAGATATGTAATATATGGAAAGTTTGAATATTAAAGAACTGAATGATCGTATTCAGAGGGAGAGTTCTTTTGTGGATATGCTGTCTATGGAAATGGGCAAAGTCATCATCGGACAAAAAAATCTTATAGATAATCTTTTAATAGGTTTGCTGTCAAATGGGCATATTCTTTTGGAAGGTGTCCCGGGTTTGGCTAAAACTTTAGCAATTAATACTCTTGCACAGGCAGTAGATGCCAAATTCAGCAGAATACAATTTACTCCTGATTTACTTCCTGCAGATTTGACAGGTACTTTGATTTATTCTCAAAATGATGGGAAATTTGAAGTTCATAAAGGACCTGTTTTTTCTAATTTCGTCTTGGCGGACGAAATAAACCGTTCACCAGCAAAAGTACAGTCAGCGCTATTGGAGGCAATGCAGGAAAGACAAGTTACGATAGGAGATGAAACATTCAAATTACCTGAACCTTTCTTGGTTATGGCAACTCAAAATCCTGTTGAGCAAGAAGGTACTTATCCACTACCTGAAGCACAAGTAGATAGGTTTATGTTGAAAGTAATTGTAGACTACCCTAAAAAAGAGGAAGAGCGACAAATTGTCAGAATGAATATTTCCGGAGAATTTCCTAAAGCATCAAAGATTATTGTACCGGAAGATATTATACGTGCGAGACAAGTCGTAAAAGAAGTCTATATGGATGAAAAAATAGAAAAATATATAGTAGATATTGTTTATGCTACAAGGACACCTGAAGATTACGGCTTAATGAAATTGAAAGACTTGATTTCATTTGGAGCTTCTCCTCGTGCAAGTATTTCTTTATCAATGGCTTCAAAGGCATATGCATTTATTAAGAGACGTGGATATGTTATACCGGAAGACGTGCGTGCCGTTTGCAATGAGGTTTTACGTCACAGAATAGGGCTTACTTATGAAGCAGAGGCAGAGAATGTTACGACAGAAGAGATTATTGCAGAGGTAATCAATGCTGTTATCGTTCCTTAAAAATTATGGATGTTCAGAAAAGTACTTCTGATCTTCTGAAAAAGGTCAGAAAGATAGAAATAAAAACTCGCGCTCTCTCAAATCAAATCTTTGCCGGAGAGTATCACAGTGCATTTAAAGGTCGTGGTATGGCTTTCAGTGAAGTGAGAGAATACCAATATGGGGACGATGTTCGCAATATGGACTGGAATGTTACTGCAAGATTACGCTCTCCTTATGTGAAAGTATTTGAAGAAGAACGTGAGATGACGGTTGTTTTGCTTATAGATATTAGCCGTTCAGGACTTTTCGGTACCATCCAAAGTACAAAAAGAGAGTTGATTGCAGAAATAGCTGCTGTATTATCTTTTTCTGCTATTATTAATAATGATAAGGTTGGAGCATTATTTTTTAGTAATAAAATAGAAAAATTTATTCCACCGGCAAAAGGTCGTAGCCACTTGTTACATATAATAAGAGAAATTATCGAATTAAAACCTACATCGGACGGTACTGATATTTCGGGGGCTTTACGGTATCTTACAAATGCGATTAAAAAGAAATGTACTGCTTTTGTTTTGTCTGATATGTTGGATGTTGATGAGAATGCTATTCCTAAATATGAAGATGCAATGAAAGTAGCAGTAAATAGGCATAATGTCTCTGTGATTAAAATATATGATGTTTTGGAACTTTCTTTGCCTAATGCAGGAATTATTCATATTAAAGACTCTGAAACCGGGAATGCGGCTTGGGTAAATACAAGTAATCCGAAAATGCGCTTTTTTTATTCTAAATGGTTTGAGGCATTGAATCATAATGAAAAGAAATTGTACAACAAATTCAGAATTGACAATGTGAGTATTTCGACTAATCAAGATTATGTTAAAGGATTAATGGCTTTTTTCAAAGGGAGATAATATAGATGAAGAAATTGTACTTAATTTTAATTGCATTAATAGCCTTTGGAACTTCAAATATTCTTCTATGTCAGAATAATGTGGAAGATTCTTTCTTGACTCATATGCAGAAACGTGATTCGATTCTGATAGCAGATCAATTGAAATATGGTTTTAGATTGAAGAATGTTTCAGAAAAGGTTACTCTTTATTTGCCTGAATTTCAAAATAAATATGGAGATAGTTTAATTGTAGTACGAAATTGGCAAATAGATACGCTGAAAACGTACAATAAAACGAAGTCTGAAAATAAAAGTTTTGATTTAGAAGGAAGTATATTATTAACATCTTTGGAAGAGGGTACATATGAGTTATCTCCGATTACCGTATTTAAAGTTATTAAAGAGAATAATGTTACCGATACATTGATTTTTGATGGGAAGTCTTTTGAAGTGAAGGCTATGCCTGTTGATACGACTACTTTTAAGTTGCACGATATTAAAGGGCAAATAAGATATCCTGTTACTTTCGTAGAGATAACTGTTATTTTATTATCTATTGTATCTTTAGGCTTATTGTCATTTTTGATGTATTATTTAATTCGGAAACTTAATAAGAAATCTACTTATATTGCTAAAGAACCTGCGCATATTACAGCTTTGAGGTTATTAGATACATTCAGGGGAGATAAATATTGGGCTCCTGAAAAACAAAAATTTTTTTATTCAGGGGTGACTGATGCTTTAAGAGGTTATATCGCAGGCAGATATGGCATAGAAGCTATGGAAATGACAACTGTTGAAATTTTTGACAAACTTAAAGAAGAAGATTTAAAAGAGAATTTATACAAAGAATTAAAGAGCCTTTTTGAGAGGGCTGATTATGTCAAGTTTGCAAAATATGTAGCAGATAACAATGAGAATGCAGCCGTATTACCATTAGCTATACGCTTTGTTACTCTTACTTATCAGGATGAAATAAATAATGAATCAGGAGAAAAACTTTAAGGAGGTAAAATAATGTTTTTTGAATATCCTAAATTATTATGGCTTCTTATAATACCTGCTTTATTGGTATTGCATTATTTATATTTGGAACTTAAAGAGCGTATACCTCATTTTAGAGTTTCCATTATTGTACCTTGGCTTAAATATGGTAGTGATTGGACCAATATAGTTCGTCATTTCCCTTTTATTTTACGTTTATGTGCTATTACATTAATTATAATAGCTATTGCAAGACCTCGTTCTTCATCTCAGATAGAGAAAATTGATACGGAAGGGATTGATATTATGCTTGCAATGGATATTTCTACAAGTATGTTGGCACAAGATTTTACTCCCAACAGAATTAGTGCAGCTAAAGATATTGCAATTGAATTTATTTCTCAAAGACCTTCAGACAGGATTGGTATAGTTGTCTTTGCCGGTGAGAGTTTTACGCAATGTCCCCTTACTACAGATAGGGCAACTCTCATAAATTTGATGAAAGAAATTCAGATGGATGTGATAGAAGATGGCACGGCTATCGGTAATGGTCTGGCTATGTCTGTTGCAAGATTAAAAGATTCTGATGCAAAGAGTCGTGTTATAATATTATTGACAGATGGTGTTAATAATAGCGGAGAGGTTACACCGGAAATGGCTTCTGAAATAGCAAAAAATTATGGAGTAAGAGTTTATACTATAGGAGTAGGGGCAAATGGAACGGCACCATATCCTGTGATGACGCCTTGGGGAGTAGATATTCAGAAAGTTCCGGTAGAGATTGATGAAAAATTATTGAAAAATATAGCTGAAACTACTGGAGGAAGATATTTCAGGGCGACGGATAATACGAAATTATCGGAAATTTATGCGGAAATAAATAAAATGGAAAAAGCAAAGACCTCTGTTGATAGTTTTCCGGTGTATAAAGAGTTATTTACGAATTTTGCTCTTTCCGCTTTGATTTGTTTCCTTTTGGAATTTCTATTAAAATTTGCAATCTTCAAAAGATTGCCATAATATGGTAAAAATATAATGTTGTTTTTTGCTCAATCTTCATACCTTTTCCTTTTAGCACTTATACCTGTATTTTTCTTGGTATATGCTATACTGCTGTATTATAGGAAAAAGAGAATCAAACAGTTTGGTGATGAAAATTTGATTATGCAACTTATGCCATCCTATTCTAATTCCAAAGTATGGGTGCGTATTATTTTATTTTCATTTGGATTTCTCTTTTCTATACTTGGACTTTCTCGCCCTCAAATAGGAGCTAAATTGAAAGAACAAAAAGCGAAAGGTGCTGAAATAATGATTGCTTTGGATGTTTCCAATTCAATGTTAGCTGAGGATTATTCTCCTAATAGGTTGGAGAGAGCTAAATTGGCAATCTCTAAGCTTACTGAAAAATTGCGTGACGATAGAATAGGCCTTATAGTATTTGCCGGAAATGCTTTTGTCCAACTTCCTATAACCGCAGATTATATATCTGCAAAAATATTTTTGAATACGATTAGCACAGAAACTGTGCCAATACAAGGTACTGCAATTGGTGATGCTATTTTGACTGCAGTTAAAAGTTTTAGCAATCAAAGTAATAAAAGCAGGGCTATTATAGTGATTACAGATGGAGAAAATCATGAGGATGATGCTGTATCAGCAGCAAAAACAGCATCTGATGCAGGGATTAAAGTTTATACAATAGGTATAGGATCTTCAACAGGTCAGCCTATACCTATGAATGGCTCGCTCTTGAAGGATAAACAAGGGAATATCGTAGTTACTAAATTAGATGAAAAGACTTTACAGGAAATAGCAAGAGCAGGGAATGGGGCATATATAAAAGCAGGAAATGATGAATTTGGTCTGAATCCAATAATTAAGGAAATCAGAAAAATGCAAGATGAAGATTATAGTACAGTGAGGTTTGAAGAGTATGATGAACAATTTATGTATTTTTTCGGTATCGCATTGGCTTTGTTTGTTATAGAGATGCTCATAGGTGAACGTAAATCAGCTAAAAAATTCTTTTGATTATGAAAGCAATAAAATATGTTATAACATTACTATTGATGCTTTTTGCTACATCTGTAGGTGCGCAAGTTGATAAAAAAGAAGTACGAAGCGGGAATAATAAATTTAGAAAATCAAAATATAAAGAGGCGGATATTGCTTATAGAAAGGCATTAATAAAAGATTCATTGTCGGTGGCTGCAAATTATAACCTTGCTAATACCCTTTATCGTCAGAAAGATTATGAATCTGCATTTAAAGTGATGGAAAAGTTAGGGGAAACAGTTAAAAAAACAGACTATTCCGCTGATTATTATTACAATAAGGGTAATATCGCTTTGCAAAAAAAGGATTATTCTTCTGCTGTAGAAGCTTATAAAGCAAGTCTGCTCATTAATCCCGGTGATTTGGATGCAAAGGAAAATTTCATTTATGCCAAGAAATTGCTGAAAAATCAACAGAATTCCTCGAAAGGAGGAAAATCAAATCAGAATGACGATAGTTCAAAAGAACAGGATAAACAGAAAAAACAAGATAATCAAGACAATAAGCCAAATAAGCAAGAAAGCGATAGCAAGCAAAATAAGGAATTGAATCAAAATAGTGGTAAAAACCAAAATTCTGAAATTTCAAAACAACAAATGCAGCAAATATTACAGGCAATACAAGCTAAAGAAAAAGAGACGAGAGATAAAGTGAATAAAGAGAAAGCTGCAGGAGCGAAATCTAAACAAAAAGATAAAAATTGGTAATACGATATGCGTAGAGTAATAGTTTGTATTATTGTTTCATTCTTTTGCACCATAATTTCAATGGCGCAAAATAGTGTAAAAGTTGAATCTCCTAACATAGTTGCTTTAAATGAGCAGTTTAGTGTAACTTTTATAATAGAAGGTGAAAATTCTCCTACTAATTTTGATTGGGAGCAAGGAGATGATTTTCAATTGGTATGGGGACCGCAAAGAGGTATTTCTACAAGTACAAGTATTATAAATGGAAAAAAGACAAAATCCTCGCAGACTACTTATACATATATTTTAATGCCTAAAAAAACCGGAATTTTCAGGTTTCCGATTGCATCTGCTGTCGTAAAAGGTAACAAGATACTTTCCGATTCGGTATCTATAGAAGTTGTCCAAGGAGATATGCAGGGAAATACTGCAAGAGAAGGAGGTAATATAGGAGGCAATAGCTCATCTAATGGAAATATTAATCATAATGATTTATTTTTAAGGTTAGATTTAAGTAAAACCAAAGTTGTAGTTGGAGAACCAATTACAGCTGTTCTTAAACTTTATCAAAGAGTAGATATCGCAGGTTTTGATAATGCTAGATTTCCTAAGTTCAACGGATTTTGGAGTCAGGAAATAGGTACGACTTCAAATATCGAATTTCAAAGAGAAAATTTAGACAATATAATTTATAATACAGCTGTTATAAGAAAATACTTATTGATACCGCAGCAAACCGGAAATATTGAGATAGAATCGGCTGAAATTATGTGTCTTGTAAATTTGAGAACGCCGAATGCTTCTAATAGTATATTCGGGGATCTTTTCCAAGATTCATATAGGACCATAAGAAAGAGTGCTGTCTCTCCGACATATAAAATCAAAGTCTCTCCTTTACCTTCAGGTTCTCCTAAATCTTTCGGTGGAGGTGTAGGAAAATTCAGTATATCTTCAAGAGTTACAAAAAGCAGTCTAAAGATGCACGATGCTGCTTCTTTGATTATAAGTGTTTCAGGACAGGGGAATGTGGCATTGTTAGATGCCCCTAAAATATCTTTCCCTCCCGATTTTGAAGTATATGATGTGAAAATCTCAGATATATCTGATAAAAATAATGGTGGACTATCAGGTACTAAGACTTTTGAATATCCTTTTATTCCTCGAAGTGACGGTAAATTTACTATTCCATCAGTAGATTATAGTTATTACGATGTTGATGCAGGTAAATATATTACTCTTCATACTGATGCTATAAATATCGATGTTGAGAAGAATAGAGATACCGAAAATGCAACATCTTCACAGGTAATGCTTTCTGGTGCAAAAGATGTTAAGGATTTGAATAAGGATATTCGTTTTATAAATACGAAAATTCCTAAATTCAAATCATATGAGAACTTCTTTGTCGCCTCACCTTTTTTCTTCATACTATTAACGCTTATCGTTATTTTGGGAATCTTATGCTATTTCAGTTTAAATAAGTTGTTGATAATTAAGGCAGATAAAGTCGGTTCTAAAAATAGAAAAGCTTCTAAAATGGCGATCAAAAGATTACACCAAGCAGGGGAGTATTTGAAAAAAGATCAGTATAACTTGTTTTATGAGGAATTACATAGGGCATTGCTTGGGTATGTTTCAGATAAATTCAATATGGATATGCGTGAGATGAATAAAGAAAATATTGCTTCCGAATTGAAAGATAAAGGGATTAAAATAGAGGATATAGAACAATTTACATCTCTTTTGGAAGCTTGTGATTTTGCGCGTTATTCTCCTTCTGCCGGTCAGGCTGAAATGGCTGCTCATTATGAACGCGCAATAAATGCTATTACGGCAATAGAGGCCGGTACTAAGAAAGGCCGTTTCTTTTCTATCTTTGTGAGTGTGCTTATATTTTTCTTGGAATTTTTCTCTTTTAATATTAGTGCTACTGAAAATATATCTTACTTGGATTCTCTGTGGAATAAAGGTGTAACATCTTATTCGGAAGGTAATTGGGAGAGTTCATTGGATGCGTTCAATTCAATAAATAAGGCAGGAATAGTATCGGCTGAATTATTTTATAATATGGCAAATTCTTATGTGAAGAATTTTGATTATTCACATGCAATACTGTATTATGAGAGGGCGTTGAAAATCAATCCGTCTTATTTTGATGCTCAATACAATCTGGATTTTGTGAATTCTTTAATTAAAGATAAAATAGAGCCTATCCCTGAATTTATCTTAAAAACAGGAGTTAAAAATTTGTATCAAAAATTTAATTCAAATTTATGGGCAGCCATTTCATTGATAATGGTTTTAATAGGAGTATTTATGCTCAATTTATTCTTTTTAGCATCTAAACCTTATTTAAGGAGAGTCGGCTTTTATATTTCGATTATTGTTTTTATATTAGCAATATCGGCTTTCTTATTTTCTGATTTTCAGAAAAAGGAGTATTACAATCGAGAGAATGCTATAGTGATGAAGTCTGTAGTTTCTGTTAAAAGTTCACCGTCTGAAGGAGATACTTCAAAGGATCTGTTTATTCTTCACGAAGGTACAAAGGTAAAACTTTTGGATGAGGTGGGAAGATGGAAAAATATTGAGCTTGCGGATGGGAGGCAAGGTTGGATATTATCTGAAGAGTTGGAAATAATTTAATAACATCAAAATACTGATAATATGAGAATAAAATATTTAGTGTTAACCATTTTCGGTTTTTTTAGTATTTGGAATGCCAATGCCAAAATGGAGGATTGGCAGAATCCTGAAGTCATTGAACGTGGAAGGATGCCGATGTCTGCAACTTTTGTTACAGAACAGCAGAAGACCCTTACCTTGAATGGTACTTGGAAATTCAAGTGGAATGAGACGATAGAGGGGCGTCAACGTGACTTTCACGCAGTTAATTTTGATGATTCTTTATGGGATACTATGCCTGTTCCCGGGATGTGGGAATTAAACGGCTATGGTGATCCTGTATATTTGAATGTAGGCTATGCTTGGAGGGGGCATTATAAAAATAATCCGCCTTTTCCACCAGTGGAGCATAATTATGTCGGGCAGTATAGGCGTAATTTTACAATAGATAAATCTTGGGATGGAAAGCAAATCTGCCTTAATATTGGATCTGCAACGTCTAATGTAAGGGTTTGGATAAATGGAAAAGAAGTTGGTTATAGTGAGGATAGTAAGTTGGAAGCAAGATTTGATATTACTAAATATGTAAAAGTAGGTGATAATCTTATCGCTTTGGAAATTTTCCGTTGGTGTGATGGCACTTATCTTGAAGATCAGGATTTTTGGAGGTTATCTGGAATTGCAAGAGGTGTGTATGTATATACTCGTGAGAAAGAACGTATTGAAAATGTGCATATTAGCGCTTCTATGTATGGAGATTTGAAGATAAATACGGAACTGACCACCGGAGTTGCAGAAATATTAAATGAGGTGATTGATGATAAAGGAAATGTCCTAATTAGTAGTTCCGTCAAAAAGAATTCTCGTAAAGCGAAAGAAATATCGGCATATTATAAGATTGACTCACCTAAATTGTGGAGTGCTGAAATTCCTGTTTTATATACTTTATTGGTTAAAGCAAAAGATAAAAGAGGAAATATTATTGAAAGTACGGCCATACCTTTCGGTTTCAGAACAGTAGAAGTTAAGAATGCTCAATTACTTGTAAACGGGAAACCTGTACTTATTAAGGGTGCAGACCGCCATGAAATGAATGCTTATAAGGGATATGTTGTGTCAGAGAAAGATATGATAAATGATATTCGAATTATGAAAGAGTTGAATATCAATGCGGTTCGTACCTGTCATTATCCGGATGATCCTAAATGGCTTGCCCTTTGCGATAAATATGGCCTTTATGTAGTTGATGAGGCTAATGTGGAGTCTCACGGTATGGGATATGGAAAGGAAAGTCTTGCTCATTCGAAAGAGTTTAGAAAAGCACATCTTTCCAGAAATCAGAGAATGGTTCAGAGAGATGTTAATCACCCTTCGGTTATTGTTTGGAGTATGGGAAATGAGGCAGGGAATGGAGAAAATTTCTATGCTTGTTATGATTGGATAAAGAGTTATGATGATACAAGACCGGTCCAGTATGAGAGAGCATTGCTTTATGATGAACAAAAAAGTGAAAGGAATACTGATATTTATTGTCCTATGTATCAGATACCTGAGAGTATTGAAAGTTATTTGAAACATGCTGATAAACCTTTGATTCAGTGTGAGTATGCACACGCAATGGGTAATTCTATGGGTAATTTCAAAGAGTATTGGGATTTGGTTAGAAAGTATCCTTCTAATCAGGGTGGCTTTATTTGGGATTTCGTAGATCAGGCTTTGGTTAAAAAGGTAAATGCTGAAAAAGGAGGAACAGATTTTGTTTATGCTTTCGGTGGCGATTATAATGATTATGAACCTTCAGATGGCTCTTTTAATTGTAATGGGATAATTGCTTCTGATCGTACTTGGCATCCTCACGCTTATGAAGTTCGTTATCAGCATCGTTCTATTTTGACTTCAGGAGTCGGGGATTTACAGTCAAAAGATTATAATTCTGTAAAGATTTATAATGAGAATTTTTTTATAAATCTATCTAATTACCGTTTGCATTGGACTGTTGAGGTTGATGGGAAAACAGTTGTTTCGGGAGTTGTAAATAATTTGGATATTGAGCCTCAAGAGGAGAGAATTGTAAAGTTGGATTTTTCGAAAGAGGAGATTTTGAATATTTGCCAAGGCAAGGATGTCTTTTTGACGGTTCGTTATCTTTTGAAAAGGGAGGATGGACTTCTTCCTGCAGGGACTGAAGTCGCTTATGATCAAATTTTGTTGCAAGAAGCCTCTCAGAGGTTGACTGCCGCAGGATCTGCATCTTTGAACAAGGAAATTTTGCCGCAGTTCGATCCGTTAAAAAATAGATTTTACGGGTCTTTCGTGTATGATGGTACTACTGGTGATAATGTTTCTGCTTGGAGTGTTACTTTTGATAGAAATTCAGGATCGATTGCAAGTTATATGCTTGATGGAAAAGAACTTGTAAAAGAACCTCTTCTGCCTAATTTCAATAGAGCCGTTATTGAGAATGATATGGGGGCGAATTTGCATTATAAGTTTGCCTTATGGAGGAATCCGAATTTTGTCCCTTCTTCATTTGATGTTGTCAGGAATGAAGATAATTATGAGGTGAATGTTAAGTATCATATAGGAGAATCTGCAATTGTGTTGATGAGGTATAATATTTATGCAGATGGTGCGATTGTTGTCTTGGAGAGTATGAAGGATGCGGGAAAATTGGCTGATGCGCCGTATTTGTTCCGTTTCGGAATGAGTTTTGCAATGCCTGGGGATTTTTCACTGATAGATTTTTATGGAAAGGGGCCTTGGGAAAATTATTGGGATAGAAATAGTTCTGCTTTGGTTGGGCGTTATGTTCAGAGTGTGAATGAACAGTACCATTATGGTTATGTAAGGAGTCAGGAATCTGGTACGAAAACCGGGTTGAGATATTTTAAGGTACTGAATGGTAATGGCTTGGGATTTGAGATTACGTCTGATAGTAAGTTTTCGGCTTCGGCTCTTCCATTTAGTATAAAGGATTTGGATGTGGCAGCAAGGCTGAATGACTCTCCGGAGCGTACTCATAATAATCAGCGTGGGGTGTCTTTTCATTCTTTGGAGTTGAAGGCTATTGCTCACGAGAATGATAGGTCCAATGGTTCTACATTCGTGAATTTTGATCTCGTACAGATGGGACTTGGTGGAGTTGATTCGTGGGGAAGATTGCCTTTGAGAAAGTATATGCTTCCTCCTTGTGAACGTGAGTTCCGTTTTGTACTTCGACCTGTAAACAATTAGCCGGGCATAAATTTTAGCAATAGACGTGATGCGGATACGCATCACGTCTATTGCCTTTTTTAGAAATCCGATAATTCCTTTTTATTTAGAATGGTAGGTCGTCTGGATTGTCCTCCTCCATTGGTGGGAGAGCTTCTATATCCGGCATAGATGAAAAGTCTTCATATTCGTTTTTAGCATCTTTAATCAATGGATCTATGCGCCAAGTACGAATATCATTGTACCATCTTCCGTTGAATTCTCTGGCTTTTATGCTGAATGCTACTTTTACTTCACTGCCTATTGAGAATTTATCTAAATCAGCGACTTTATCTTTGCCCCACGTGCTGAAACAAATTTCTGCAGGAAAATTACCGTCTTTATATTCTACTATAAAATCTTGTTTTGCCCATTCTCCTTTTGCAGAAGTTCCTGTTTGTACATTGAATTTCTGTTTTATTGTTCCTTCTATTACAAGATTTGCCATAATGTTTGTTTTTATAAATTTAAACCGGTTCGAGATTGTTGCTCCACGAACCGGTTTTGAGATTAATCTAAGTTTTAAAATTATTTTTTAGTTGGAGCTACAAAAGGAATTACTTTGCAAAGTTCTACTTCAAATGTAAGTGGGGTATTAGGATCTATTCCTTGGTTTCCTCTTTCTCCGTATGCAAGTGAAGAAGGTATTACTAATTTGATTTTGCCGCCTTCTCCGATTAGCTGAAGACCTTCTGTCCATCCCGGAATAACTCCGTTCAAAGTAAATTCGATAGAGTCCTTTTGTGCATCGAAAATGCTTCCGTCTGGTAATGTACCTACATATTTTGCGAATACTGTATCTTCAGGACCCGGTTTAAGATCGTTACCTGGCTTCAAGATTGTATATTGAAGACCGCTTTCTGTTACAATTACGTCTTTATTCTTTTTATTTTTATTTAGAAATTTTATTTCTTTCTCTTTTGAAATAGCTGCAGTATAATCTTGTCTCTGTTTGAGGTAAGTATTGAAAATATCATTAATTTCCTCAGGATTAATTTTGAATTGTTTATTGAATGAAGAATCACGCATATTACCTTTTGCTTTGATAAAGTCATTCATACCTTTTTTAATTTGGCTGAAGTTCAAATCACCGAAGTTGTAACCTTTTATAATGCTACCGAAATTTACGCCCATTAGATAGCTGACTGAATCTACTTGTGATTTTGAAGGACGAAGGTCGTTTACGTTTACTTTAACTTCAGCAATAGCTGTAGTGTCTTTACCTTCTGCATTTGCGCTTCCTTTTACGTTAGGCGTGCAGCCAACCATTGCTCCGCAAAGAATGATGGCTAAGATAAATAATTTGTTGGTTTTCATAATATTATAAATTTAAAATTTTATTCACTATCTGTAGTCTTTGATAAAAGTCAAAGATTTACAAATATCGTAAAAAAATATATAATTTATATCAAAAAATTAATTTTCCTTTTATTATTAGATATTTATACGTTAAAAAATTTGAATTATTCGAGAAGTTGAATTAAATTTAGAGAAAAGTTGATTAAATGAAAATGGAGATTAATTCTGAGACTATAAAATCGAAATTGAAATACTTTTTCGGTTATGATACGTTCAAAGGAGAACAAGAGAAAGTCATAAAGAATTTGGTAAGTGGTAGAGATACTTTCGTGCTTATGCCTACAGGTGGAGGTAAATCTCTTTGTTACCAGTTGCCTGCTTTCCTTTTGGAAGGCACTGCAATTGTGATTTCTCCATTAATCGCTTTGATGAAAAATCAAGTAGATGCCATAAGGGGCTTTGTATCTGGTAATGATGGGGTGGCGCATTTCTTAAATTCATCATTGAATAAATCACAGATTGCTGAGGTCAGAAAGGATGTTATTTCAGGTGTTACAAAATTGCTTTATGTAGCTCCGGAATCATTGACCAAAGAAGATAATATTGCTATTTTGAAAGAAATTAATATCTCTTTTTATGCTATAGATGAGGCTCATTGTATATCTGAGTGGGGACACGATTTTAGGCCTGAGTATAGAAAAATAAGAAATATAATAGATGAAATACAAAGGGCCCCGATTATTGCTTTAACGGCTACTGCCACTTTGAAAGTACAAAGCGATATTCTTAATAATTTGGGAATACAGGAGGCAGATATATTCAAATCTTCTTTTAATAGGGCAAACCTTTATTATGAAGTAAGGGATAAGGTTGAGCCGGAAAAGGATATAATAAGGTATATAAAGCAAAACCCCGGAAAATCGGGAATTATTTATTGTTTAAGCAGAAAGAAAGTAGAAGAATTAGCTCAACTTTTGACTATAAACGAAATAAAAGCATTGCCTTATCATGCAGGATTGGATGCTAAAACGAGGGCGGAAAATCAGGACCGTTTTCTTATGGAGGATGTAGATGTTATTGTGGCTACTATTGCTTTCGGTATGGGAATAGACAAACCTGATGTACGATTTGTAATACATTATGATATTCCTAAAAGTTTAGAAGGATATTATCAAGAAACGGGAAGAGCAGGTAGAGATGGTGAGGAAGGAGAGTGTATTACATATTACAGTTATAAAGATATACAGAAACTTGAAAAGTTTTTGCAAGGTAAACCGGTTGCAGAGCAAGAAATAGGAAAGCATCTTTTGGGTGAAACGGTCGCCTATGCTGAAACCAATATTTGTAGACGAAAAGTGTTGCTGAATTATTTCGGAGAAGATTATTCAAAGGATAATTGTGGCTCTTGTGATAATTGCCGGCATCCTAAACCTTTATTCGATGGAAGGAAGGAAATGGGTTTGGTTGTATCTTTAATTAAGTCTTTGCCGGAGCATTTCAAGATAGACCATTTGGCTCATATTCTTTCTGGAACGACTGATGCTCTTGTTAAATCTTATCACCACGATAATTTGTCTCTTTTTGGTGCAGGCAAAGAACATACTGAAAAATTCTGGGGAGCTGTCATAAGGCAAGGTATAATGCATCATCTTTTAGACCAGGATATCGCGTCTTTCGGGCTTGTATATCTTACTGAGAAGGGAGAAAATTTCCATATTAATCCTTATGAATTGATGCTGGTTGAGGATAGGACGTTTACTGCAGAAGGTACAGAGGATGACTGTAATGATGAAATGCTTGGAATTCCAAAAGAGGGAGGAGGAGATGCCGTGCTTTTGGCAATGCTTAAAGATTTACGAAAAGATATTTCAAAAAAACTCAATTTGCAGCCTTGGATTATATTTGGTGAACCATCATTGGAAGATATGAGTCTATTATATCCTGTTACATACGATGAATTGAAAAATTGTAAAGGAGTAGGTGAGGGTAAAGCTAAAAAGTTCGGTAAGGAGTTTATTGACTTGATTGCAAAATATGTAGAGGAAAATGATATAGTGCGTCCTAATGATCTTATTGTTAAATCTGCTCCTGGTAAATTTGCAAGTAAGGTCTTTATTATCCAAAGTATAGATCGAAGGATGTCCATAGAAGATATAGCAGATGCTAAAGGGATAAGTGTAAGCGATTTGATGACTGAAATCGAGGGGATTGTTGCAACAGGAACAAAACTTGATTTGGATTATTATATTTATCGAAATTTAGATGAATATGTTATAGATGAGATTTATAATTACTTTAAAGAAGAAGCAGTATCGGATTCGGTGGACGATGCTATAAATGCTTTAGGAAGCGATTATGAGGAGATGGAAATTCGTTTGGTAAGGATAAAATTTATTTGCGAAATTGCCAATTGATATTGGTAAATTATTTATTAAGAAAAAATAAAAACGGTTATTTTTGTGATAATAAATTATTGTTATGAATTTTTTAGGGTATAAACATAGTTTTAGCAGTCTGCTTAGAGCTTTTTGTGCAATAGCAATAGGTTTAGTAATGATAGTTAGTACCAATGCAACTGTTACTTTAGTTAGAATTATTGCTGCATTCCTTTTTGCTGCAGGCGTAATTTCATTTATTTATGGAATTGCAAAAAAACAAAGCGATACCATTATTTTGATGTCTACAAATGCAATAGTAGATATGGTGGCTGGATTGGTTTTATTCTTTTTCCCTATGCAAATCGCCGGCTTCATAGTTTCTATAATAGGAATAGTCCTTCTTATTATGGGGCTTATGCAACTTTTGACATTGATCGGTACCTTGTCTCTTGTCGGTTTGGGATTTTTCCCTATTCTTTTATCTTTGGCTGCATTGATAGGAGGTATTGTGCTTATATTCAATCCTTTTACTGAAATTATAATGAGTAAATTCGCCGGAGCTTTTCTTATTATATACGGTATTTCGGAATTGGCATCGAATAAGAAAGTTGAGGAAGCTAAGAGAGCTTACAATATAAAATTTACAAAAACAAAAGACGGGCAGAAAGGCCATAGAGAAAAAGTTGATACCTCTAATATTGACGATGCTAAAGAGGTAGAATATAGAAAGAGTAATGAGTAAGGATGATTCCTCAAGAGACGATTAATAGGATATTGGATTCTGTGCAGATTGCAGATGTTATAGGTGACTTTATTACATTGAAACGTAATGGAGCCAACTATAAGGCTTGTTGCCCTTTTCACAATGAAAAGACTCCTTCTTTTTCTGTCTCTCCTTCTAAAGGTCTGTATAAATGCTTCGGATGCGGTAAAGCCGGTTCTGCGGTAACTTTTTTAATGGATTATGAGCATATCTCTTATACTGAAGCCTTAAAATATCTTGCTAAAAAATATAATATAGATATTGTAGAAAAAGAAGAATCTGCAGAAGATATAGCGGCTCGTCAGAGGAATGAGAGCCTGATGCTTGTTTCTGAATTTGCAGGAAAATTTTTTGTAAATTCTCTTGCAACAGATGAAGGTAGGCATATTGGTCTGGCATATTTCAAAAGCAGAGGACTGCAGGAGGCTACAATTGCAAAATATGGGCTTGGATGGGCACCTAAAAGTCGTAAAGGATTGGTGGATGCCGCGAAGTCAGCAGGATACAAAGAAGAGTATTTGGAGGAGACAGGACTTTGTGTGAAATATGATGACGGTACTTTTAACGATCGTTTTTATGAAAGAGTTGTTTTCCCTATTCATTCTGTGAGCGGAAGGGTAATTGCCTTTGGTGGAAGAACTCTTAAAAGTGATCATACGGTAGCCAAATATGTAAATTCAAAGGAATCCGAAATATATGTAAAAAGTCGTTCTTTATATGGTATTTATTTTGCAAAGAATGAAATAGCCAAACGTGATAAATGTTACCTTGTCGAAGGATATTTGGATGTTTTGAGTATGCACCAATTAGGTATCCTGAATGTGGTGGCTTCAAGTGGTACCTCTCTTACAGTAGAGCAAATTCGTCTGATAAAAAGATTTACGAGTAACATTACAATAATGTATGATGGGGATTCTGCTGGAATACATGCTGCATTAAGAGGTATAGGTATGGTACTTAAAGAAGGGATGAATGTAAAAGTGGTGCTTATACCGGATGGTGATGATCCTGATTCATACTCTCGGAAACATTCATTTGAAGAGGTACAAGAGTTTATTGTATCCAATGAAAAAGACTTTATAGAGTTTAAGACAGATCTATTAATATCGGAAAGCGAAAATGATCCTCTCAAAAGAGCAAATCTTATAAATGATATAGCAGATACAATAGCTGAAATACCAGATCCGGTAAAACGTTCAGTATATGCTCAGGTGAGCAGTAAAAAACTTAATATAGAGCAGGATATAGTAGTTGAGCGCATAAAGAAAACCCATAAAAAATTATCTATTGATGCTATTGCGGAAGCAAAAAGAGTTAAACATCGTTTAGACTATGAACAAGGACTTAAATCATTGGAGAGTGAAGAAAGGAGTAAAATTTTAGTTAATGTTGACAATACAACCCCTACTAAAAGTTTCTTGTATGATATTGAAAATAATCATATTACTGGTAATGCAGAAAGAGATTTGCTGTATTTTTTACTTAATTGCGGTACTGAAACTTTGGACTTCCCTAGCGATTCCGAATTTTATGCAGGTAAAAGGGAAGAAAAATTTACGGTGGCTGTATTTATATATGATGCCATCGGGGATGGTGAGTTCCTCAATAATGTGTATAGAGAAGTATATAACTTGTATATGGAAATGTACGATAAAGGATTTGATCAAGAACATATTTCTAAAATTCTTCTCAACCATGCTGATGATAAAATACGTCTTGTTGCGACAGAACTATCAATTGATAAATATATAATTACAGTAAAAAAATTTGCAGATGCTCTTACTACTCCGTCCTCATGGTTGGTCAATTATGTGCCCAAAGCAATTTTGGTCTATCATTCTAAACATTTGGAGAATAGATTGCAAGATCTGCGAAATAAAATGAATGAGGAAAGGATACTTCCTGATAAACAGTCTGAATTATTAAAAGAGTTTGTCAAAACTCAAAATCTTTTAACAAAGATTAAAATAAAAATTGGAAGAGAAAAAAACAATAACGGAATAATATAAAATAAATATATGGAGAAGAAATACAAAAGAACCCTTGTTACCTGTGCTTTGCCATATGCAAATGGACCTGTACACATTGGACACCTTGCAGGAGTATATGTTCCTGCCGATATTTATGTCCGGTATTTAAGAATGAAAGGTGAGGATGTGCTTTATATTTGCGGTAGTGATGAACATGGAGTCCCTATCACTATAAAAGCAAAGAAAAACGGAGTAACTCCTCAAGATATAGTGGATAAATATCATAAAATAATCAAATCATCATTTACAGGATTAGGTATTAATTTCGATATTTATTCAAGGACGACTTCAAAAGTGCATGAAAAAAATGCATCTGACTTTTTTAAGAAACTGTACGATGATGATAAGTTTATTACTCAAGAAAGTGAACAATATTTTGATCCTCAAGCAAAAGTATTTCTTGCGGATCGCTATATAACAGGAACTTGTCCGAAATGCGGCAATACTAAAGCTTATGGCGATCAATGTGAAAAATGTGGTAGCACATTAAGTCCGGAAGAATTAATTGAGCCAAAATCAGCTTTAAGTGGTAGCCAACCTGAAAAAGTAAAAACCAAACATTGGTATTTACCTTTGGATAAATATGAGCCTTGGCTGAGAGAGTGGATTTTGGAACAGCATAAAGAATGGAAAACTAATGTTTACGGTCAATGTAAATCGTGGATAGACGGTGGATTGCAGCCCCGTGCAGTAAGTCGAGATTTGGATTGGGGTGTACCAGTACCTGTAGAAGGGGCTGAGGGAAAAGTTCTATATGTTTGGTTTGATGCTCCTATAGGATATATCTCTAATTCGAAAGAACTTTTACCTTTATCTTGGGAAAAATGGTGGAAGTCTGATGAAACAAGACTTATACACTTTATAGGGAAAGATAATATTGTATTTCACTGTATTGTTTTCCCTTCAATGTTGAAAGCAGAAGGTACATATATTTTACCTGATAATGTTCCTGCAAATGAATTTTTGAATTTGGAAAGCGATAAAATTTCAACTTCAAGAAATTGGGCTGTTTGGCTGAATGAGTATTTGGAGCAATTCCCAGGGCAGGAAGATGTGATGAGATATGTCCTTTGTGCCAATGCTCCGGAAACAAAAGATAATGATTTTACTTGGAAAGATTTCCAACAGCGCAACAATAGTGAATTAGTTGCTGTCTTTGGTAACTTTGTCAATCGTGCAGTGGTACTTACGGAAAAATATTTTGGTGGAAAAGTTCCTCAAAATATGAAACCAGAGGGTATAGACAAAGAAACTTTGGATCAAATACCTGTATTCTGCTCTGCGATGGAGAATTATTTGGAGACTTTTCATTTTAGAGAGGCATTGAAAGAAGCTATGAATATAGCAAGATTGGGTAACAAATACATATCTGATACCGAACCTTGGAAAGTTGCAAAGACGGATATGGATAGGACTGCCTCTATTTTGTATACTTCATTGCAAATTTGCGTTCAGCTTGCAATTGTTTTTGAGCCGTTCTTGCCTTTTACAAGCGAAAAATTGCGTAATATATTGAATGTTAGTTTAAAAGCAGGATTCGATTATCGTGAGGGAGATGGTAGTGTAAATATTTCCGATTTTGGTGTTAAAGGCAGTCTTGGGGAGAACTTTTATATAAAAGATGAATCAAAAGCTTTACATACAGTTTCTTTTATGTCAAAGGAAAATACAAAACAAGAGTTGATACTGTCTTGGAACATGCTTGGTGAAAAGGATATTTTACCTGAAGGTCATCAGTTGGCTAAATCAGAATTACTTTTCTCTAAGATTGAGGATGAAACAATAGAATTGCAAATAAACAGGCTTGCTGAAATCAAAAAGGCAAATGAAGTTTTGGCTGCCGAAGAATATGCAGAGCAGGTTGATCCACAAAAAGCTGAAATTAGTTTTGATGATTTCGATAAAATGGATATAAGGACAGCAACAGTCCTTGAAGCAGAGAGAGTCCCTAAAACGGACAAGTTGTTGAAACTGAAAATAGATACTGGAATTGATGTCAGGGTGATTGTTTCGGGCATAGCAGAGTATTACACTCCTGAAGATATGGTAGGAAAGCAGATATGTATATTGGCAAATTTGGCTCCAAGAACCATTAAAGGTATAGAATCAAAAGGTATGATATTGATGGCAAGGCAGAATGATGGTAAGATGCGTTTTATTACACCTGCAGAAGCACTCGCAAATGGAGCTCAGATAGGCTGATGAAAATAACGTATAATAAAGATCTTAAGCATATGAACACTTTCGGTATGAAGGTGAAATGCGCTTGTCTTGTAGAATATGATTCATTAGAAGAATTGGATACTCTTCTTTCAGACGAAAGAGTGTCAGGAGAAATGCCCTTGCCTGTTTTTCATATAGGAGGCGGAAGTAATCTTTTGTTTACCGGGGATTTTCCAGGTACTATATTACATTCCAAATTAAATTTTATTTCATACGAAATCCGTGAAAAGGAAGTCTTTGTCAAAGCTGGTTCGGGAGTGATTTGGGATGACTTATGTCGTTTATGCTCGGAAAAAGGATTTTGGGGAATAGAAAATTTGTCTTATATTCCCGGTGAAGTAGGTGCTGCAGCCGTTCAAAATATAGGGGCGTACGGAGTAGAGATAAAAGATGTGCTTCATCGTGTGGAATGCTATGATTGTCTTGAACATAAGCAAGTAACATTTACTAACGAAGAATGTGGATATGATTATCGTGATTCAAAGTTTAAGCACGAATATAAAGGTAGGTATATTGTAACATCTGTGGTTTTGTGCCTTTCTTTGAAGGCAGAACCGATGTTGGAGTATGGTAATGTACGTAATTCATTGGAACGTAAATTTGGGAAGGGAAACAATATTACATTGCAACAGGTGAGAGAGGTGATTATAGATATTCGTAAATCCAAATTACCTGCTCCGGAAGAGATAGGAAGTGCAGGTAGTTTTTTTAGGAATCCTTTTGTATTGCAAGAGCAGTATATGAATATTGCTAAAAAGGCAGAGGAACAAGGGTTAGGAGATGTACCTCATTTTGAAGACAATTCCGGACTGATAAAAATTCCGGCTGCTTGGCTGATAGAACAATGCGGTTTCAAAGGTTGCCGTTACGGTAATGCAGGCGTATATGAGAAACAACCTTTGGTACTGATAAATGCTACGGGGAATGCTTCTCCGGATGAGATTTTAGCATTGGAAAATAAGATCATAGACGAAGTGAAAGTACGTTTCGGTATCATACTTATACCTGAAACAGAACATATTTAAGAAGTTGAAAATGAGTAGTTTTATTATTGAAGGCGGTCATACTTTAAGTGGTGAAATCACTCCGCAAGGTGCAAAAAATGAAGCACTACAAGTAATTAGCGCCGTACTTTTAACTCAAGAAAAAGTTATAATTTCCAACGTTCCTGAAATTTTAGACGTTAAAAATCTCTTGTCATTATTTGAACAAATGGGGGTTGAAGTCATTCGTATAGAAAAAGGTCGTTACTCATTTCTTGCTAAATCTTTAAATAAAGAATTTATCTTCAGTCCCGAATTTGTACAAAAATGCTCAAAACTAAGAGGCTCTGTGATGGTTGCAGGACCTATTTTGGCACGTTTAGGTCATGTTTACTTCCCAAAACCTGGTGGAGATAAAATAGGTCGTCGCAGAGTAGATACCCATATAGTAGGTATGATGAAACTTGGAGCGAAGATCGAGTATGACCAACAAATCAAAGCGTATCACATCTTTCTTCCTGTCGGCAAACAACTTGAAGGTACATATATGTTATTGGATGAAGCGTCTGTAACAGGCACTGCAAATATATTGATGGCTGCATCTTTGGCAAAAGGCAAAACTGTCATTTACAATGCTGCTTGCGAGCCGTACATTCAGCAACTATGCCGTATGCTCGGTTCTATGGGCGTAAAAATACAAGGTGTCGGCTCCAACTTGCTTACAATTGAGGGACAAATGGCTTTAAACGGTACGGAGCATTTGATTTTGCCGGATATGATTGAGGTCGGGAGCTTTATCGGTATGGCAGCAATGAATCGCAGTGCCATCACAATTAAAAACGTTTCTTATAAAAATCTTGGTGTCATTCCCGAAGCATTTCGCCGTTTAGGCATAAATTTAGAACAAAAAGGTGATGATATTTATGTACCAAAACAAGACAGTTATGTCATAGAATCCTTTTTGGATGGCTCTATAATGTCTATTTCGGATGCACCTTGGCCGGGACTGACTCCGGATTTGTTGAGCGTATTGCTTGTCGTTGCAACACAATGCAAAGGAAGTGTCCTAATTCATCAAAAAATGTTTGAAAGTCGACTGTTTTTTGTGGATAGACTGATAGATATGGGTGCTCAAATCATTTTGTGTGATCCTCACCGTGCTGTCGTAATAGGGCATGATCACCAATTCACCCTTAAAGCCAACAATATGCTTTCGCCTGATATTCGTGCCGGTATTGCTATGCTCATTGCTGCAATGTCTGCAAAGGGTACCAGTACAATAGGAAATATAGATCAAATCGATAGGGGATATGAAAATATTGATATGCGCCTCAGTGCTCTCGGCGCAAAAATAAAAAGATCGGAATAAGATAAAGGTGAATTATTATAAACTTGTTTTGTCGCAAATTTTCTTCGAATAATTTGCGGCAAAATTCTTTTTGAAATTTTAAAGGAGTAAAAACCGTACACGGTTTTTACTCCTTTTTCTATCTTCCCTATGGGAAGATAAACTATTATTGTGTTGATTCATGGTATTTGGAAATTGCACTTGATAAGAAATAGAAAAATACGTTTTTTATGTCGGATTTTTACGTTTCTTATCTTTAAAATTTTTGTTGTGTTATATATTTGCAGCGAACCGCAATAGGGCGGCTGATATAAAAATTGTGGAGTATGAAAAAATTAATTGTGTTGTCAATGTTATTCTTTTCCGTTATTTCTTGTAAGAAGGATTTTGGTAAGGAAGAAGGGGAGTTGAAATTACATTTTGGGGCGTCTTATGAATGTTTTTATTCGAAGGCAGGTGGAGAAAAAGTTGAGGTACCGGATACTAATGACTTTATTTTGAGTGTAAAAAGTAAGGCTGGAAAAGTGATTTATAATGGTAAGTATGGGGATTCTCCGGAAAAATTAAAACTTGGTGCGGGCAGTTATATTATTGAGGTAAAGTCTTGTGAGTTTCGTAAGCCGGAGTTTTCGTGTCCGGTATATGGGGATAGTAAAGTGGCTGTTATTGAGGCAGGTAAGGCGACTGATGTTGTGTTGGAGTGTAATCAAGTTAATGCCGGTATCAGGTTGACTTTCCCAAAGGATTTTCTGAATTCCGGTCATAATTGCGCTATTGTGTTGAAGTCGGATAAAGGGAGTTTAATGTATGGTTATAAGGAAGATAGGATAGCTTATTTTGAGCCTGGTAAGATTGACGTAGTGATGACTGAAAGAGGTAAAGATAAGGTGCTGATGACGCGTACATTGGTTAGCAGGGAGATTTTGAGTTTAGGAATATCTTTGCCTAAAAAGACTTCGGAGTCGCAGAAGGATGGTGTATTGTCGATAAGTGTTGATACTACTAGAAATTGGGTTAATGAGGAGCATCGGATAGGTGAAGAGAAACAAGAGTTAGGTACAAGTAAGGATAAGGCTATAAGTGTTGCTCAAATTAAAGATTATGTAGGTAAAAGAGATGTTTGGGTTTATGGCTATATCGTGGGCGGAGATATGACATCAGGAGCTAATAGTATTTCTTTCAAAAAACCTTTTAAGTCTGCAAGTCATATAGCTATTGCTATGAGGTCTTCTGTTTCTGTAAAATTTTCTTGCGTGGCTGTACAACTTAACAAAGCTCAAATTAAGGATAGATTGAATCTGGTTTCTAATCCTGAAAATTTAGGTAAGCGCGTTTATCTTAGAGGAGATATAATCGCTTCTTATTATGGTGTAACAGGAGTGAAGAATGTAAAAGATTTTATGTTACGTTAAGGCTGTAATAAAGATTTCGCAGCAGATTGACCTGCTAAATAACCTGTGGAAAACGCTGCTTGGAGGTTATATCCTCCTGTATCACAATCCATATCTATGATTTCTCCGCAGAAATAAAGTCCTTGTAAGTGTTTGGACTCTAATGTTTTTGCAATAATACTTTCAGTGGATATGCCTCCGGCAGTAATTACAGCTCTTTCATATCCTACATAACCGGATATGTCTATCTTCCAAGATTTAAGAGTGGAAGTCAGTAAAGCGAAATTGATATGAAAATTTTTGTTTTTTAGGATGGCTATTTCAGGATTCCATTTTAGGAAACCTTTAATTAGATCTCGCGGTATTAGTTTTTCCATCAAAATTTCAAATGAGCGTTGAATACTTATTTTTTTGTTCCTCGAATCTTTCTTGATGGTGTCCCATAAATCTTTTATTCTTAATGATAATTCTTCTGCTTTTACCGCAGGTTTCATATCAATTGTAATATAGGTTTTACTCCCGTTAATTATGGCTTTTACACAATTCCTACTTATCTGAAAGCCGATAGGTCCTTCTATTCCGCCATCTGTAAAGTCAATATCGCCTGTTTCTTGTTGTGCTATATCTCCATCTATGAATAAAGCTATGCCAACATTCTTTAATTTAATTCCACAGAGTATTTCGCCTTTTTCAGATAGGGGAGTTCTCCTATCTATATGTCCTTTAATATTGATGCTTTTATATCCATTAGGAACAATAGCTGTTAGTGAAGGAAAGCAGGTTTTTATTTTGTGACCGAAATTTTCAGCCCAAGCATATCCATCTCCCGTTGAGCCAGTTGCAGGATAGGATAATCCTCCTGTGGCTATGATTATTTTATCTGCAGAAAAAGTTTTTCCTTTGGTGGACGTTATATGAAATTTATTGGTTGATTTATTGTAAATAACATTTTCAACTTCACATTCTGTATATAGAATTGCCCCATTTGCGGTGGCCATTTTGGCAAGAGTATCGACAACGTCCATTGAATGATATGATGCAGGGTATATCCTGTCTCCTCGCTCGGTAACTGTTTCTAAACCATTTTCTTGTAATAATTCGACCATGCCGGCGGAGGTGAGATTGTAAAATGCTGGTTTTACAAAATCGGATTTAGTACGTATATGTGTAGAAAAATTATTCCAATCTTTAAGGTTGGTGATATTGCATCTTCCTTTTCCGGTTATCATTATTTTTCTGCCCGGGCGAGGCATTTTTTCCAAAATGGTAATTTTATATTTTTTATCGTATTGCTTCAAAATAGAAGCCGCACCGTATGCAGCCATAAGGCCTGAAGCGCCACCACCTATTATAAGGATTTCAGATTTAATTTCTGCGTTCATATTTTTTTTGTATATTTGTAGACTTTTTATGAGTATTGCCACTTTAGCTCAGTCGGTAGAGCAGCGCATTCGTAACGCGCAGGTCGCGAGTTCGAGCCTCGTGAGTGGCTCAAAGAGGAGGTATTAATATTTCCTCTTTTTAGCTATACAGCTATCTACAAATTAATATTGTGTCGGTATTATTCATTTTTCTTATTTTGGAAAACGGATTTTTGCATATTTCAACATTAAAATTTTTTCTCCATATTCATCAAAAATAATTTTTGCTCTCATTTCAGGGAAAACACCACTTATTTCAACAATAGAACCGCATCCAAACCGATTGTGTTCGATTCTTTGACCTACTTTAAATTCTGTCATAGATACAGGTATGAACTCAGTATCAGGAATTTTTGGTGGCAGGGGACGGTTCCTGAGATTTTCTTTAATTGATGATGTAGGCGGAAGTTGGGAGGTATTTGTAAAGGATGTTTTTTTTTCAAATTTAACTTCTCCTGATTTACCATATATAGAGCCACCGAATCTTCCTCTACCATAATCGCTATTCCTTATTAATTTGTTGATACCTGAATTTGAAAACTTTAATGTATTTCCATTACTATCAGAATCATTTTCATAGTCATCTTCTTCTCTGAGAGGATTTGAAATGTATTCTTTATCTATTTCTCTTATAAATCGACTTGGCTTATTAGACTCGTGCTTGCCATTTCTCATTCGCGTTTGAGTGAAAGAAAGAGTTACTGCTTTTTCTGCTCTCGTAAGAGCTACATAAAATAGTCTTCTTTCTTCTTCAATATCATTTTCTGTAGCTAAAATTCCTCCTGATGGAAATAAATTTTCTTCTAATCCGGCTACAAAGACATATGGAAATTCCAAACCTTTAGCAGAATGAACTGTCATTAAATTTACTTTATTGGTGCTATCTTCTCTTTCATCAATATCAATGTTGCTAAGTAAAGAAGTTTCTTCCAAAAACATAGGAAGAGTTGTGACCGGTATTGTCTTTTCTTCATTATCTGTAATTTCTTCTCTCAATTCGGCTTCTTTACTTTCAATAAAAGAGGCCACGCTATTAATTAATTCTTCTATATTTCCTGCTCTTGCTTGACCTTCTATTGAATTATCGTTTTTGTAAAAAGCATATAATCCGGATTCTTTAGAAATATATGAAACTACCGTATTAGCATCTTCTGTAATAGCCATTAATGCTGCTTTGTTAATTATTTCGCAAAATGCTTTTATTTTTTGAATTGCAGCCGCTTTTAAGCCGAATGTTTCTAAATCATTTAGATATGCTGCTTTGAAGTAAGAAATATTATGAGTTTTTGCTGCCTCTGTTAATGCAGTCAATGAAGTATCACCTATCCCTCTTGCCGGTTTATTCACTATTCTTTTAAAAGATTCATCGTCATTTACATTTACGGCTAATTTGAAATATGCCATCATATCTTTTACTTCTGCTCTATCAAAGAAAGAGTTCCCTGAATAAATCATATATGGTATATTTCGTTTACGGAGGGCTTCTTCTAATACTCTGGATTGTGCATTGGTTCTGTATAAAATTGCAAAATCCTGATATTTTGCCTGTTCGCTTTGTATCCGTTTTATTATTTCAGATACTATATACATACCTTCTTCAACTTCGGAATAAGCATTAATCAGCAATATTTTTTCTCCTTCATTACTTACTGATATGCATTTTTTAGGTATTCTGTTTTCATTTTTTGCAATTAAAGAATTTGCTGCATTAACAATATTTTGCGTTGAACGATAGTTTTTTTCTAATCTTACAATCAAGCAGTTAGGATAGTCTGCCTTGAAATTTAGAATATTTTCGATTTTTGCTCCTCGGAATGCGTATATTGATTGAGAATCATCTCCTACAACACAAATATTATGGTGCCTTTCGCTTAGTTTTTTTAAAATCAAATACTGAGATTTATTCGTATCCTGATATTCGTCTACAAGTATATATTCAAATCGAGAACTTATTTCTGTTAAAACTTCAGGAAAATCACGGAGCAAGATATTCATATTCAATAGAATATCATCATAATCCATAACTCCCGAATTTTTACATTTGTCAGCATACAATTTATACAAATCACAAAGTTTAGGCTTTTTTGCGTATGTGTCTTTCATTATAATCGTAGCATTCTTTCTATAAGCCTCAGCAGTTACAAGATTGTTCTTTGCCATTGAAATACGTCCCAGTATTTCTTTTGGTTTATAAATCTTATCATCTACTCCCAACTCTTTAATACAAGTTTTGATTGCACTCAAAGAATCGCTTTGGTCATATATGGTAAAGTTTGAAGGATACCCTATTTTATCTGAGAATTCTCTTAAAAATCTAATGAACACTGAATGGAATGTTCCCATATAAAGCCTTCTTGCTCTTCTATCTCCTACTATGATTGAAATTCTTTCTTTCATCTCCGTGGCTGCCTTTTTTGTAAAGGTTAGAGATAAAATCTTATCAGGCTCCACTCCTGATTCAAGCATATATGCAATACGGCTTGTAAGCACTCTTGTTTTTCCTGAGCCTGCTCCTGCAACAATGAGAATTGGACCATTTATAGCAATGACCGCTTCTTTTTGTTCTTCATTCAATCCTTCTAAAATCGCTTTTTTGTTTTGTTCCATAATTCCACAAAATTACGAAATTTTGATTATCTTCGCATCGTATTTTTTAAATACTCTAAAACAGTTATTTATAATGTCAAACAACATCGATTTGAAAAAGGGTCTTAATATTCCTATTAAAGGAAAAGCTGCCCTAAAAATCAAGAAAACGATTGCACCGGACGTTGTCGCTGTAAAACCTACGGATTTTAAAGGTTTTGTTCCCAGATTATTAGTAAAAGAGGGAGACAGAGTCCTTTCGGGTTCGCCTGTATTAGCAGATAAAACTAATTCTGATATTTTATTGGTATCCCCGGTAAGCGGTATTGTTCAAAGTATCGTTAGAGGTGAAAAAAGAAAATTGGAGTCCATTATAATAAAAGCTGATGAACAGCAAGAAAAAGTGGATTTCGGAGTTAAAAATGTTGAGAAGTTATCTGCTGCAGAAATTAAAGATGCTTTACTTAGAAGTGGTCTTTGGCTTTCTTTAATTGAAAGACCGTATGGTATAGTAGCAAATCCTTCAATAAGACCCAAAGCAATTTTTGTGTCTGCTTTTAACACAGCACCTCTTGCTGCCGATACAGAATTCGCTTTAGGAAGTGAATTTGCTCAAGTGCAAGTTGGAGTAAATGCTATAGCTAAATTAACGGATGGCGGAGTTCATATTTCATTAGATGAAGACAGGTATGCTAGCACACCATTCCATAAATTAGAGCATGCTATTTTACATACTTTCAGTGGAAAACATCCTGCCGGAAATGTCGGAGTTCAAATAAGCCATCTTTCTCCAATAAGAAAAGGCGAGACTATTTGGACAATTACCCCTTTAATGCTTTCTGCAATAGGAAAACTTTTCACTACAGGGAAATATAATGTTTCCAGGAAGATTGCCATCACTGGCCCTGCTGCAATAGAACCTGCTTATGTAGAAGGTTTGCCTGGAATGAGTATGAAAGATATTTCTGAATTCTATGATAACTCTAACGGTGATATACGCTTTGTTAGCGGAGATTGCCTTTCAGGAATTAATATCGGCTCTGAAGGCTTTTTAGGATTCCACGATAATCAAATTACTCTGCTCCGTGAAGAAAAAGAAAGAGAAATTTTAGGCTGGGCAAAACCATTCAGATTTAACCTATTTAGTTCTTCCAAAGCTTACTTCTCTTGGCTTTTACCAAATAAGAAATATGAAATGGGTACAAATATGCATGGTGGAGTAAGGGCATTTGTTCTTTCTGATGTCTATGCAAAGGTTTTACCTATGGATATTTTCCCCGTTTTTCTTATTAAAGCTTGCCTTGCTGGCGATATAGATAAAATGGAGCAATTTGGAATTTATGAGGTCCTTCCTGAAGATTTCGCATTATGTGAATATGTGGATCCTTCTAAGAACGAAATTCAATCAATTATACAAAATGGAATTGATCTTATGATCAAAGAAATGGCATAAAAGGAATAATTATGGAAGAAAATAAAACACAAAATCCCGGTCTTTTTGAAAAAGGAGGAAAATTAGGTTTCCTACATTCTACCGTAGACGCCTTTGACACATTTCTTCGTGTTCCTGGCACTGTGACTACAAAAGGCTCGCATATTAGAGATGCGGTTGATCTAAAAAGAATTATGATAATTGTTGTCTTTGCCCTTATTCCGGCAGCCTTGTTCGGAATGTGGAATGTAGGCTATCAGCATTCACTTGCAGTCGCTTGCGATTGGACTTTGGGACAGCAATTTTGGTTTGGCTTTTTAAAAGTCTTACCTTTATATTTGGTTTCTTATTTGGTTGGATTGGGAATTGAATTTACTTCAGCTCAGATTCATAATGAAGAAGTCAATGAGGGTTATTTAGTTACAGGAATGTTGATCCCTTTGATTATTCCGGTAAATACTCCTCTTTGGATTTTAGCATTAGCCGTTGCTTTTGCTGTAATCTTCGGAAAAGAAGTATTTGGTGGTACTGGTATGAATTTTCTCAATCCTGCGCTGCTAGCACGTGCTTTTTTGTTTTTCTCATATCCGAGTAAACTTTCAGGTTCAGAAGCTTGGATTGCATTGAAAAAAGGAGAAACATTGATAGATGGGGCTACAGGAGCTACTCCTTTATCATTTATTTCAGAAGGGTTTGAAAATTTTTCTCATTTAGGAGGAAAATACGATAATTCTTTATGGAGTATGTTTGTAGGAACTGTTCCCGGGTCTGTTGGGGAAACTTCTGTTATTGCAATTTTAATTGGAGCTGTAATTCTTATTTGGACAGGTGTAGCAAGTTGGAAAATTATGTGTTCTTCTGTTATTGGTGCACTTGTTATAGGTTGGTTAGCAAACTTTTGGGGAATTTCAGATATTCCTGCATATTACCATTTGGTAATGGGCGGATTTGCTTTTGGTTCGGTTTTTATGGCAACAGACCCTGTAACTTCAGCTCAAACAGAAACAGGTAAATGGATATATGGCTTTTTGATAGGCTCACTTTGTGTTACAGTAAGGTTATTCAATCCTGGTTATGCTGAAGGAATGATGTTAGCTATACTGCTGATGAATACTTTTGCTCCACTTATTGATTATTGTGTAACAACAATGAAAATAAACAATAGAGCAAAGAGTTTAAAATCAGCTTAATTTATTATCTTATATGAATACTAACGGAAATGTATATACAATTATATACTCGACAATTATAGTAGTTTTTGTCTCTGCAATCTTAGCTTTTGCATCAATGTCTTTGAAACCTAGACAAGATGCAAATGAGAAAGCTGAAACAATAAGTCAAATGCTTACTGCTGCAGGATTGTATACAAAAGAGGCTTTATCAAATATGAGCAATGATAAAGTATTGGAAAAATATGCTCAAAGTATACGTAGAGCTTTCCTTATAAATATTGGAGGTAGCAAGATTAAAGATTTGAATATAGATATAAAAGATATCGAACTTGCAAATAATCTAAAAGCTCAGAATAAATTGATTAAAAGCGGTGCAATGTCTGATTTAGAAATTCCTGTATACATCTTTGAAAAAGATGGCAAAGAAGTTTCTGTATTTCCTATTTATGGTGCAGGACTTTGGGGACCTATATGGGGTTATATTGCATTTGATGAAGATTTAAGAACAATTATTGGTGCTTATTTTGATCATGAAAGTGAAACTCCAGGTTTAGGCGCTAAAATTAAAGATGAACCATCGTTCAGGTCTGAATTTAAAGGCAAAACAGTTGATTTCACAAAGGAAAAGTTATTTGAAATTCTAAAAGGAGCAGCATCAAGTACTCAAGAGAATGCAATAGATGCTATTACAGGTGCAACTATGACTTCTAAAGGCTTGGAAGCTGCAATCAATACCTGGATGAATTGCTATAAAGGATATATTAATACTATTGTGCAAGCAAAAGAAGAATCAATAATAAGTGACAATACGATCGCTATAAAATAATATGAGCTATTATGAATGCTAAACTTAAAGAGACTATATTAAACCCTATTTTTAAGGGAAATCCTATTACAGTCCTTGTTTTAGGAATATGTTCTGCTTTGGCAGTAACTGTACAACTAAAAGGTGCATTAGTAATGGGGTTGTCTGTAACGATAGTGACAGGATTATCAAGTCTTGTGTTATCAATGATCCGTAATTCTATTCCTAATAGGGTAAGAATCATAATACAACTAGTAGTTGTATCGCTGATGGTTATTTTGGTAGATCAAATATTAAAAGCATTTGCATATCCTATAGAGAAACAGTTATCTGTGTACGTAGGATTGATTATCACTAATTGTATTGTAATGGGGCGTATTGAAGCATTTGCTCTTGGTAACAAACCGATTCCATCTTTATTGGACGGGTTGGCTAATGGTGCAGGGTATGGATTGATCCTTATAATAGTTGCGTTTTTTCGTGAATTATTTGGATCAGGGACTCTTTTCGGATTTAGAATTATTCCGGAAATTTTCTATTCGTCAGGCTATATGAATAATGGTTTAATTATTCTTCCTCCTATGGCTTTAATTATATTAGGATGTATTGTTTGGGTTCAAAGAAGCATCCAAAAAGATCTTCAAGAAAAATAATATCTAATTCAACAAGAATTATATGGAATATTTAAGCTTATTCGTAAAATCAATTTTCGTTGATAATATGATTTTTGCATACTTCTTAGGTATGTGTTCATATTTAGCTGTGTCCAAAAATGTAAAAACTGCAGCAGGTCTTGGAGTTGCTGTGATTTTTGTTCTTTTAGTTACTCTTCCAATTAACTATATTTTAAATAAATATGTTTTGGCTCCTGATGCAATAATTGAAGGCGTAGATTTGAGTTTTCTTAGTTTTATAATATTTATTGCTGTAATTGCTGCTATTACTCAAATAGTAGAAATGGTAGTAGAAAAATTTACACCATCTCTTTATTCTGCATTAGGAATTTATCTTCCATTGATTGCTGTTAACTGCGCAATTCTTGGAGGATCACTATTTATGCAACAAAGAGATTTTTCAAATTTTGGGGAGGCTACGGTGTATGCTTTTGGCTCAGGTTTAGGTTGGTTCCTTGCTATTGTGGCATTGGCTGCTATACGTGAAAAAATGGCATATTCAAAAGTTCCGGATTCATTAAAAGGACTTGGTATTACATTTATAACCGTAGGTCTTATGGGCATAGCATTTATGACTTTTATGGGTATCACACTTTAATATCGAAATAACATATGTTAGATACAATAATTTCATCAATTGGTACTATTGTTGCCGTTACATTGGTCCTGGTAGTGCTTCTTCTCTTTATTAAGGCGAAATTAACACCTACCGGTACTGTTAAAATTGATATAAATAATGGTAAAAAAGTATTGGAAGTCCCTCAAGGTGGCGATGTAATGCATACTTTAGCAGAACAGCAGATCTTTTTGCCTTCCGCTTGTGGAGGCAAAGCAAATTGCGGACAATGCAAAGTACAAGTACTTGAGGGAGGTGGGACTATTTTACCTACTGAAACCGGCTTTTTCAGTAGAAAACAAATTAAAGAGAATTGGAGACTTGGTTGTCAGGTAAAAATTAAAGACAATATGAAGATCTCTATACCGGAATCCGCTTTAAGTGTAAAGAAATTGGAATGTGAGGTAATTTCAAATAAAAACGTGGCAACTTTTATTAAAGAGTTTACTGTAAGATTACCGGAAGGAGAGAATTTGAATTTCAAATCAGGTGAATATATCCAGATAGATATTCCTGCTTATGATATTAAGTTTAGTGATATTGATGTTGATCCGGAATATAAAACCGATTGGGATACATTTGGATTTTTTAACTTGCGTTCAGTCAATCCTGAGCCAACGGTAAGAGCTTATTCTATGGCTTCTTATCCGGCAGAAAGGAATATTATCAAACTTAATGTACGTATTGCAACACCTCCTTTTGATAGGACTGCACCAAAAGGAAGCAATAAATTGTTGCCGGTAAATCCAGGTATTGCGTCTTCATATATTTATACCAGAAAACCTGGCGATAAAGTAATGATTTCCGGGCCTTATGGAGAATTTTTGCTTCCTAATGATCCTGATAGTCAAGAATATGTGTTTGTAGGAGGAGGTGCAGGAATGGCTCCATTAAGAAGTCATATTATGCACTTGTTTAAGACATTGAAATCTAATAAGAAAGTTAATTTCTTCTATGGCGCAAGAAGTCTTAAAGAAGCTTTTTATCTTGAAGATTTTGCTGAAATAGAAAGAGAGTTTCCTAATTTTAAGTTTAATTTGGCATTAGACCGTCCTGATCCTGCAGCTGATGAGGTAGGAGTTAAATATGTTGCCGGTTTTGTACATAATGTAATGTATGATACTTATTTAAAGCAGCATAATACTCCTGAAGATATTAAGTATTTTATGTGCGGGCCTCCAATGATGGTAGCTTCAGTAAATAATCTATTGGATAGTTTAGGAGTTCCTCCTGAGAATATTTTATACGATAATTTCGGATCATAGTCAAGAATATTTTCAATATATAAAATTAGAGGCTATCTAACAATCTAAATGTTAGGTAGCCTCTAATTTTATATATTTCATTTATGTCTTAAATTTTCAGATTATTTATATCCTCTTCTTCGATCTTAGCAAGAATTTCTGTTTCGATAAAATGCTTTTATTTAATATTTCCGGATTTTTATAGATTTCAGCACCAACAAAAATATCTATTATGCCAATCTCTCTTTGAGAAATATTCGATTTTTAAAAAACAATTTGCCCAAAGAGAAGTGGATTAATTTTTTTTAGGTTAGAAAGTATGTTGCTTCTCTTTAGGCAAATCTTTTTGTAAAGGTAATGTTGATTATATTAAAAAGCAAATAAATTAGACTTAAAGTTGATTAAAACCCTATAAAAACAATTTGTCTTTTAAAAATGTGATGCGAATGCGCATCTTTTATTGTTACTTTATTTTAGAAATCTATTTTTAGCCGCCATAAATAATATTGACTTGGGTCATAAATGTTGTTGTTTCCATAAATCAATAGATCATAAATAACATAAGAAACATATAAAAGAGATAAAAAATGTAAAAAGTGAGCATACGTTTTTTATCTATCGGTAAATACCTCATTTCCTCATTTTAGATTTGCAGCAGAAAATAAAATAGAAATGAGAACACATTATTACAAATATTTGGAAACTTACAAGAATAAGGAAGATCGGAGACATCTTCTAAATTGGCGTTCGCCGCTAAGGATATTCTATGCCTTTATTACCTTGCTTTTAACATTTTCGGTCTTCTTTATTTCTTGTAATAAATTTGAAGAAATACACACTCAGTATTCTGCAGTTAAAGCAAATTTCAATCTGCATTTAAGTAACGTGAAGGATATTACAATAGATCATATAGATATATTCATATTTGAAAATGATAAAGTAAAAGCCATTGATACATATCAAAGAATAGAAAATGTTTCTCAAAGCTATATTACATGCGCGTCTCGTTCCGGAAATAAATTAATTGTTGCTGTAGCAAATTATCCTTGTGATAAAGAAGATTGGAAAAAAGTAAATTATTTTTCCGACTTGACTTATACAATTTCGGAAATAAAAGCAGATTGCTCAAATAGTCCTGTTATGTCAGGAGTATGCTCTTCTGCAATTAATAAAAATGGTGTATATGAGATTGAACTTATTCCTATAATGTCAAAAATTGTGCTTAATTCTATAATAGTTGATTTTAAAGGCAAAAATGGACAAAATGAAAATATCGAAGATGTTAAAATATATTTGACTAATGTAAACGGAAGTTGTGAAATCTTAAAAGAATCATCTTTTATCCCGAAATTTTATATAAATGAAGGAAGATTTGAAAAATCAGATTATGATATGATGAAAGATCCTAAGATGATATATCATAGTGTAAATGGAAAAATAGGTAATGAAATTCGAAATCTTGGGATTGAATTATTTTGCTATCCTAATGAATTTGAAAACGAAATGATAGGCAGACCTGCGACAAGACTCGTTATAGAAGGAAAAATAAAAGGAAGAACCTATTATTATCCAATAAATATTAATACAGGAGATTTTGGAGATGAAAATTCAGGTAAAAAAGGAGTGGGGAGAAATAAAAAATATCGTTTAGATATAAAACTTCTCAGATATGGATGTACTGATCCGGAGTCTCCTGCAATACTATCATCTACAGAAGTAAAATGTAATATAAAACCTTGGGAAGAGAAAAAGCAAAGGAAAGTATCATTTTGCATTAGAGGTAGTGAAGTCTCTACAAAAAGTTCTAATCCTAATGAATTACTTATAAGCGATTTGAATTTATTTATATTCAACGAATATGGAGAATTAGTTGAAAAACTATTTTGTAATAAGAAAGATTTTAAAATAAATGAAGATGGAAATATTTATTGTACTGCCAAACTTTTTAAGGAAGATAGTTATAGCATATATGCCTGTGCAAATATAGGTTATAGTTTAAATAATATAAATACAAAAAAGCAGTTATGCGCATTCAGGTATTATATGGCATATCCGGATGAGTATCGGTTTGGAATACCAATGACTTCAATTAAAAAGAACGTAATAGTAGGAAATAAAAATGAGATAGAATTAAATATGGTGCGGACAATGAGCAAAATATGTTTGTGCATTGATAGGACAGATCTTGATGAAGAAGTGAGATTAAAAGTTAAGAAAGTAACAATCGGGGCCTGTCCTAATTCCGCTATTCTTTTTGCGAAAAGTAGGGCCGATAGTGAAAGAGAAATTTTTAGAAAAGGTTTCAGTAAGGTAGGATTTGAGGTGGATGCACTTAATACCGGATCTAATTCAGGGGAGAGTGGAGAAATCGGCCTTTTTATGTTTGAAAACTTACAAGGGAACAAGAAATCTCAATTATGTTCATTTATTGAGGTTCATACAGAGTATTCTTCAAAAACGAAAATTACGGAAGAAGGTAAAAATTTGATTTATAGATTTTATTTAGGAGAAAAATATAATAATTATGATGTAAAAAGGAATTCGGAGTATCATTTCTCGTTAAAACTTAAAGGAGATGGATTGACAACTAATGATAATTGGAAATTAGACAAAAAGCATTTAATAAATAAGGACAATTGAGTAGAATTGAATTTAATAGAATTGGTTATCTTTGCAAGAGTGTAAATAGTAATGATTTATATTTGAGTTTAAGGTATGCCTGAAAATGGAAATATTATAATTAAAGGAGCAAAAGTCAATAATTTAAAAGATATAAGTATTGAGATTCCTCGGAATAAGTTTGTTGTAATTACCGGTATTTCCGGTTCCGGAAAATCTTCTCTTGCATTCGATACTTTGTTTGCAGAAGGTCAAAGAAGATTTGCTGAAAGTCTGTCTTCATATGCAAGGCAATTTTTAGGCAGGATGAATAAACCCGATGTAGAAATGATAGAAGGAATTCCGCCTGCAATTGCCATAGAACAAAAGGTTAATACAAAAAATCCTCGCTCGACTATTGCCACGACTACGGAAATCTATGATTATTTAAGAGTTCTTTTTGCAAGAATAGGGCGTACATATTCTCCTATAAGTGGTAATGAAGTTAAATGCTATACAATAAATGATGTAATGGCATATTTGCAAAAAGGTGATGCTCAAGCGATTTATATTTTGGCAGATTTGAATTGGGAAAATCGTACTGATAAAGTAGAATTGATGCTTAAATTGAAAGAAGACGGGTACTCTAGAGTTTTTTCAGATAGAGTCATCAAGATAGATGAGGTTCTACAAATGTCAGGGAAAAATGAATTCCCAAAACAATTGTATTTAGTTATAGATAGGTTAAAACTCCCGAAATTTATAGATAACTCTCCTATTTTGGAAGATGGAAAGCCTTTACCGCAAACTGAATGGGAAGATTTAAAAACGCGTTTACATACTTCTATTGATTCAGGTTTTTTACAAGGGAATGGCTCAATTATCATTAGGAAAGAAATAGATGAGAAGGTTGAACAGAAATTGTTTATAAATAAATTTGAGTTAGACGGAATTACATTTAAAAAACCGGACGATTATATGTTTAGCTTCAATAGTCCATTAGGAGCTTGTCCGGAATGTGGAGGTTTAGGTAAAATAATCGGTGTTAGCGAAGATTTGGTTGTTCCGGATAAAACAAAAAGTATTTACGATGGAGCGATTGCATGTTGGAAAGGGGAAAAAATGAGTTGGTTTAAAGAACACCTTATCAATGTCTCAGAACGGTATGGTATTCCTATTTTCACCCCTTATTGCGATCTCTCTTTTGAGCAAAAAGAAAAAATTTGGAATGGAATCAAAGCAGCAACAGAAGAAGAATCTTTAATAGGTATAAGAGAATTTTTTAAGTGGGTAGAAAGTAACAGATATAAAGTGCAATATAAATATTTATTGGGGCGATTTTCCGGGAGGACTATATGCCCATCTTGTCAAGGAACAAGACTTAGACAAGATGCACTATATGTAAAAGTTGGGGGCAAAAATATTGCGGAATTACTAAATATGAATGTAGAACAACTTGCTTCTTTTTTTCAAAACTTGCAATTGACAGATTATGAGCATTCTATCGTTGATGAAGCAATAGAAGAAATTGTATCCAGATTGTCCTATATAAAAGATGTCGGTCTTTCTTATCTTACTCTGAATAGAAATTCCAATACACTTTCAGGAGGTGAAAGTCAGCGTATCAATCTTGTTACAGCACTTGGTAGCTCTTTGGTAGGCTCAATGTATATTTTAGATGAACCTAGTATTGGTTTACACCCAAGAGATACGGAAAGGCTGATAAATGTTTTGAAGAAATTAAGAGATATTGGAAATACTGTAATTGTAGTAGAACACGATGAAGAGTTTATCAGAGAAGCCGATATGCTTATCGATATAGGTCCAAAAGCAGGTCTTTATGGTGGAGAAATCGTATTTAAAGGAAAAATAAATAAATTTACAAATAAAGAACTTCAGAATTCACTTACATTGCAGTATCTTACGGGTAAGCGCTCAAAATATTTGCGTCCTAAAAGAACATGGAAGTACTCAATAACACTGGAAGGCGCAATGGAACATAACTTAAAAAATATTGATGTTACTTTCCCTTTAGGAGTACTTACGGCAGTTACAGGTGTCAGCGGGAGCGGAAAATCCTCATTGGTAGGAGACATTTTATATCCTGCTATTTTTAGGAAAATAAATGAGATGGGGGAGCAGCCGGGAACATTTAGAAATATAACAGGGAATTTCGAACAAATCGACAGAGTAGAATATGTCGATCAAAATCCAATAGGTAAGAGTTCTCGTTCTAATGCAGTTACCTATCTTAAAATATATGATGATATTCGTAAATTATTTGCAGATCAACAATATGCAAAAATTAATGGATATACGCCATCCTTTTTCTCCTTTAATCAAGAAGGAGGGCGTTGTCCTGAATGTCAAGGAGAAGGGATTGTAAAAATCGAGATGCAATTTTTGGCGGATGTAACTATGGTATGTGAAGCCTGCGGAGGTAAGCGCTTCAAACAAGATATTTTAGAAGTACGGTATAATGGGAAAAATATAGATGATATCCTGAATATGAGTGTTGAAGAAGCAATTGAATTTTTCGGTTCAAAAGAAGAAAACACAGCGAAACAAATTGCAAACAAATTACAATATCTTGTGGATGTGGGATTGTCATATATAAAATTAGGTCAGAGTAGTAGTACGCTTAGCGGAGGTGAAAGTCAAAGGATTAAGTTGGCATATTTTCTTTCAATTAGCGCATATGAAGTGAACAAGAAAAAGGGTAAAATACTTTTTATCTTTGATGAGCCTACGACAGGATTACATTTCTATGATGTAGAGAAGTTACTTAAAGCATTTGATATTCTGATAAAAAAAGGACATACAATAATAGTTGTGGAACATAATGTCGATGTTATAAAATCAGCAGATTGGGTTATAGACTTGGGACCGGATGCAGGAGATAAAGGGGGAAGCGTTGTTTTTGCAGGAACTCCTGAGAACCTTGCTGCTTATGGAAAAACATTTACTGCTGAGTACATCAAATAATAAATGTATTTTATATTTTTGTAAAAGACATTAAAACTATCCAATTATGAAAAAGATATGCGCGCTAACGATGGCCCGAAATGATGATTTTTATTTAAAGAAATGGACCGCTTATTACGGCGCACAAATAGGAGAAGAAAATCTATATATATATCTTGATGGACAAGATCAACCAATCCCTGATTGGTGTCCTAAAGCACATATAGAAGCCATAGATAAAATCGAAGGAAAAGTCGTAAAACTTGATAGAAGGCGTCTTGCTTTCCTTACAGATAAAGCCGCAGAACTCCTTAAAACTTATGATCTGGTTATAGGCACTGACGCAGATGAGTTTCTAATTATCGATCCGAAATTAGGAATGACCCTTGCTGAATACTTGGACAAAAAAGAAATTAAAACCTCTCTTTCAGGATTAGGAGTCGATGTTGGACAAGATACTAATAAAGAAGGGGATATTGATGAGTCTTTACCTTTTTTACAACAACGCCGCGGGGCGCGCCTTTCAACAAGATATAGCAAGCCGTCTGTCCTTGCGACTCCGCTAAAATGGGGCTCAGGCTTCCATCGTATAAAAGGGCATAATTTCCATATAGCAAAAGACCTGTATTTGTTCCACTTCGGATACTTTGATATGAAAAGAATAGAAGACCGATTTAAGGACAAAGATAGGAAATCAGGAGGATGGACAAAACACATTGCCAAACGCTCAAAAAATATTCGCCTGGTAACAAAAAAGAAGCTTGGAAACTGGGAGATATGGACAAAATTCGCCCGTATCATCCAGCACATTATCCGTCCTCCTCATGCTTGGAACAAGCCCTCTATGTGTGAGATTGTTCTTATAGTAGAGATTCCGGAACGTTTTAGAAATATTGTATAATAATGCCTTCCAAACTTTTAATCAGTATAATTGTTCCTATATACGGAGTAGAAAATTATATAAACCAATGTGCAGATTCTATACTATCTCAAACGTATGATAATATAGAGTTTATATTCGTAAATGACGGTACAAAAGATAATTCGATAACTATTCTGAAAGCATTAATAGAAGAAAAATATATAGGCTTAAAACGAAATATCAAAATCATAGAAAAACAAAACGAAGGCTTGCCACAAGCAAGGAAGACAGGGCTGGAAAACGCCACAGGTGATTATATAATTCACGTAGATTCAGACGATTGGGTAGAGCCAAATGCAGTTGAGGTTTTAGCTCAAACTGCCCAAAAGACCAATGCAGATTTTATTTATTTTAATGTCTATAAAGAATATGGTAAACGAAGAAGGGAAGTAATCGAGAAAGAATTCGGACTCCATAATAAAGCGGAATTCGCAAAGAAAATACTTAATAATAACGCTCACGGCTACCTCTGCTCAAAGATGGTAAAACGCTCTGTATATGTAGATAACAACGTCTTTTTCCCAAAATACGGAATGCGAGAAGACATAGTAGTTTCCCTTCAACTAATTTATTATTCGCAAAGCATTGTACACGAGCCGTCTACCCTCTATCATTATAGGCGAAACAACCAAAATTCCATCTCACGCAAAGCCTTAAAACAACGCAAGTACGAATCTGTAATGAATCTGCTTGACCTTTACGAACATTACGAATATCTTAAATCTAAAAGCCCGGTCTATAACGTAAAAGAAGAAATATTATATCGAGCATGCAATTACGCACTTTTTTTCGACAAAAAACTTCTAAATCAAAAACAATATTTAACATTCAAAATAAAAAAGGCCAAATTTATATTTAATTCTAATATCAATATAATCAATCAGTTAATCCTTAAAATATTTGCAATTTTCCAATCTTTTTAAATTCCGCCTTTTAGCAGTCCTTTTCGGTCGGTGCTAAAGACACCTCCCATAGACTGCTAAGGCAAAGCCGCCGGCAAAATGCCGGCTGAAAACATCGGTTTTTAAATAAAGGAAAAAACAATCGTATGGCAGGTATCTTACCCTGCCATACGAAGATCCTTACATACTATAGCTAATACTATCCATAAAAACAAAAAATTAAGATTTTGTTCAAAAAATCTTCGAAAAATTTGCAAAGCGAAAATATTTTAATACCTTTGTATCCCACTATTGAAAAGTAGTAAACAAAAAGACTGGTGCGGTAGTTCAGCTGGTTAGAATGCGGGCCTGTCACGCCCGAGGTCGTGGGTTCGAGCCCCATCCGCACCGCCTCAAAAGTTGGTTTATAAATTAAACCAACTTTTTTTGTTTATATCCCGGAGTTGTTTATTTTTGTGTATTCGGCATTTAAGCCGTTTTATTAACGGCGGAGTTGATTAATCCTCCGCGTCCTGTGTGAGCGGAGGATTTTGTTGCCGCTTGCGGCTGAACTTTAAATTTAAAAACTTGTGTTATGTGGCAGAGAATTCAAACTTTGTACTTGATTGTTTCTACGGCTTTGATTGTGTCGCTGTTCTTTTGTGATTTTGCTGTGTCATACAGCGCTGATGGACAGGAAATTGGATGTTCTTATGTTGGTTATATCCCTTATCTTGGTTTGTTGATTATTATTACTTTTCTAAATGTTCTCGCATTGTTGTCATTCAGAATTCGTGTTTTTCAGATGCGTACAGCGGTTTTGACTGCACTTATGACATTTGCATTGCAAATATGGTTAGGAGTGAATTTCTTCGCTTCTGAAGGTCTGATTTTTAAACTGAATGCCGTCTTCCCAATTGTTTGCGTTATCTTGGATGTGTTGGCTGCGCGTGGAATTCTTTCCGATCAACTGATTGTCGATACCTCATCCCATCTTCGTGTTGCCCGTAGACAACGCAAAAAATAGAGGTGATATAAAAATTTTTATTTGGAAAATATGAAACAATATAACAGAATTATGCTAGGTAAAGGAGGAATTTATCTTGAAGAATGCCTCTGTGAGGGTTTTATTGGTGCTGATTATGAAATTAATCAGGATTTGTCCACTGATCTACCTGATAGTTTACGAGAATTTAATCTTAAGTTCATTCCTGTTTACCTAAAAGCAAATCCTACTAAAACAAAAGTTGCTGCTGGACTTGCGTGTGGAATGCTTTATACTATTTGCAAAGGTCTTAAAATAGGAGATATTGTACTTGCCTCTGATGGCAATGGGCTTTATTATGTTGGTGAGATTTCTGGTAATTATTACTATGTATCTGGTACTAACTTACCTCATCGTAGAAGAGTTAATTGGCTTAATAATAAGATCTTAAGAGCGGATATGAGTGAAGACCTTAGACACTCAACCGGATCTACAGGCACTTGCTGTTCTATTACTCAATATGCTTCTGAGATTGAGTCTCTTATGGCTCCTGCCTCAAATACAATTACCTGTTCTAATTCTGATGTAGAAGATGCTGTAGCTTTTGCAATGGAAAAGCATCTTGAAGACTTTCTTGTAAAAAATTGGGATAACACACCGATAGGTAAAAAATACAATATTTATGAGATAGATGGTGAGATAGTTGGAGAGCAGTATATGAGCGATACTGGTCCTATTGATATTTTGGCAATAAGTAAAGATAAGAAGACACTACTTGTTATAGAATTGAAAAAAGGTATGGCTTCTGATGTTGTTGTTGGTCAGATTCAACGATATATGGGATATGTAAAAGACGAACTTGCTGAAAATGGGCAGATTGTAAAAGGAATTATTATAGGGCTTGAGGAGGATAACCGTTTGAAAAGAGCCTTATCTGTAACCAATAATATTGAATTTTATAGGTATCAAATTGCTTTTAAATTGATTAAATAGTAATTATTGCATTTAATTTTGTTAAGAGGCATATGTCCTGAGAACTAAAAATCCACGCTATTTTGTTCCGTATCATCAAGATTATACGGCTGATGTTCCATTTCAATTATGAATTTGCTCCTATCAATGCCTTTCATTATATCACTCAACGATTTATGACTCCTGCTCGACTTGTCATCACTCCCCAAATTGCTAAATCTCCAAAATATACCGCACTGTTCTCAATTAATTCTATCCCTACATCATTACAAAATTTCCCCGTTCGCATCCTTTTCGGACGGCAATAGCCTGCACTCCCTCAGTCTGCTCAGGGAAAGCCGCAGCCGCTTAAGCGCGCCTGCTGAAAATCAATACGAATATTGGCAGCGGACACAGGCCGCTGACCAATCCCTGCCAAAACCACCCTCGCTTCCGCTCGGCTGCAAATATTAGCAGTTTAAAAATACCTCACCAAAGAGAAATTGATTAATTTTAGGTCTGGACAGGACAATTTAATTTTTTCTCCTCGCTGAGCCATTATTTATTACAAAGGTAAGCCGTATAACATATTGATAAATCTTTGCAGAAAATCTATCATCTCTTGAAAAAACTGAAATAAACCATTAAATTGCGCGCCAAACTAAAACGAAAAAACTATGGACAAAACCTTAGATTATCTCACTCTCATCAAAGATAACTACGGGAAACATTACAGAGACCGCACACAAGAAATCCAAACTATAGAACATCTGAAAAACGGCAAATGGAAAGTGCTATTTATTAAAGACATAACCCCTCATATTTACGGGTCTCAAGCAATATTGCATCTGCCTCTTACCTCTTCCGAATACTGCCAAACCGACTATCACGGCAAAACATTCATACGACGGGATACATATACCAACTATATCCGTTTAATTCCGGAAAACGGAGAGTGTCTCACCATCCACAAAGACGAACTCAAACCGCAATACAATGCACGCTACAACTACCTGATTTCCTGCGCTATACGCACAAACTCCATCTCCAAATCCCTTGCACATATCAGCAGCACTCACTCTACCGCTCTAAAATATTATCTGTCAGGTTACAACAAAGTCCGCATCTCCTGTCGCGAAAAACATATTTACCCCTTCGGTATCACCCACACGCAAAAAAATGCCATTGAGGACTGCCTTCAAAACAACATCACCATTATCAAAACTCGCCTTTCCGAAGAAACATCCCAATTCATTCTCAACCTTATAGCCAACCTTATCAGTGACCGCAAAACCATCGCAATCCTTTCAAATGACACCGATTCACTAAACATTATCATAACTGCAATTCGAACAATCTCACCCGAATATGTACGTTTAACCAATCTTCCTGAAGAGCATCTGAAACGTCAAACAGAAAAAAGAATAGACCCTAAAATGTTGCGAAACCTAAAAAAAGAAGCAATATCCGAGTACCCTGACATCATCAAACGCCTTCGCCTCCAAAACAAACTAAAAACTGCTATGCATGACCTTCAAATGCTCGAAAACGATCTTGTACGACTAATAAAAACTGACAAATACAAAGAAAAAGATATGCAGGCTTACGCTGCAAAAATTTTGCACTGTGTGCAAAATAAAAACATCGGAATTTTTAAAAAGGTAAATCAAAAGCTTCGCTTACTTTCGATTAAAATCCAATATCCTGCTCAATTCAAGACAATCGCGCAATTCTACATCGAAATCAAACAAAAAATAGAAATACTGGACAAAGAAATAGAGCATTACAATCAATTACTGAAGCAAATCCCTGATATATCCGCATCTTTCATTCAAATATCAAAACAACTCCTAAACAATTCTATATCAGTCTATGCAAAAAAGAGAAAAATAACCATCTGCACTATAGAAGAAATGCCGGTACTCACTGAAAAAGATTGCATCTATGACTACATAATTATACAGGATGCACAAAATGTAAGCATACCGGAAGGCGCTGCTTGTATGGCTCGCACTAAAAATATAGTACTTATAGAAAATGGAGCAAAAAAGACCTTAAATGCTGCTTCAATGTATGCAACTCCACAAAACAATTTAGTGCCGAGTTGCTATGATGCATCCCGGCACAATATAATTTCATCAGTACTGCAAGTTCTAAATAAAAAACTCGCAACTGTTAAGCTAAACGAATATTAACTAAAGCCATTTACCCAATTCCTTTTCGTAAAGTTCCCAATCCGTTATCTTGTTGCGTGCTACATCTGTTCTCACAGCCGCTTTTGCCACCGCAACGGAGACTCTTTTGAATAATCTCGGATCCAAAGCCTTAGGAATAATATATTCAGGTCCGAAATGCAACTCATCAATATTATAAGCCTTCAAAATATCGGTTGGAACAGCTTCCTTTGCTAAATCCGCGATAGCGTGTACTGCTGCAATCTTCATCTCCTCATTTATTTTAGAAGCCCTTGTGTCCAAAGCGCCCCTGAAAATATAAGGAAAACCTATCACATTATTTACCTGATTAGGAAAATCTGAACGTCCCGTAGCAATAAGCGCATCGGGACGGACCTCCTTGGCATCATCATACCCGATTTCGGGATTCGGATTTGCCAAAGCCATGATTATAGGATTATCCGCCATCTTTCTGACCATATCTTTGGTCAGCACTCCTCCTTTTGAAAAACCGGCAAAAATATCAGCACCGGCAATAGCCTCCTCTAAACTATGAATATCTCTGTCCGTTGCAAATAGACGTTTATACTCATTAAGATCCTCTCTATCGTTTCTCACTGCACCTTTACTATCGCACAAAACGATGTTCTCCTTTTTGATACCCAAGTTAATGTACATTTTTGTACAAGCAATTGCGGCAGCGCCTGCACCATTCACCACAAGCTTTACTTCATTCGGTTTCTTCCCGGCTATTTCCAATCCGTTTAAGATTGCAGCGCCGGAAATAATTGCAGTGCCATGCTGGTCATCGTGCATTACAGGTATATCCAACTCTTTCTTCAGCCTTTCCTCAATTATAAAGCACTCAGGAGCTTTTATATCCTCCAAATTTATACCTCCGAAACTGTTTGCTATATTCTTTACGGTACGGCAAAACTCATCAATGTCTTGCGTATTCACTTCAATATCAATGGCGTTCACACCTCCAAGCACTTTGAAAAGCAGACCTTTTCCCTCCATTACAGGCTTCCCTGCCAATGCTCCTATGTTTCCAAGACCCAATACTGCCGTACCGTTAGATATGACAGCTACAAGGTTACCTTTATTCGTATAAGAATATGCCTTATAAGGATCTTTTTCTATCTCCAAACACGGCATAGCCACACCCGGAGTATAGGCTAAGGATAAATCTTTTTGAGAAATAGCCGGTTTCGTTGGTGTAATTGCCAATTTCCCTGAAGGAAATTTACTATGATATGCTAAAGCTTCATTGTCGATATTATTCATAATCAATTTAATTAATTTTTTCGGTATTTTACCGAAAAATAAAACTACTCCAAAATAATCAAAACCGCAAAAGAAGGGTGATTAAAAGTCAAAGAAATAAAATCCTCATCAGCCCTGTTCAATGTTGCTTTCCACCAATTATCAAATACCACATCGTCAGTCTTCCAATGAAGTCCTTTTGATTTAATATTCAATGAATTATCAGGAGTTAAAATGGAAATTTGTCTACCCGCTCCCACTTTTAATCTTGTAGAATCAAAGATAGGGATAATAGTAGTATAATCTGAAAGCATATTGAGCTTTAAATTGCTTAAATCGAACATCCTTCCATACTCCATTAAAAGAGAAATATTACCTATCGTGTGATCTTCACGCTTGCCTGTAGCTCCTATAAAACTGATATGTGAAATATCTGATAAGTTTTTCATAACAAATGCAAAGGCTTTTGTCATATCATTATACTTTTGTTCCTCTATATGAATGATTTCCCCCTTGTATGAAAAGATAAATTTTTCAGATAACGAATCCAAATCCCCGATTGTCACATCAGGATATTTGACCACTCCGAATATGGTTTTGCTTTTTCTTAAAAAAGTCTTTAAAGCCCCGTCGCAGCATACTATATAATCGGCATTCTTTATTACAGAGAGAGTTTTTTCTTTTTTAGGAAATTCTCCATTACAGATTATTGCTATATTTTTACCCATTGATCAGCTTTTTTGTCTTTTCGATTTCTTCTTTCGAATGCCCGTTTATGGTCCTGTATGCAAAAGGCTCTCTGAAACCTGCAAGGAAAGATTTCACATTCATTCTTTTTTTACCTGATAATTGTAAGTCCGTTACAGAGATGGCGCCATCTTTTGCGGTAAAAGCAAAAATCGTTTTTCCGTCAGTCAGTATTTTGCCTGCTTCATAAGAAGAACAAGAGCCTTCTATACCGCATTTAGAAAGCATTTCAGAATAATTTTCTCCTTTTATTTTTTTACAAGAAAAAATTTTCATTTGGAGCGGTTCTTCATTTTCTTTCACAAGCTCTGTATAGGCTGTAGGGTATGGGTTAAGACCTCTTATGAGGTTGTAAATATCATCTGTTTTATCATCCCAATCTATATGGCACAATTCTTTCGTCAGTTTCGGTGCAGGCTTAAGTACTTCTGAACCTTGTATGAAACTTCTTTGCACCCTTGTTTCAATAGTCTTTTCTATAATTCCCTCAACTGTTTCCAAAACCAATTCTGCTCCTATAGGCATCAATTTATCGTGCAAGTCACCGGCAGTATCAGTATCCTCTATTCTGCAATCCTCCCTTAACATTATGCCTCCGGTGTCTATATCCTTGTCAATCATAAAGGTTGTTGCTCCTGAAATTCGTTCTCCATTTATTATAGCCCAGTTGATAGGCGCAGCTCCACGATATTGAGGAAGTAGGGCAGCGTGAAGATTAAAAGTCCCTAATTTTGGCATTGACCACACCTCTTCAGGGAGCATTCGGAAAGCCACTACAACAAATAAATCTGCTTTTAAAGCTGATAGTTGAGCTAAAAAATCAGGATCTTTTAGTTTAACAGGCTGTAATACAGGTATATTATGTTCTGCTGCATATTTTTTTACGGCGCTTTCATTCACTTTCAGACCGCGTCCGCTTGGTTTATCTGCTACAGTCACGACAGCCGCAATATCGTATTTCGCTTTTACAAGAGCATCCAAAGGCGCTACGGCAAATTCCGGAGTACCCATATAGACTATTCTTGTCTTTTTAAATAGACTTGTAATTTTATTTTTGGCTTTACGCCAGATTATAGTGAAACTCTCTTTATCCATAAATTTTGCATCATTAAGCGCTCTCCAAGTCAGGAACAATCCTATCGGCAGCAGTATGATAGACGATATGAATGCTCCCATAGCCACACTCATAGCTCCGTCATTCGCAAGCCTTTGACCTGTAATGTCTATCACATAGTACAGGACAAAAAACAAAATGGAAATGATAGCGGAAGACCCAAGTCCTCCTTTTGAAATCCAAGCCCCCAAAGGCGCTCCTATGAAGAACAATATAAAACAAGCCAAAGCCTGTGAAAATCTCTTTAATATCTCTATATCCGTATGTCTGAGATAATAAGTTGTTTCATATGTATCACGTGCATAATTATCCAAATCCGAACTGAGCTGGTTTGCCCTGTATTTTGCATCCTTATAACACCTTATTTCTTGGTCTATATCATCCCATTTTAAGAATTTAGGAGAAGAATATGCTGTTTTGAATTTATCACGCGCATTGCTATCCAATTGACTTCTTAACGATATATTGTAATTATTGATTAAACGTTGCAAATGTCTTGATTTCTCTTCCGCTCTTGTTATTTTAAGGGAATCTAAGTTTACTATTAAGTTCTCAATAGCCATAGATTTGATTTGATCACCGTATTTGGCTTTTTCTGTCTTTTTGAAACCATAATTTTCCAACGGGATTATCAATTCTTGATTTATAAAATCTATTCGCTGTAATTGCAATGTAGTGTCCCTGTAAGATTTATCGTTTGTCTCCTGGTAGTTTGTGCCTTGATATAGCCGGAAGATAAGATAGTCTTTATTCTCTGACAACTTTATTGTTGCCGAATCTGCCAATGTGAGACTTGTATTTCCTTTATCATTGGTATGATTGTATACCATTACCCCTTTCATCATCCCTGTCTTTTTATTTCGGGAATCAATTCGTAATATATAGCCTTCTATACCATCATAGAATGTGCCCGTAGGGATTTTTATTTCTCCCTTTGTCCTTAAAATATCCTCTCTGAGGGTATATATTTTATTATATGACAGAGGTACAAGTTTATTGTAAGCAAAATAAGCTCCGATACTGATAAAGACAGATGCGATTAACAGCGGAGCCATTATTCTGGTGAGAGGTATCCCTGCTGCTTTCATAGCAAGCAGTTCATTGTTCTCTCCGAGATTGCCCAAAGCCATTGTTGAGGTAAGAAGCGTAGCAAGGGGGAGTGCAAGGGGGAGAATTGTGCATCCTCCCCAAAACATAAATTCGAAAATTACGTTAAGTCCTAAACCTTTACCTACCAATTCGTCTATATATACCCAGATGAATTGGAGTATAAGCACAAAAAGTACTACGAAGAGAATTGCAAAAAACGGGGCAATGAATGCCATCAGTATAAATCTGTCGAGTCTCTTCATCTTGATGGATTATTTTTGAATCAAATCGATCAATGTCTTCAAAGCATCTTTTAAGCCTTCAGAATTTTTTCCGCCTGCCGTGGCAAGTGAAGGCTGACCGCCTCCTCCGCCTAAAATCAATTTCGCTGCTTCTCTTATGTCTTTGCCAGCATTCTTGCCTTTTTCAACAAGGTCATTGCTATACATAAGCATAAGTTGAGGTTTCCCATCAAATTCATATGCAGCGGCAAGAGCAAGGTTTTTGTTCTCTTTTTGGAGGATAAATGCAGCATTTTTCAAAGTTTCAGGATTTGAAACGTTTTCTATTTTTATTATTTTTATCCTTTCCGTTTCTTTTATATCCGATAGGAGATTTTCAGCAAGCTGCACCGCTTGCGTTTTGGCAAATTCTTCAGCAATTTTTTTGTATTCTGCATTTTCTGCAAGTAGTTTTTGGATTGCTGAGGTTAGGTCTTGTGCATTATTCAGTATGGCTTTCGCTGCTTTAAACCTGTTCTCGCTATCATGCATACGTGTTTCAGCAGCCTGTCCTGTTACGGCTTCGATACGTCGGATGCCTGCTGCTACCGCGCCTTCTGAAACGATTTTGAAAAGACCGATTTGACCTGTTGCCGCAACGTGTGTACCGCCACATAACTCTACCGACTCCCCGAATTTGACTACTCGTACTTTGTCTCCGTATTTTTCTCCGAATAGTGCAATCGCGCCCATTGCCATAGCCTCGTCCATAGTTGCATCTCTGTGTTCTTCCAAAATATTGTTAGCACGAATTAACTCATTTACAAGGTTTTCCGTTTTCAATAATTCTTCGTCTGTCAGTTTCGCAAAATGAGAAAAGTCGAAACGGAAGTAATCAGGACCTACATATGAGCCTTTTTGTTCTACGTGCGTACCAAGTACTTTGCGGAGTGCGTAATCCAGAAGGTGTGTAGCCGTGTGATTGTTGGTGATTTTCAGACGTCTGTCTGCATCCACCGACAGTGTGAAACTTTCTGTACAATCAGCAGGAATGCGCTCTGCAATATGCACTGTAAGTTCATTTTCTTTAATTGTGTCCAGAATTGCGATTTTTTCACCATTCTCACCTATAATATATCCTGTGTCGCCAATCTGTCCGCCCATCTCAGCATAAAAAGGAGTGCGGTCGAAAACGAGTTGGAAAATAGTCTTATTTTTCTGCTTTACGGTACGCTGCTTAATAAGATTTGCACCGTTGATTTCCGTACAATCGTATCCGATGAATTTAGATTCTGCATCTGTCCTGTAAATCGTCCAGTCTCCGAATTCATTGGTAGTGGCATTCCTTGCACGGTCTTTTTGCTTTTGTAATTCGGTATTGAATCCATCTAAATCTATGTTGTATCCATTCTCGGTAGCGATTAACTCCGTAAGATCTATCGGGAAACCGTAAGTATCGTAAAGAACGAAAGCATCCTCTCCTGAAATGGTTTTATTTGCATTCGCACGCGACATATACTCATCCAAAAGTTTTATGCCCCTGTCCAAAGTATGTAAAAACGCATTTTCTTCCTCGCGAATTACACTCTCTATAAGTTGTTGCTGCTTTTTCAATTCAGGGTAAGCATTCCCCATATCCGCAGTCAGTTGCTTAACCAACCTGCACAAGAAAGGCTCATTAAATCCCAAGAAAGTGTAGCCGTATCGTACTGCCCTACGCAGAATACGTCTTATTACGTAACCTGCCTTAACATTTGAAGGGAGCTGCCCATCTGCAATTGAAAACGCAATCGCCCTTATATGGTCTGCAATCACGCGCATGGCCACATCCGTATCCTCTGCTGCACCGTATTTTTTGCCGGACAACTCCTCGATTTTACGAATCATCCCGCTGAAAACGTCCGTATCATAATTGCTTGTCTTGCCTTGAAGCACCATACAGAGCCTTTCGAAGCCCATTCCCGTGTCTATATTATGGCTTGGCAACAACTCCAACTCCCCATTAGCCTTTCTGTTGAACTGCATAAACACCAAATTCCATATTTCGATCACAAGCGGATGATCCATATTTACCAAATCACGCCCCGGTACGGCAGCGATCTCCGCATCCGTACGCAGATCAATATGTATCTCGCTGCATGGGCCGCAAGGTCCTGTATCTCCCATTTCCCAAAAATTATCGTGCTTATTTCCAAGCAAAACGTGGTCCTCCGGCATATGCTTCAACCAAGCCTTCCTTGCCTCTTCATCCATAGACGTTTTGTCCTCCTTATCTCCTTCAAATACAGTCGCATATAACTTAGTCTTATCAATGCCGTACACATCCGTCAACAGCTCCCAAGCCCAATCAATCGCCTCTGTCTTAAAATAATCTCCGAAACTCCAGTTGCCCAACATCTCGAACATCGTATGATGCCTTCCATCGTGTCCCACAGCCTCCAAATCATTATGTTTTCCGCTCACTCTCAAACACTTCTGCGAATCCGTAGCCCTACTCGTTTTCGCTGCTCTGTTTCCCAAAAAAATATCCTTAAACTGGTTCATTCCGGCGTTCGTAAACATTAAAGTAGGGTCGTTTTTCACAACCATCGGAGCTGAAGGCACAATCAAATGTCCCTTAGATGCAAAGAAGTCCAAATACTTCTGCCTGATTTCATTAGACGTCATATATATAATATCAAATTTTCAAATTAATTACTTTTCTAACGAAAAGAAAAAATAAAAATAGCGGTGAAAGCTCCCGCTTTCGAACAAAGTAAAAAACAACCAACAAAATTATAATAAATTTTGTAAAAAAGCAGTATCTTTGTACAATATGTCTACATTTAAGAAGTATAGCCTGAATTCGGAGACCCTCCTATATGAAATAAAAGAGGTGTCTGTAAAATCACGCTTTATAAAAAGCGCACTCACCTTACTTTCAAGTATAGGTGTAGCATTTTTATACTTCTGGCTTTTTACAAGAGTCTTCAATATGGATTTGCCTAAAACAGCTATCCTTAAAATGAAAAACTCCGCATGGGTGTCCAAGATTGAAATAATGAGCAGGCAGATAGATAAATACGATGCTGCATTAGAAGGACTTCAAATGCGTGATGATAATATTTATCGCTCTATTTTCGGTATGAACGAAATATCTTCTGAAATGCGTAATTCCGGATTCGGAAATATGAATCGCTATTCGGAACTTGATAAATATCCCGGAAGTGGAAGTCTTTTGAAAAAGACCACTGTCAGAGTTGATGTGCTCACAAAGAAATCATTTATACAAAGCAAATCATTTGACGAAGTCGTAGTCCTTTCAAAAAGGGCAGGCGATCTCGCTTCTTGTATTCCTGCGATACCGCCGATCAGTACGGAACCTGGCTCCTATCGTTTCTCAAGTCCTTTCGGATATAGGACAGATCCTATTACAGGCGCTACTAAAATGCACTCGGGTTTGGATTTTGCCTGTCCTCCCGGCAATTCCGTATATGTAACAGGGGACGGAATCGTCGAAAGCGTAAGATATGATTTATTCGGATATGGGAACTCTATAGTAGTCGATCACGGATTCGGATACAAGACGCGTTATGCGCACTTGAAACTTATTTTGGTTAAAGTAGGTATGCCTCTCAAGCGAGGAGATATGATTGCGGAAACAGGTAATTCAGGTCGTTCTACAGGTCCGCATCTTCACTACGAAGTTATGTATAGAGGAAATTTTGTGAATCCTTACAATTATTTCGACATGAGTATGCCTTCCGAGGAATATGCCTCTATGGTAAGGACACTCTCTAATTAATTCGGATATGAGCGGACAATACGAATTTGATAAGAACAGTTTTAGTTTTAAAAAAGTTTCTACTTCTCTTTGGGGAGCAGTAAAAGCCATTTTAAAATATATGATCGTTACTATCTCCATAGCTGTCTGTTACTATATAATTTTTACCTTATTTATAAGTACGGATGAGGAAAGACGTCTACGTAAAGAAAATAAGATGTATGAGAAAATGTATCCGGAATTGGTTGAAAAAGAATCTCTTCTGGGTGATGTAGTAGAAGGGTTGCAATTAAGGGATAAAGAAATATATGAAAGAATCTTTCAGGCAAGTGTCCCTGCCGTAGACCCTATAAATACGGTAGACTTTCTTTCAGGCAGCGATTCGATTCCTGATAAAGGACTTGTGATTTATACGGAAATAAAAGCCGCTTCGTTGGAAAAAATAGCGGATAAAGTAGAAGAAAATTTTAGAAAAGTATATGAAAAACTTTCTATGCAGGATAGGATTATTCCTCCTGTATGTATTCCTTTAGAGCGTCTATCCTATGCACAGGTCGGAGCTACGGTTGGAAAAAAAATCAACCCTTTTTATAAAGTAGAGGTAATGCATAACGGAGTCGATCTTCTTGCAAATCAAGAAGAACCGGTGGTCGCTTCTGCAGACGGTATTGTTACGGAAGTTATGCACTCAAAAAAAGGCTTTGGAAATATGGTAGCTATCTCTCATAAAGGTGGTTATGTTACGCAATACGCTCATCTTTCCGGAATTTTCGTATCGAAAGGTCAATTTGTAAAACGAGGTAGAAGAATAGGCTCGGTAGGCATTACCGGAAACTCTTTTGCTCCTCATCTTCACTATGAAATTTTAAAAGACGGTGTCTATCACAACCCTGTAAACTATTTTCTTGCAGGAGTAGACCCTGATGATTATGCTAATATGTTATTTATGTCTGTGAAAACAGGACAATCTATGGATTAATTTTATTTATGGAAAAACTCTATTATACTGTCGGAGAATTAGCCGAAATGTTAGGAGAACCTACATCTGTAATCAGATTCTGGGCAAATACCTTTGAGAAGTATATCAAACCTAAAAGGAATGCCAAAGGTAATAGACTTTTTAGGGAAAAGGATGTCGATGCTATGAAACAAGTGTATTTGCTTGTCAGAAAAGAAGGAATGACTCTCAAAGGAGTTGAAATTAAATTGGCAGGTGAGAGAAGTACTATTGCCAGAAAAGCAAAAGCGATGGAAAGACTTATGGAACTTCGTCGCCAATTGGATGAGATACGTAATAGGATGTCTAAATGATAGTAGGTGAAATAGTAAAAACCATTGAGGCATTTGCTCCGCTCGAGATTCAGGAAAAGTGGGACAATAGCGGTCTTTGCATAGGCTCTTATGACTCGGAAGTTAAAGGAGTGCTATTGGGCTTCGATTGTACTCCGGATTTGGTAGATGAAGCTATTGAATGCGGAGCAAATCTCATAATTACTCACCATCCTTTGATTTTTGGAGGAATAAATAAAATATCCTCAAAAGATATTGTAGGTCGCTCTATCATAAAAGCGATCTCGAATGGCATTTCAATCTATTCGGCTCATACCAATGCCGATAAAGTCATTGGTGGCGTTAGCGGCAGTATGGCATCAAAATTGGGACTTTCAAGTGTAACGCCTCTTGAGTGCGATAAAGATGGCATAGGTTTAGGTGCATTAGGAATTTTTTTAGCTCCGAAATCCGCAGAAGAAATATTTCAAATAATAAAAGAAAAGTTTAAAGTTAAAGTAATAAAGTCCTCAAAACCATTATCCGGACTTATTTCGAAAGTCGCTGTTTGTGGTGGTTCCGGTGCATCTCTTATAGAGGTCGCTATGACTGCCGGTGCGCAACTTTACATTAGTGCGGATATTTCATATCATCATTTCTTTACAAACGAAAATTTTATGATTATGGATATAGGGCACTTTGAGAGCGAAGTTGATATTGTAGATATTTTATTTTCAATCTTAAAGAAAAATTTTTCTAACTTTGCAATTCATATAAGTAAAAACCTGTTGGACAGTAATCCGATATATTACATTAAATAATATGGCAAAAAAAATTAAAAAAGTAGAGACTCCTATTGATCAGCACGAGACCTTTGTTTCGTTGCAGAAAAACTTCGCTGATTCCGAATTAAGTGTTCAGGAAAAGTTGAAAACTCTTTATGATTTGCAAGAAGCCGATTCGGCTATAGATAAGATTTTGCAACTCAGGGGAGAACTGCCTAATGAAGTAGAAGTTTTGGAGAATGATATTACTGATGTAAAATCAAAAATTGCTCAGTTAACCGCCATAACGGAAGAATATTCAAAATCTATTTCTGTAAACAAGAAAGAAATCGTAGAATTTGATGCTCAAATAGCTAAATATAAAAAGCAATTGGAAAATATTTCCAATAGCCGCGAGTACGATTCTATTAATAAAGAAATAGAAAACGAAGAATTATTGAGACAGATAGCAGAAAAGAATATTGTTGATGTTAAAAATGCTATTGCCGAGAAAAACGAAGAAATAGAAGAACTTAAAGGCAAATTAGCCATAAGAGAAGATGACTTAAAGGCTAAAAAAGAAGAATTGGAGCATATCGTAGAAGCTACTTCAAAAGAAGAAAAGAAACTTCAAGCCGTAAGAGAGGCTTGTGCTGCTAAGATAGACGAAAGAACAATGAGCGCTTATGAACGTATTCGTTCCAATGCTCACAACCATCTTGCTGTTGTCGGCATCTACAACGGTGATTCTTGTGGAGGTTGTTTCAGCAATATCACTGCTCAAAGATTGGTGGAGATTGCATCTAACAAGAAATTGATTATTTGCGAGCATTGCGGTCGTATCATAGTAAACCCTGATTTCGAATAGTAAAACAGATATTATATGCCTGAAAGGCAAAAGAAAACTTCTTCAAAACAAAATAACGTTGTTGACTTTGAAACTATAGGGCTTGAGATGGGAAATAAACCTCCTCAAGCTCTTGATGTAGAAGAGGCTGTCCTTGGTGCAATGCTTATTGAACCGACTTCCGTAGATCAAGCAATGGAAGAACTGACAGCTTCTTGCTTTTATGATCCTAAGCATAAGATGATATTCGAGGCAATGTCCGAATTGCTTAACGAACACACTGCCATTGATATGCTTACAGTAGCAGATAAACTTAAAGCGAATGGCAATATCGAAGCTGTAGGAGGATATGTGGCTTTGGCAGATCTTACCCAAAAAGTAGGGGCAGCCGCTCATCTTGAATATTATATCAAAATCATCAAACAAAAGACTATTCAGAGAGATCTGATAACGGTCTCTTATGAGATTTTGAAAAAAGCATATGACGATTCAGTGAAAGTAGATGAATTGATTGATGATGCTCAATCAAAAGTCTATTCTGCAATTCAAAGCAATGTAAAAAAAGACGTACAAGAAATAGGCTCCCTGATCAATTCAGCTATGAATGAAATTCAGGAACATCAAGGCAAGACAGGGCTTACAGGAATACCATCAGGTTTTGCTTCTATAGATAGAATAACTATGGGATGGCAACCTTCCGATTTGATAATTCTTGCAGCACGCCCGTCTGTAGGTAAGACGGCTTTCGCCCTTAACCTTGCTCGTAATGCAGCTGTAGACCATCATATGCCGGTAGCATTCTTTTCATTGGAAATGTCTGCTTTACAACTTGTAAAACGACTTATGACCTCTGAATCCGGTCTGAGCGCCGATAAGATAAAAGGTGGCTCAAAGTTAGAGCCTTGGGAGTGGACACAACTTGAGACTCAACTGAAAAACTTATCGAAAGCTCCATTATATATAGATGATACTCCAAGTATTCCGGTAATGGAATTTCGTACGAAGGTCAAAAACTTAGTCAGCCAAAAAGGAGTAAGATTGGTATTTGTCGACTATTTGCAATTAATGCAAGGTCCGCCTGAATCTCGCGGAATGAGAGAACAAGAGGTTGCAGCAATTTCCAGAATGCTTAAAGCAACCGCGAAAGAATTGAATGTTCCGATAATTTCACTTTCGCAGCTTTCTAGAAATGCCGTTCAACGTACAGGAGGCAGCGGAAAGCCTCAACTTAGCGATTTGAGAGAATCCGGTTCTATAGAGCAAGATGCGGATATGGTGGTATTCATACATAGACCGGACTATTTAGGTTTATCTGAAGACTCCAACGATAAAGAAAGAACGCAGATTATTATAGCAAAGCATCGTAACGGAGAAACCTGTGATATAGATATGCGCTTTAAAAGCGAACAGGTGCGTTTTGTGGAAATGGATGATACTCTTGATTTTCAAGCGGCATCTATTGATACTGAATCGGCAATGAATTTAGGTTCAGACGGTTTAGAACCTCCATTCCATAGCGGAAACGATGATTTTTTAGGAAATAACGGTTTTTAATAAAAGGGATGTATTAAGCAACCTCTAACACAACAATGTCAAAAGGAGAAATATCACATAGAGGTAAGATTATACATATCGGATCTCAAACTATAATAGTGGAGATTATATCAAAATCCGCTTGCTCCTCTTGTAATGCTGCAGGACTATGTAATATGTCGGAAGCTGTCAAAAAAGAAATAGAAATAAAGAAATTACCGGATTTCTCTTTCAAAGTAGGGCAAGAAGTAGAAGTAATTATGACGAACTCAACAGGATTTAAAGCGGTTTTGATTTCATATGTTCTTCCTCTTATTATTTTGATGATTTTAATATTATCTTTGTCTTTATCAGGTATAAATGAACTTATATCAGGACTTACGGCAATAGGAGGAGTAGGACTGTATTATTTTGCGATATGGTTGCTAAAAGACAAAATAGCAAATGAATGCTGTTTTTATATAAAGGACTAAATTTATAAAAGCTATAAAATGCCATCAACAATTATTTGGACTATTGCGATAATTTCATTGTTGGGTCTTGTACTTGCAGCTATACTTTATCTTATAGCAAATAAATTCAAAGTAGAAGAAGATCCAAGAGTAGATGAAATAGAAAAAGTTATGCCCGGAGCTAACTGTGGAGGATGTGGTTTTGCAGGGTGCAGGGCGTTTGCGGATTCTGTAGTAAAAGCCACCGATTTGGATAATCATTTTTGCCCTGTAGGAGGAAATGAAGTAATGCAGAAAGTGGCATCAATACTCGGATATGAAGTGAAATCAAAAGCTCCGATGCTTGCAGTCGTAAGATGTAACGGCGCCTGTGAATTCCGCCCAAGGATAAATATCTACGATGGAATAAAATCATGTAAAATTAAAGCTAATCTATATTCAGGTGATACCGGTTGTGCTTTCGGTTGTCTTGGTTGTGGAGATTGCGTTTCTGCCTGTCAATTTGATGCTATCCATATGGATGAAACAACAGGCTTACCGGTAGTTGATCAAGAAAAATGTACTGCTTGCGGCGCTTGTGTTAAATCCTGTCCGAAAAATATCATAGAACTACGTTTGCAAGGACCGAGAGGTATGAGAGTTTTTGTATCCTGCGTAAATCACGATAAAGGACCAATAGCTAAAAAAGCATGCGCTTCTGCTTGTATCGGTTGCGGAATGTGTGAGAAAACATGTATGCATGGCGCTATTGTAGTAAATGACAATATCGCTTATATAGATTATAGCAAATGTAAACTTTGTCGCGAATGTGTGGCGGTATGTCCTACAGGAGCTATTCACGATATCAATTTCCCTAAACCGTTGGATAAAGAAGCTGTGAAATCAAGGATAAATGAGAGAAAGCAGAAAGCAAAAGCAGCAGCAAATTCAGTACAAGCACAAGCATAAAAGAGGAGAAATTAAAATGAAAAGAACATTCTCGATGGGCGGTGTACATCCCGATGACAATAAATTATCGCGTGATTGCAAAATAGAAATACTTCCTACTCCTAAAACTGTGTATATCTCTTTATCACAGCATATAGGAGCACCTGCAAAACCTCTTGTAGCAGTAGGAGATAAAGTCAAAGTAGGACAACCTATTGCAGAGCCCGGTGGCTTTGTATCAGCATATATACATTCCTCTGTTTCAGGGACGGTCAAATCCATTGCACCTCGCAAAGACCTTGCAGGGAAAATGCAAACAAATATAGAGATAACTGTTGAAGGTGACGAATGGATGGAAGATATAGATAGAACAGAGGATATTATAACGGAATTTCCGGATGATAATGCAACTCTATTGGATAAAATACGTAAAGGAGGTATTGTAGGCTTAGGAGGGGCAACTTTCCCTACGCATATCAAACTATCTCCGCCTCCCGGCAAACAATGCAAAATGCTTATCATAAACGGATGCGAATGTGAACCTTATCTTACATCGGATTATCGCACTTTGATAGAAAAAGGCAAAGAAGTAATCATCGGTACTGCTATCATAAAGCAAGTATTAGGAGTAGAAAAAACTACAATTGCGATCGAAGACAATAAGCCGGAAGCAATATCTTATATATCTGAATCTTTATCGGAACTTCAAAAGATTTCTCATAAATTCTCCGGAATTACTGTGATGAGCCTTATGAAAAAATATCCGGAAGGAGGCGAAAAACAATTGATAGATGCTGTAATGCATTGCCAGGTCCCATCAGGAGGATTGCCTATAGATGTAGGGGCCGTAGTACAAAATGTTGGTACAGCACTTTCTGTTTACGATATTGTTCAGAAAAATAAACCTATAGTAGACAATTCTATTACCGTTACAGGTGAATGTATGTCTCAACACAACTATCTTGTGCGTGTAGGTACACCTATTTCATATATAATAGAACAAGCCGGTGGTATGCCGGAAGATGCAGTGAAAATTATCAGCGGAGGACCTATGATGGGGAAAGCCATCGCCAATACCGATGCTGCCACACTAAAAGGCTCTTCCGCTCTGCTTTTCCTTACTTCCGAACAGACAAAACGAAAAGAAGAAAGCGCTTGTATCCGTTGCGGAAGATGCTCCGATGCTTGCCCAATGGGCTTGGAACCATTCCTTCTGAACAGGCTTGCAAAAGCGGATAGAAAAGAAGAATTGGAAGAAAATGCCATTCAGGACTGTATAGAATGTGGTTGCTGCCTTTACAGTTGCCCTGCAAATATTCCGCTTTTGGATGTTATCCGTCAGGCAAAAGCCGAAGTTTTAGGAATCATAAGAGCGAGAGCTGCTGTAAAATAAAAATCAAAGGAAAACAAAAAGAAAATTAAAATGAACAACCTTTTAGTTTCGCCATCTCCTCATATACACGCAGACGTATCTACAAAAAGTCTGATGCGTGATGTCATTATTGCCTTGCTGCCTGCGGCAATCGTTTCTATCATATTCTACGGATGGAAAGAAATTATAGTACATGGCGTGAGTATTATCTCCTGTGTTTTAGCAGAATACATAATATCAAAATACCTGCTTAAGAAAAAATCCTCAATAGGAGATTTATCGGCTATTGTAACAGGTTTGCTGCTTGCACTGAATCTCCCTTCCTCAACACCTTGGTGGGTAGTGCTTATAGGAGCTTTGTTCGCTATTGCCGTAGCAAAAATGACCTTTGGAGGTATAGGGCAAAATGTTTTCAATCCTGCAATAGCAGGTCGTGTCTTTCTTTTGGTCTCTTTCCCGGCATATATGACAACTTGGGAAACACCTAAATCTTTTTTCGGTATGGATGCAATTTCAGGGGCAACACCATTAGGGGTAATCAAAGAAGGATTGATGCAAGGAGGAAATGTCCCTGATCTGATGCATGAACACTGGTATTCCTATTCTTCTATGCTTTTTGCCAATCTCGGAGGCTCCGCAGGTGAAATATCAGCTTTGGCATTGCTTGCCGGATTTGCATATCTGCTTATTAGAAAAGTGATTAAGCCGCATATTCCTATTGCGATCTTCTCTACTGTAGCGTTATTGTCTTTGATATTTTGGCTTTCAGATCCTATGAGATTTACTGATCCTCTATTCAATTTGCTTACAGGAGGTATGATTTTAGGTTCATGCTTTATGGCTACCGACTATGTAACATCTCCTATGAGTAAAACAGGAGGAATTATATTCGGTATCGGTATAGGCTTTATCACACTTATGATAAGATATTTCGGATCTTATCCCGAGGGAATGTCCTTTGCCATTCTTATTATGAATGCCTTTGTGCCTTTAATCAATATGAAATTTTATCAGAAAAAGTACGGGAGGAAATAATTATGGCTCTGAAATCTAATTTTGTAAATATGTCTTTAAGCCTTTTCGTTACTTGCTTTGCCTGTTCAGCAATTCTTGCCGGAGTCTATGCAGTGACGGCAGAGCCTATCGCCAAAACAAATGAAAACATCTTAAAAACATCTATCGGAAAAGTATTACCTGACGGAGGAGAAATCTCGGATGCGAAGCATTGTGAAGTAGGAGGGCTTCCGTCTGAATATTATACCTGTTTGATAGACGGTACTCCTGCCGCTTATGCCATCAAATCTACTGTTGTCGGTTTCGGTGGTCCTGTAGCTATTATGGTAGGAATAACTGTCGATGGTACTATTTATAATACTTCCGTACTATCTCATACTGAAACTCCCGGTTTAGGGGCGAAGTGTACAAGTGATGAAAAATTCATCAAACAATGGCAAAATCTTAAACCATCAATAAATGGCGGAGAAGGCAAAGTATTAAAAGTAAAGAAAGACGGAGGCGATATCGATGCAATTACCGCATCCACAATCACTTCTCGAGCATATTCCTTGGCAGTTAATAATGCAGTTGAAGCTTTTCTGAAAATAACAAAGGAGGAAAATTATGAGTAAATTAGGACTTATTACAAAAGGATTTGTAAAAGACAATCCTACTTTCGTACTTCTTCTTGGTATGTGTCCTACCTTAGCCACTACCACTTCTGCCATTAACGGTCTTAGTATGGGTTTAGCTACGCTTTTTGTACTAATCCTGTCCAATATGGCAATTTCCGCAATTGCTCCTTATACGCCGGATAAAGTCCATATACCTGTATATATTGTCGTTATTGCTACTTTTGTGACGGTATTGCAATTCATAATGCAAGCTTATACTCCCGATGTATATGCAACATTAGGTCTATTCATCCCTCTTATTGTTGTAAACTGCATCGTGCTCGGTAGGGCAGAAGCCTTTGCAAATAAAAACAATATCTTCGATTCAGCGTTAGACGGACTTGGAATAGGTTTAGGCTTCACCTGCTCACTTACAATTGTCGGTCTTGTAAGAGAATTACTCGGAAGCGGCTCTGTCTTCGGATTTAAATTAATCCAAGGAGACGGTATGTTGGCTTTCGTGATGGCTCCCGGAGGTTTCCTCGTTTTGGGTTATCTTCTTGTATTATTCAATAAGTTTTTAGCAAAGAAATAGATTAGATATATGGAAATTCTACTCATCATAGTATCTGCAGTATTTGTCAATAATATTGTTCTCGCACAATTTTTAGGTATATGCCCATTTCTTGGGGTATCTAATAAATTATCCACTGCCACCGGAATGGGTGCAGCCGTGTGCTTTGTGATTACTCTTGCTACAATTGTCACATATTTATTGAATAAATACCTTCTTTTACCTTTGAACTTGGAATTCTTGCAAACAATTGCCTTTATTTTGGTGATAGCAGCTCTCGTGCAAATGGTAGAAATCGTGTTGAAAAAAGTCAGCCCTTCGCTATATCAGGCTTTAGGTATATTTCTCCCACTGATCACGACAAACTGCGCAGTATTAGGAGTCGCGATTAATGTTGTAACAAAAGAATTTACATTCGGAGGACCATCGCACCTTTTAGGACTTGGAGAAGCCGTACTATACGCATTTGCCACCTCTCTTGGCTATGCGCTTGCAATGATTATTTTCTCCGGACTTCGTGAGCACTTGGCTTTAAATGATGTTCCGAAAGCATTCAAAGGTATTCCTATCGCCCTTATTACTGTCGGCATTTTAGCAATGGCATTTATGGGATTTTCCGGAATTGCCTAAACCGAACGCCCTACCAATTTTTCAGCGAATCGCTTAAGCGTTTCGTATTTTATGCCGTTTGCTGCTTTTGAAGCATAATCCATTGCTTTATCATTCAATCTAAGTATTTCATACTTGGCATCTTCCTCTATGCCTAGCCGTGCATAAATGCTTTTCACCCTCTCTATCTTATCCTTATGCTGATCGGGGCTATCTGCACTCAGAATCATAGCATCACTCAACTCTTTCTTGTCCTGCGGTCCGGCTTTCTCCATCGCCCTTGTTGTAAGCCAACTCTTCTTATTATTCACGATATCACCTCCGATAGGCTTCCCGAATACTCTCTCATCTCCGTACACATCCAGATAATCATCAGCCACTTGGAATGCCAAACCTAAATAATACCCGTAATTGTATAAATTTTCGCAATCATCAGAAGAAGCCCCGCCTATAAGTGCACCCAATTTAGCCGAACAAGCCAACAATACGCCTGTTTTAAGTCCGATCATATTAACGTACTCATCCATAGAGATTTCCGCCTTCATCTCAAAATCCATATCATACTGCTGACCATCACATACCTGCGAAGCCGTTTTCGAAAACAACTCTAAAGCCTCATGAAGCACCTCTTTTGGAGCCTTTGCAATACGCTTATAACTATCAATGCACATCACGTCCCCCGATAAAATAGCCGTATCCTCGCCCCATTTCGTCCATACCGTCGGCTTACCCCTACGCAGGCGTGATTTATCCATAATGTCATCGTGTATCAATGTAAAACTATGGAAAATCTCAAGCGCAGCAGCAGGTTCCAAAATCTCCTCCGAAAAACCATCACGGAACAACGAATAAGTCATCAGGCACAACTTCGGACGTAACCGCTTACCTCCCAACTCAAGCATATACCGAAGCGGAGCATAAAGTTTTTCCGGCTTTTCCGGGAATAAAATACTCTCAAAAAGTCCCTTAATTTCATCATTTATCTGTACCTCGCTTATCATAGTTTATGATTTTTAGAATTAATACAAAATTAGTCATTTTACTCGAATAAGTCTATTCGAGTAAAACAAAAGGGCAGCAGAAATACTTTTCTACTGCCCTAAAAACATCGGTTTTTAAAAATAAAGGAAAAAAACATCGTGGCACAGGTATCTTCACCTGTGCCACGAGATGCTTACAATTCTATTATATACACTAATTGTTTTGTCGTATGTGCATTTAAGATTTTGTAGTCCCGTAGGGATTCGAACCCTAGACCCACAGATTAGAAATCTGTTGCTCTATCCAGCTGAGCTACGGAACCATCTAAACCTCTTCAAGAGGTTAGGGCTACAAATATACTGATTTTTTCGGTTATTACAATATATTTTTATTTTGGGCTTCGTTTTTACTTTTAATGTTGCTCGAATACTCCAACAAAACGACAAGTAATATGCCTGATATACACCAAATTACAGCACCTAAAATGTGCAAATCATTTACTAATTCTTTTATTTGTAACTCGGAAAAACTATTTATAAGATTGTTGGCTGCTTCAAAATCAATACCTGTGCTTTTCATCAATTGGGCTTTTGCTATTGCTCCCATATCATTCCAAGGCCATACTTTTATCAATGAACCTATTACGAAACCTACAAGTACAAGCATAGTCGGTCTTTCAAATTTACTTAAAAGCCAATGAAGCAGTTTTGAGAAAGCGAGTAAGCCGACTAAACATCCAAATAGGAAAATCAATATGACAGGTATGTTAAGTTCACTCAAAGCTTTCATTATGTATTCGTATTTACCCAAAATGAGAAGTACAAAACTTCCTGATATTCCGGGTAAAATCATAGTACATATTGCGATTGCCCCACAGATAAATATAAACCAATAATCATCCGGTGTTTTTGCAGGAGATAATGTGCATACTGCTATTCCAAGTATAATCCCTGATAATCCGAATATTATATCTTTGTAATTAAAGTTCTTGATTTTCATTAGCATTGTTACGGCAGATGCTAAAATCATTCCGAAAAAAAATGCCCAAGTCTGTATAGGATAATAATTCAGAGTGTATTTCATTAATTTTGCCAATGTAAATACACTTAAAAAAACACCAAACAGCAATGCGCATAAAAACGAGCCGTCTATATTTTCCCAGAATTCAATTAAATTTCCTTTTATTAATGCTTTCCAGTTTTTAATATCCATTATAGCATTCAGGGAATTTACGATTCTTCCGAATATACCTGTCAGCAGCGCTATAGTACCTCCTGATACGCCTGGGATTACATTTGCCGCTCCCATTCCGAAGCCTTTAAGCGCAGTCGTGATTAAATGCTCTATATTCATATTTATTTAATCATTGTCAGAAATTCCCTCATAGCCTCGAAACTCTCCGCACCGGTTACTCTTTTACCCGATGGCGCAGTAATTACGAGATCGAAAGCCGTATCATTGATCTGTTGTCTTCCGATTTTGAACTTTGCATTTGTGCATCTTGTCATAAATTCCAAAGGAAAATCATTTCTGTTTACCAAAGATATAAGCACATCATAAGAATCAAAGAGCATTCTGTCAATCTTTTCTCCCCTTGGTTTGTCATACCAGTTAAGATCTCCTCTTATAACAGTCTCCTCCACATTTGTCTTGTATGGCTGTTCCTTTTCCAATTTCCTTAAATCAAAGAAGAAGATCTTTCCGATGAGATTGTTCTCTTTATAAAAATCGGAAATTTTTTCTTTGCAAAGGTTAAAAGAGGGATCTTCCGCATCTATAAAAGTTATCGCCGAATTTAATTCTCTCATAGGAAGAATAGCCGTAGTTAATTTACTTTGCTGTTTTTTTAGGCAGGTCTTCCTTAAATACCGCTTAATGGCTTCAAACATAATATTGATTATCTTTAAAAATTTACTTTATTTTGATTGTCCGCAATTAATTTTCGTATTTCATCTTTTGCGGATTTCCATCTGGGAATATCTATTTTTGTGCCTATAACTTCAACCACTTTGGCTGCAATTGCGGAGCCTATTTTTCCGCAGACTTCAAGAGGCAGCCCTAATGAGTGCGCATAAAGAAATCCTGCAGCATACGTATCGCCTGCTCCCGTTGCATCTATTGTTGATGCCGGCCAGGCTTCTATTGTGTAAGATTCGTCCCCGCTTCGAATCATAGAACCGTCTTTACCTATTTTTACGACAGCTATTTTACAATGCTTTGAAAGTTCGTTTAATGCTTCTTGCGGCTCTTTCTTTGTAAAAGCACGGGCTTCGGATTCATTGGCAAAAACGATATCTACGTATTTATCCACTAAATTGTGCAGGAAAGCATCATTAGACTCTACTACATTGTAAGATGCCATATCTATCGAGATGATGCAACCTGCTTTCTTTGCCATCTGAACGGCTTTACTTATTAAATCCTGGTTTTGTACCAAATATCCTTCAATGTGGAAATAGTCGTAACCTATGAAATGTTCTTCTTTCAAATCTTCGGGAATCAGTTCTAAAGCTGAACCCATATAATCTGCAAAAGTCCTTTCAGCATTTGCACCTGTTATGAACACCATGCATCTTCCGGACGATTTCGTACCGTAGAGCATTTGGGCTTTAACATCGTATTGTTCCATAGTACTCTTAAATAAATGTCCGAGTTCATCATTACCTATTTTCCCGATGTATCCTGAAGGCATACCGAAAATAGAGGTGCAAGTGATGGTATTTGCTGCAGACCCTCCCGGTACATATCTTACGCCTACTTCTTTCAATGCGGACCAGATTTTATCACCTGTCTCCATATCCACATGTTGCATACTTCCCTTGGGAAGATGGTATTTATTTAAAAGCGTATCGTCAGGCAGCACAGCCAAAATGTCTGTCAAAGCATTTCCTATTCCAAGTATGGATTTCATTTCACTGATAAAATTCTTATTTTACAAAAATATACAAAATTTCAGGTATTTGTATTATTTTTGAGTTATGAATGCTAAAATAAAATCCATATTGAAGTATGCGATCTCAGCTGCGGTGGCTGTGGTATTACTTTATTTTTCTTTTAAGGGGATAGAGTGGAAGGCCTTTTGGGTTGCTGTAAAATCCTGCTCTTGGGGCTATGTCCTCCTTGCAATAGCGGCAGGAGGTATGGCTTATGTGATAAGAGCATTAAGGTGGAGGATGCTATTGCTCCCAATAGACCCTTCTACATCATTTTTTAGTGTATTGAATGCTATTAATATAAGTTATATTACCAATATTGTTTTGCCGAGAATAGGCGAATTTGTACGCTGCGGATATGTTATGAAACATTCGGCAGTAGATGCAAAAGGCAAGAAGATAGCATCATATGATAAGGTCTTGGGTACCGTTGTCGTTGACAGGCTTTGGGATATAATTACAGTCTTGGCTATTTTTATCGCTTTGCTTTTCTCAATGAGAAAAAAATACGGACATTTCTTGGAAGATAAAGTTCTTGGACCGATGTCATCGTCTTTAAACTTAAGTATGCCTCTCATAATTGCCGGTCTTGTGGTATGCGTCGGTATTTTGATGTTTTTAGTCTGGAAATTCAAGGAATCAAATGTCGTATTCGCCAAGATATGGAAAGTCTTCTCCGGAATTAAAGAAGGAATTACCAGCTGTTTAAAGATGAAACATAGTTGGAAATTCTTTGTATATACTATTCTTATTTGGACCGGATATTGGCTTACAAGCGTATGTATCGTTTGGGCTGCAAAAGGAATAGATTTCGGAATGCTTGATCTGAATATGGGAATGGCTAAATCATTGGAAGAATTTGATTTATTGGATGCTTTTTTCTTAATGTCCGTAGGCGCATTAAGTTCATTGGTCCCGGTACCGGGAGGATTCGGAGCATTCCATTATCTTATGCGTATGGCTTTGCTTACGGTCTATGGTATTCCCGTAGAGTTCGGTATTATATTCGCAACGTTGTCACATGAATCTAATATTATAGGGCAGGTGGTATTCGGAGGAATAAGTTATATATACGAGACTTTTAAGAAATAATGAGTTCTACAGGGCAATGATCGGAACCGAAAATATCGTTATGTATTTCGGCATGGCTTATCCTGTCTTTCAATGATGATGATACTATAAAATAATCTATTCGCCACCCTGCATTGTTTTCTCTTGCATGAAAACGATAAGACCACCAAGAATATTTTACAGTATTAGGATTAAGACTTCTCCATGTATCTATGTATCCGTTGTCAAGCCATTCACTGAACTTTGCTCTCTCTTCATCTGTAAAGCCTGCATTATGATGATTGCTTGAAGGATTTTTCAGATCAATTTCATTATGTGCGACATTCAAATCTCCGCATACGATGATTCCTTTATCAAGATGATTTAGATAATTTCTGAAATCGTCCTCCCAACGCATTCTGTAATCCAATCTCTTTAATCCGTCTTGCGAATTCGGGACGTAAACGCATACAAGATAGAAATCAGGCATTTCTAAAGTTATTACACGTCCTTCGTGGTCGTGTTCATCTATTCCGATCCCATATTTTACAGATAGGGGAGTATGTTTTGTATAAACAGCAGTTCCCGAATAACCCTTTTTCTCTGCATAATTCCAAAAAGACAAGTAGCCGTCAAATTGCAAATCTAATTGTCCTTCTTGCATTTTTGTCTCTTGCAGACAGAAGAAATCGGCATCCAAAGCCTTGAATGCTTTCTCGAATCCTTTATCTTTACAGGCTCTCAACCCGTTTACATTCCAAGATATAAATTTCATAGCATATTATTCCATAGTCCACTCTGAACCGTCTTTCGTATCTTTTACAGCGATTCCTATTTCTTTGAGTTTATCTCTGATAGCGTCACTTAAAGCCCAGTTTTTAGAGGCTTTTGCATTTGCGCGCTCTTCCAAGACCATATTCATAAGTCCTGAAATGATTGCTCCCGACTTACCGTTATCGCTTTCGTTTTCATCTTTTAACCCAAGTACTCCGAAAACTATGGCATCGAAGAGATCCAACAGTGTTCTGTAATCTTTTTTGGAAAACTCTTTCTTTTTTTCCTTTGCAAGATTTATAAGTCTTACTGCTTCGAAAAGATGAGAAAGGGCGATGGAGGTGTTCAAGTCATCGCATAATGCTGCATAGACATTAGTTGCTATATCTTTAATATCTTCATTGTCCGTATCGAAAGCATCCGGAGCAGTGTAATCGATAAATTCTCCGTATGCCAATTCGGGAGCAATGTGTCCTTCAGTTCCTACAATGTTATGTCCAAGACCGGCAGTCTTGCATAAAGAGCATAAATCTTTATAAGCAAACAAGATACGTTTCATACCTTTTTCTGCTGCCTGTAAAGCCTCATTGCTGAAATCCAAAGTACTGCGGTAATGGGCTTGCAGAATGAAAAATCTTATAGTCATAGGAGAGTATGCCTGCTCCAATTTAGGATGTTTGCCTGCAAACAATTCCGGAAGAGTAATAAAATTACCCAAAGATTTTCCCATTTTCTGTCCATTAATGGTAATCATATTGTTATGTACCCAATAATGCACACCGTAAGTGCCTCGAGATGCCATATTTTGAGCAATCTCGCATTCGTGATGAGGGAACATCAGGTCCATACCTCCTCCGTGAATATCGAAATCACGGCCAAGATATTTTTCCCCCATTGCAGAACATTCCAAATGCCATCCGGGAAAGCCTTCTCCCCAAGGGGAAGGCCATTTCATTATGTGCTTCGGTTCTGCTTTTTTCCATAAAGCGAAATCGTATGGCGCTCTCTTGTCGCTCTGCCCGTCAAGGTTACGCGTTCCCTCAAGCGTATCTTCTAAAGTCCTGCCTGACAGAATTCCGTAACGGTGATCTTTGTTGTATTTCTCGACATCAAAATATACTGAACCGTTACTTATATATGCATAGCCTGCATCCAATATATTTTTGATGATTTCTATTTGTTCTATTATATGTCCTGAAGCGCGTGGCTCGATTGATGGAGGGGCAACGTTAAGCATACGCATAGCCTCATGGTAGCGGAAGGTGTAAGTCTGCACGATCTCCATAGGCTCAAGTTGTTCCAAATTCGCCTTTTTTGCAATTTTATCTTCTCCGTCATCCGAATCGTGTTCAAGATGGCCCACATCAGTGATGTTCCTTACATAACGCACTTTGTAGCCCAAATGTTTTAACAACCTCTGTAAAACATCATAGGTGACACCGGGGCGAGCGTGACCTAAATGAGCATCTCCATAAACCGTAGGACCGCAAACATACATGCCTGCGTGTCCCGGGTTTATAGGGATGAAAAGTTCTTTTTTATGCGATAATGTATTATTTAAATACAGTTCTCTCATTTTATTTATTTGATTTCTGCTTTCCACAGACCGTGAAGATTGCAGTATTCGTATGCTGCTACCGGTTTATCTCCCTCTGTTAAAGCAAATTCTGCTTGCGGTTTTTCTCCTGGCTTTAGATATTTTTGCTGGAAACCTTGCTCGGTCTCCAAAATAATACAGGTAATATAATGATTTTCAAGCATTGGATGTTCTACTTCTCCTACTTTTACAATTACTTTATTACCGATTATTTCTACTGCAGGAACGTGCTTTTCTCTTGCAGCATCAGTCGTTCCAGGAATAAGTTCTTCAAATCCTTTGACTTCTTCTTTTTCATATAGTGCCGTAAAAATATTTCCGCACTCTTTGCAAATGTAAAATTTCATAATTTAGATTCTTTTAATTGTCGTTTTTTGTACTTCTAATTTTTATTTATTCAAAATAAATAGTACTTTCTAAAATTTATGCAAGTTATTTAATTGCCCGGAAAAAAGCAAATAAATTTTAAGTCTTTGAGAAATTTGAGCGAAGCGAAAAAAGTAATTCGCCTTTTAAAAATTCCTTTGATTTTTGCGCTTTGCGCTTTCCCGTAAAATCCGTTAGGATTTTTTAAGGGGCAAAAAAATATTTACAAGTTTAGGAGAAAGAAAAATTAAAATCATTCAATTTTTTTTGACTTGAAACAAAAAATTATCATTATATTTGTAAGTGCTTTGTAATATATACCTATTTATATATGAAAGTGGGAATCATAATGGGATCTGTTAGCGATTATGACGTAATGTCTGAAGCGCAGGAAATGCTCGGAAATTTGCAAATCGAATTTGAGGTGCAGGTTGTGAGTGCGCATAGAACTCCTGAACTGATGTTTACGTATGCTAAAAGTGCGAAAGACAGAGGAATAGGTGTCATTATTGCGGGCGCGGGCGGAGCTGCTCATCTTCCGGGTATGACGGCTGCAATGACTTCTCTGCCGGTGATAGGAGTCCCGATACAGACTAAATCATTGCAAGGTCTTGATTCGCTCTTATCTATAGTACAGATGCCTTCAGGAGTGCCGGTGGCTACAGTGGCTATTAATGGGGCAAAAAATGCGGCTTTGATTGCGGCTTCGATTCTGGCATTGCAGGATGAGAAAATTGCGCGGAATTTGAATGCTTTTAGAGAGCAGCAGACAAATAAAGTATTGAACACGAAAATTTAAAACCTGGCTTTCGCAGAGATGCTTTGTGGAGGCCTCTTATTTTTTAGTTAGAGATGAAAGCTATAGGAATAATAGGTGGAGGTCAACTCGGACTTATGATTGCCGAGGAAGCTCGCCGAATGGGGTGTAAAGTGAATGTTTTAGACCCTTCTGCAGATGCACCTGCGTTTCGTTTAGCAGACGAAGCTATTGTTGCTCCGTTTTATGATTTTGAGGCATTAATGCGTTTAGGCTCGATTTCAGATGTATTGACGTATGAATTTGAGAATATACCTGCAGAAATCCTTAAAGTTGTAGGGAAAGAGTACTATCTTCCTCAAGGAATAAATGCTTTGTTGGATTCGCAGAATCGTATTCGTGAGAAAGAAGTGGCGAGGTTGTCCGGTCTGCCTATAGTAAAGTATCGCAGAGTTTGTTCAAAAGCGGATTTGAAGGATGCCATTAATAATATAGGTTATCCTTGTGTCCTGAAAACGGCGACTCTGGGATATGATGGTCACGGTCAGACGCTAATGCGTTCGGAAAAGGATATTCCGGCAGCGGAGGCATTGTTGGAAGTACCTTGTGTTTTGGAAGAGTTCGTGGAGTTCGATTACGAGTGCAGTGTTATTACGATTCGTTCGGAAGAGCAGTGCATTAGTTTTCCGATAGGCAAAAATATTCATAAAAACGGAATATTGGATTTGACAATTGCTCCGGCTCCTGAGTTGTACCATAATCTGCCTCTTTATGAAAGAATGTCGAATGCTTGCAGGCATTTGATGGTTGAAAATGACTACTTCGGAATATTGACGGTAGAATTGTTCGTGAAAGGCGATAAATTCTATTTCAATGAGATGGCTCCTCGCCCTCATAATAGCGGACATTTTGCTATTGAAGGATGCAGTACCAATCAATTCAGGGAGCTGTGCCATTTCTTGTTAGGGGAGACGTTGCAGAGTCCTAAATTGTTGGCTCCGTGCGTTATGAAGAATATTTTAGGTAAGGATTTAGAGGTCGCTAAAGAGATGCAGCAAGAGCCTCAGAAGGACATATATGTCCATATTTACGGTAAGAAGGATGTATTGCCGCAAAGAAAGATGGGACATATTACATTTGTGGCTGCTAATCATGAGACTTTTAATAAACATTGGAAAGATAAATTCGTTAAGTAAATGTCTAAATATTAAAATATGAAATATAAGCGCGTTTTCGTAGAAAAACACCCTGAATTTCAGGTTAAGGCTAAGAGTCTTTTGGCTGAGTTGAATGAGAATTTACAACTCGATATTAAATGGCTGAGGTTGCTTAATGTGTATGATTTGTCAGGGTTTTCGGAGGAATTGTGCGAGAGATGTCGTTATACGGTTTTCGGTGAGATTGTTACGGACAATGTGACGTTTGACTGTGAGCTGTCGGATGTGAAACAGATTGCTGTGGAATATCTTCCGGGGCAATTTGATCAAAGAGCCTCTTCTGCTGAAGATTGCGTGAGGCTTATAGACCCGGGGGCTGAGATCGCGATACGAAGTTCGGAACTGCTGCTGTTCCCTTTTGAGACTGAAGACGCGGTATTGCAAAAAATAAAGCATTATTACATTAATGCGGTGGAAGCTCGCGAAAAAGATTTATCTAAAACGTGGTGGGAGGAGTCTACGGATGTCGCTCCCACCTTTGTTTTAAAAGGGTTCTGTGAAATATCTGAAAATGAGGCTGAAAAATATTGCAGTGAACATTCGCTTGCTATGAATGCCGATGATCTTATTGAGGTGATAAATTATTTTAGACAGGAGGGGAGAGACCCGAGCGACACGGAACTTAAGATAATAGATACATATTGGAGCGATCATTGTCGCCATACTACTTTTACTACAGAACTTACGGATATAAAGATCGAAGATTCTTTTATTAAAGATGATATGGATGAAAGTATGTCTCTGTATCTGAAGATGCGTAAGGAATTAGGTTCAAAGAAAGATATTTGCTTGATGGATATGGCGACTATCGGAGCTAAGTATTTGAGAAGTAAGGGATTGTTGGATGATATGGAAGTGAGTGAGGAAAATAATGCTTGCAGCATTTATGTGGATGTGGATAATGACGGGAAGCAGGAGAAGTGGCTGTTGATGTTCAAGAATGAGACGCATAATCACCCTACGGAAATTGAGCCTTTCGGCGGTGCGGCTACTTGTCTTGGAGGCGCTATCAGGGATCCTCTTTCGGGAAGGAGTTATGTGTATCAGGCTATGAGAGTTACGGGAGCCGGTGATATTCATAAACCTGTTTCGGAAACGATTCCGGGGAAATTGCCTCAAAAGGTGATAAGCCGTAAGGCTGCTCATGGGTATTCGAGTTATGGTAATCAGATAGGATTGGCTACTTCTTATGTGAAAGAGATTTTCCATCCGGGTTATACTGCAAAACGTATGGAGATAGGTGCGGTTGCGGGGGCAGTGAAAGCGGAGTATGTTAGAAGGGAAACTCCTGCTCCCGGTGATATTGTTATGATGATAGGAGGGCGTACCGGGCGTGATGGAATAGGTGGGGCTACCGGTTCTTCGAAGGGGCATACAGGTACATCTCTTGCTACTTGCGGAAGTGAGGTGCAGAAAGGTAATCCTCCTGAGGAAAGAAAACTTCAAAGGCTTTTCAGACGTCCTGAGGTGACGTTGTTGATTAAGAAGTCGAATGATTTCGGTGCCGGGGGAGTGAGCGTTGCGATAGGTGAGTTGGCGGAAGGATTGGATATTTATTTGGATAGAATACCTGTTAAGTACCGAGGGCTGAATGCTACTGAACTTGCGATAAGCGAGTCGCAGGAGCGAATGGCTGTGGTGATTTCGGCTTCGGATAAGGAAAAATTCTTGTCGTTTTGCTCGGAGGAGAATATTGAGGCTACTTATGTTGCCGATGTTACAGGGTTGGGGAGAATGAGAATGTTTTTCGGAGGGGAGACGATTGTGGATTTGTCGAGGGCTTTTATTGATAGTACCGGTGCGAAGCATTATTCTAAGGCTGTGGTGTCAAGGGTTGAGGAAAGGAATCCGTTTAGTCTATCTGATAACGGCAGGTCTGTTAAGGATCGATTTTTCGATTTGATGTCACGTCCTGATGTTTGTTCGCAAAAGGGATTGGCGGAGATGTTCGATTCGACTATAGGGCGTTCGACGGTGTTGCTGCCTTTCGGAGGTATGTTGCAGAGTACGGAGACACAGGTGTCTGTGCAGAAGTTGCCTACGGACGGATATACGGATACGGCAAGTGTGATGGCTTATGGTTATAATCCTGTGTTGTCTTCTTGGAGTCCTTATCATGGGGCTGCCTATGCGGTGGTGGAGGCTTGCGCCAAGATTGTGGCTTGCGGCGCAAGCTATGAGAGAATACGTTTTTCTTTTCAGGAGTATTTTAGAAGAATGACTTCTGATCCGCACACTTGGGGTGAGCCTGTGAGTGCGCTTTTGGGCGCATTGAGGATGCAGGTTGAACTTGGGTTGCCGTCTATTGGAGGTAAGGATTCGATGAGCGGTAGTTTTGAGGGGATAAGTGTGCCGCCGACGCTTGTGGCTTTCGGTATTACGACGGTGAGTGCGAGTGCGGTGATTTCGCCGGAGTTGAAGTGGGGGGGCAACAGGCTTTACGTTGTAAAGCATACGCCTTTGCCGAACTATATGCCGAATGTCGGTCAGTTGAAGGACAACTGGAGCTATGTTTCCTCGCAGATTGCGAGTGGAAACATAGTCTCCGCTTTTGCCGTCGGAGGCGGGCAAAGCGGAGTGGTCGAGGCACTTTGCAAAATGGCGTTCGGGAATGCCTTCGGCGTGCGGGCAAAGGCGTCAAGCGAACTTTTGTTCGCTGTTGCCCCCGGCTCCATCGTTGTGGAGGCAGAACACGCTCTCGACCACCCTAATGCGATCTACTTAGGCGATGTCCTGTCAGGCGGAGACGATAACATCATAATAAACGGCACATCCATAGACCTCTACGAACTAATGAAGGCAAACCAAAACGCCATTTCAGACGTATACCCTGTAACCAGCCGCCCGGATATGCGCAGAGTTATTCCTAAACAGATGGAAGGTATCAAACCATACAAAGCCAAAAAAGCCGACCTTAAATACAAAGGGGAAAAAGTAGAACATCCAATCGCATACTTGCCGGTCTTCCCGGGAACCAACTGCGACTACGACACTGCCAAAGCATTCAGAAAAGCGGGAGCGCAGATTAAGACCACAGTCTTCCGCAATCTTTCCGAAGCGGACATTTTCGCATCAATAGAAGATATGCGAAAAAATATCTCCGAATGCCATATTTTAGCGCTCTGCGGAGGCTTTTCTGCAGGAGACGAACCGGACGGAAGCGGAAAGTTCATAGCCAATGTACTGAACAACAAAATCATAGCCTCCGCCATCGAAGACCTTATCGCAAGAGGAGGACTTATTTTAGGTATCTGTAACGGCTTCCAAGCTCTTGTCAAATCAGGACTTTTGCCTTACGGTAAACTTGGAAAAATCACAAAAGACTCTCCAACTCTTTTCCGTAATGACATCAACCGGCATGTTTCCCAGATGGTCACTACCAAAGTGTCATCAGTAAACTCTCCTTGGTTAGCCGGGATGAATATCGGAGACGAACACACTATCGCTGTAAGTCATGGAGAAGGTAAATTCGTGGTAAACGAAGAGCTTGCAAAAGAACTTTTTGAAAACGGACAAGTTGCATTCCAATACAAAAGTCCGATAAGCGATCAAGTGACAATGGAATTCCCATACAACCCGAATGGCTCTTACTATGCCATAGAAGGAATAATAAGCAAAAACGGACAGATACTCGGCAAAATGGGACACTCGGAACGCTATGAAAAGAACCTTTTCAAAAACATTCAAGGAGATATGGAACAACCTATTTTTGAAAATGCCGTAAAATACTTTAAAGGCGCATAAAATGTACAATTCAAGAAATCTTCACGAAGAATGCGGCGTACTTGGTATCTGGGAGGTACCTGAAGCTGCAGAACATGCGTATTATGGTCTCCACGCCATCCAGCATCGAGGACAGCAAGGATGCGGAATCGTTTCATTAGATGAAAATGGTACTTTTAACAGGATAAAAGGTCCCGGTTTGGTTACAGAAGTTTTCAATAATGCCAACCTTTCTACTCTTAAAGGAGATAAAGCAATTGGACACGTCCGCTACTCTGCTTCAGGTAGTTCCGGATTGGAAAATATTCAACCTCTTCTTTTTAAGCACAATTCCGGAGATTTTGCTATAGCGAATAACGGTAATTTGGTGAATTCCGAAACATTGAGGAGAAAATTAGAGGATAACGGCAGTTTGTTTCAATCCGCTTCAGATTCTGAAATTCTCGCTCATCTGATTAAGAAGACTTCCGTAGATTTGGAATTACCGCGTATATATCGTATTGCCAATGCTTTACGAATGCTGGAAGGTTCTTTTTCATTTGTGATAATGACACAAGGGCATATATATGCAGCAAGAGACAGATACGGGCTCAAACCGCTTGCAATAGGCAAACTCGGAAACGGATACGTGATTTCAAGCGAGACCTGCGCATTTACTACTCTGGGTGCAAGCTATTTAAGAGAAGTCGAACCCGGAGAAATCATTACCATAGACGAAAACGGAATATCCTCATTCATGTATGGCGAAAAGGTGTGCAACGCTATGTGCAGTATGGAGTACATCTATTTTGCTCGTCCTGACAGTGATATAGAGAACGTTAATGTACATTCTTTCAGGAAAGAATCGGGGAAACTTCTTTTTCAAGAGGCTCCGGTGGATGCAGATATAGTAGTTGGTGTTCCTGATTCGGGTTTGAGTGCAGCTATGGGGTATGCTGAAGCTTCAGGGCTTCCTTACGAAATGGGACTTATCAAAAATAGATATATCGGTAGGACCTTTATACGCCCGTCTCAGGCAATGCGTGAAAAAGGAGTTAAGATGAAATTATCTCCTGTTCGCAGTATTGTGGAGGGGAAAAGAGTTGTCCTTATTGATGATTCCGTAGTAAGAGGTACAACATCTTTGCGTATTGTCAGGATGTTAAAAGAGGCAGGGGCTTCGGAAGTGCATTTAAGGGTGGCAAGCCCGATGATTAAATTTCCTTGTTTTTATGGGGTAGATATTTCTACTACCGATGAACTTTTGTGCGCTTCGCGCACTTCGGAGCAAGCAAGACAAGCGATTGAGGCGGATTCTTTGGCTTTTCTTTCGGAGGAGGCTTTGTTGAGGTCGGGGCAGAGGGGGGAGCTGTGTCTGGCTTGCTTCCGCGGAAAATATCCAACACCTCTTTGTGATGTTCAAAAATTAAAAACCAAATAGTTATGGCAGTTGATTATGAAAAAGCAGGTGTAAGCCTTGAAGTAGGCTACGATGTGGTAAAGCGTATTAAAAAACACGTTGCTTCCACCTCTCGCCTTGGTACAATGGGTAATATCGGAGCCTTTGGAGGAATGTTCGATCTTTCTTTACTCGGACTTAAAGAGCCTGTCCTTGTGAGCGGTACGGACGGTGTCGGGACAAAGCTCAAAATCGCCTTTGAGATGGATAAACACGATACGATCGGTATTGATGCAGTGGCTATGTGCGTAAACGATGTTATAGCTCAAGGTGCTCAACCGCTATTTTTCTTGGATTACATAGCGCAAGGGAAGACCGTACCGCAGACTGTTGAAGCTATAGTATCAGGTATCGCAGAAGGTTGCAGACAAGCGAATTGCGCACTCATCGGAGGAGAAACTGCCGAAATGCCAGGAATGTATCCCGAAGGCGAATACGACATAGCCGGTTTCACCACCGGAGCCGTAGAAAAATCCGAACTTATAGATATCGGTAAGGTAAAAGACGGAGACGTACTCGTAGGAATAGCCTCTACGGGCGTACACAGCAACGGTTTCAGCCTTGTCCGCAAAATTGTTTCGGATGCGGGATTGGATTTGCACAAGACCTACGACGAACTCGGAAGCAATCAAAATCTCGGGCTTACACTGCTTACTCCCACACGTATTTACGTAAAACAAGTTCTTGACGTGATAGCCCAATGTGATATACGCGGCATTGCGCATATCACGGGTGGTGGTTTTGATGAAAATATCCCGCGCATCCTTTCAGACGGGCAAGAGGTCGAAATCAACGAGACTAGCTGGGAAATCCTGCCGATTTTCAAATTCCTCGAGAAACACGGTAAAATCCCTCACCGTGAAATGTTCAATATTTTCAATATGGGAATAGGAATGGTCCTTGCAATGGACGAAGCAGATGCGCCAAAAGCCATTTCAATCCTCCAAAAATATGGGGATAACGCCTATTGCATAGGCAAAATAAAAAACAAAGGAATTAAAAATAAGTCAATAATTTTTAAAAAATAAAAAGATGAAAGCCTTGATAAGCGTAAGCGACAAAACCGGAGTTGTCGAATTTGCAAAAAAGTTAGTTGAACTCGGCTGGGAAATACTTTCCACAAGCGGTACAATGAAAATGCTTTCCGAAGCCGGGATACCTGTTACAAGTGTCAGCGATATTACCGGATTTCCTGAAATATGCGACGGACGCGTAAAGACTCTTCATCCTAAAATACATGGAGCATTGCTTGCTCGAAGAGACCTGAAAGCACATCTTGATCAACTCAAAGAAAATCGGATAGATCCTATAGACTTGGTGTGTGTAAACCTTTATCCTTTCAAAGAAACCATTGCCAAACCTGATGTTACTATGGAAGATGCTGTAGAGCATATCGATATAGGAGGTCCTTCAATGCTTAGAAGCGCAGCTAAAAACTGGAAATCTGTGACAGTACTGGTAAATCCGCAAGATTACCCTACTGTAATCAAGGAATTGGAAACATCAGGAGAAACTACATTGCAGACTAGATTGGAACTCTCTGCAAAAGCTTATACTCATACGGCAGAATATGATATGGCGATTTCCACATATATGAGGAAACAGGCAGGTCTTCCGGAAAAACTATTCCTCGAATTTGATGAAAAACAAAGCCTGCGTTACGGAGAAAACCCTCACCAGGAAGCTAAATTTTATAAAACCATAACCCTCGAGCCGTATTCTGTGGCAACATCAATACAGTTATGGGGTAAAGAGTTGTCATACAACAATATACAGGATGCTAATGCAGCATTGGATATAGTACGGGAATTTGATGAACCTTTTGTAGTGGGACTTAAACACGCCAACCCTTGCGGCAGCGCAATAGGAAAGACGGCATTTGATGCTTGGCAGAAAGCATACGAAGCAGATAAAGTAAGCATTTTCGGAGGCATAGTCGCTTTCAATAGGGAAGTGGATTTCAAAACAGCAGAGTTGATGAAACCGATTTTTCTTGAAATCATAATGGCTCCTTCATTTGCACCCGATGCTCTTGAATTATTGAAATCCAAAAAGAATTTAAGGCTTTTACAAGTCGATATGGAAAAATCCTCTGCTCTCAAGAAGCAATACGTATCTATGAACGGAGGAATGTTGGTGCAGGACAAAGATTTATTTACCGATACGGTAAAAGCGGAAATGTGCGTAACCGCAGTTAAGCCTACAAAGGAGCAAGTTGAGGATATGAATTTCGCCTGGCGTATTGTAAAGCATGTAAAATCAAATGCCATAGTAGTAGCTAAAAATGGTATGACTTACGGTGTGGGAGCAGGGCAGATGAATAGAATAGGTTCTGCAAAAATAGCTTTGGAACAAGCGGAAAAGACCTTGAAAGAAGAAGGCATCGATATTAAAGAAGCAAGGTTGGTTTTGGCATCCGATGGTTTCTTCCCATTCGATGATTGCGTTACTTTTGCTGCCGAATATGGAATCAAAGCTATTGTGCAGCCGGGTGGCTCTTTGAGAGATGAAGATTCGATTAATAAAGCAAACGAAAAAGGCATTTCGATGCTTATGACAGGTAAAAGACACTTTAAACATTGATATTGCGATGAAATCCAAAGTTTTAGTTATAGGAGGCGGAGGTAGAGAACATTCTATCATTGCTGCTTTGCGTAGGTCTGCAAAGGTTGGAGAAATATTTTGCGCTCCCGGTAATGTCGGAATTGGAACTTTAGCGCAATGTGTATCTATCGGAGATTGCGATATTGAAGGACTGCTTACTTTTGCAAAAAAAATTAAACCGGATTTAATTATAGTCGGTCCTGAAAATCCTCTATCCGCAGGCATAACCGATTGCTTTGAAGAAGAAGGCTTCCTTGTGTTCGGTCCTTCTTCCGCAGCAGCAAAGATTGAATCGAGTAAATCTTTTGCAAAGGAATTAATGCGGAAATACAATATTCCTACTGCCGAATACAAGACTTTTGACGATTACCAAGCAGCTTGTATGTATTTGAATGAAGTGTCTTTCCCTATCGTATTGAAATATGACGGACTTGCTGCCGGCAAAGGAGTGGTGATTGCTGAAAATTTTACCGAGGCGAAAAAAACGCTCGGCGATATGCTCTTAGATGAAAAATTCGGTAAAGGTAAAGTCGTGATTGAAGAATTTCTGTCAGGTCCGGAATTTTCATTTATGTGTTTTGTATCAGGTAAAAATGTCTATCCCATGGAGATTGCACAAGACCATAAACGTGCATTCGAAGGCGATAAAGGACCTAATACAGGAGGTATGGGAGCATATTCCCCTGTCTCTTTCATCACGGAAGAAGATCGTGCTTTCGCTCTTGAAAAAATAATGAAGCCTACTGCCGAAGCCTTGTATGCGGAAGGCACACCTTTTAAAGGAGTACTGTATGGCGGACTTATCAAAACACAGAACGGGATAAAAGTAATAGAATTCAATTGCAGATTCGGAGACCCGGAAACTGAAGTTGTATTACCTCGTTTAATCACGGATTTTTACGATATTTGCAATTCCGTTGTGAGCGGTACGTCTTTCCCGGAGTTAAAATGGAACAAACAGGTAGCGGCAGGTTTTGTACTTGCCTCAAAAGGCTATCCCGGACATTATGAGAAAGGTTTTGCTATTAACGGTTTGGAGAACATAAACGATACTCATATCTCAATTTTCCACATGGGAACCTCTTTAAAAGACGGAAAACTCGTGACAGCAGGCGGAAGAGTGCTGATGGTTACCTCTTTGGCAGATACTTTCGAACAGGCACGCAAGCAGGCATTAGCTGGAATAGCCAGGATAGAATGTGATAACTTGTTTTTTCGCAGAGATATAGGAAATCAAATAATGAAGATATGATAATAAGCGGAAAAGAACTTTCTGAACGATTAAAAATACAAATGGCAGCTCAAGTGGCAACGTTCCCTGAAAAATACGGACGTGTGCCCCATCTTGCCGTTATCCTTGTAGGCGAAAATCCTGCAAGCCAGTCTTATGTAAAAGGGAAAGCGAAAGCGTCCGAATTTGTCGGTATCAAGAATACTACTGTTTTGCGACCTGCATCCATTACAGAAGACGAATTACTAACCCTTATCGGTGAACTTAATAATGACGACAAAGTGGACGGCATTCTCGTACAACTCCCTTTGCCTGATCATATCAATGAAGACAAAATCATAGCGGCGATAGCAAAAGAAAAAGACGTGGACGGTTTCCATCCTCTCAATGTTGCAGCCCTTTGGATGAAGCAGCCATGCACCGTTCCGTGTACACCGAAAGGCATAATAAAATTGTTGGACGAAGCCGCTATCGAAATCGCAGGCAAAAATGCAGTTGTCATCGGTCGTAGTCAAATAGTCGGTCTTCCTGTCGCAAAATTGCTGCTTGACAGAAACGCCACTGTAACCGTTTGCCATAGCAGGACCAAAAATCTCTCTGAAATTACTCGTAAAGCGGAAATACTTGTAGTCGCAATCGGTAAACCGCGTTTTGTGACGGAAGATATGGTTTCACCAGGCACAGTAATCATAGATGTAGGTGTAAATCGTGATGCTTTTACCGGAAAACTCTGCGGAGACGTTGATTTTGCCGGTATCGAACCGAAAGCCTCCGTAATCACTCCTGTCCCCGGCGGCGTAGGACCGATGACCATTACCTGTCTTATGGAAAACACCATCGAATGTTTTTTACGTCGTTTTGAGCGCCTCTGACAAATTGTCAGTCTTTGGGCGATGGCACGACAATTGATTTATCTAAATCGTTCTCGGATTTCGGGAACATTATAAAGAATTAACAATTAAAACATAAAATTATGATTAAACCATTAGCAGATAGAGTATTGATTGAGCCGAAAGAGGCAGAGACAAAGACTGCTTCAGGCATTTATATCCCTGATACGGCAAAAGAAAAACCTCAAGAGGGCGGAGTTCTTGCAGTAGGTTCCGGTAAAAAAGACGAACCGATGGAAGTAAAAGTCGGAGACAAAGTCCTTTACGGTAAATACGCAGGCACAGAAGTAACGGTAGATGACAAAAAATACCTCATCGTCAAACAATCCGATATACTTGCAATTTTATAATTATTCAGCAAAACCTTCGGTTTGCTAAAAAGGGATAAATCCCTTAAAAATCATAGGAATTTTAAAAGTAAAAAAATATGGCAAAAGATATAAAATTTGATGTAGATGTCCGCTCAAAAATGAAAGAAGGAGCAGACGCTCTTGCGGACGCAGTAAAAGTAACGCTCGGTCCTAAGGGACGCAATGTGGTTATCGATAAGAAATTCGGTGCACCGCAAGTTACCAAAGATGGTGTTACAGTTGCAAAAGAAATAGAGTTGGAAGATAAGTTCGCCAATATGGGCGCACAGATGGTAAAAGAAGTTGCTGCCAAGACCAACGAGCAGGCAGGTGACGGTACTACCACTGCTACTGTTCTTGCTCAGGCTATTATAAATGTAGGACTTAAAAACGTTACCGCAGGCGCTAACCCTATGGATCTGAAAAGAGGTATAGATAAAGCGGTTGCTGCCGTAGTAGAGTCTTTGAAATCTCAAAGTCAGGCAGTAGGTGACGACTATTCTAAAATAGAGCAAGTCGGTACTATTTCCGCAAATAATGATAACTATATCGGTAAACTTATTGCAGATGCGATGTCTAAGGTAAAGAAAGACGGAGTTATCACAGTTGAGGAAGCCAAAGGCACTGAGACAGAAGTGAAAGTGGTAGAAGGAATGCAGTTCGACAGGGGATATATTTCACCTTATTTCATGACCAATTCCGATAAAATGGAAGCTGTCCTTGATGAGCCGCAGATACTTATCACAGATAAGAAAATCTCTACAATGAAAGATCTTCTTCCTGTTCTTGAGCCTATTGCTCGTGAAGGAAAGTCATTGTTGATTATAGCAGAGGATGTTGACGGAGAAGCTTTGACTACATTGGTGGTTAACAGACTTCGCGGTACATTGAAGATTGCAGCAGTTAAAGCTCCTGGATTCGGCGATCGTCGTAAAGAGATGTTACAGGACATCGCTACGCTTACAGGAGGTATGGTGATTTCTGAAGAAAGAGGTTTTACATTGGAAAATGCAACTCCTGATATGCTTGGTCACGCAGAGAAAGTATCTATCTCTAAAGAGAACACTACTATCGTAGGCGGTGCAGGCAAAAAAGAGGATATTGCAGATAGAACAGAACTTATCAGAAAACAACTTGCCGCTTCTACATCAGAGTACGATAAAGAAAAACTCAAAGAACGTCTTGGTAAACTTGCCGGCGGTGTGGCTGTGCTTTATGTCGGCGCTACTACCGAAGTAGAGATGAAAGAGAAGAAAGACAGAGTGGAAGATGCTTTGAATGCAACCCGTGCTGCTGTTGAGGAAGGTTATCTTCCTGGAGGAGGTGTCGCTTTCATCCGTGCTGCTGAAAAATTATCTTCACTAAAAGGTGATAATGAGGATGAGAATACCGGTATTAAGATTGTTTCTAAAGCTATCGAAGAGCCTTTGCGTCAGATAGCTCAGAATGCAGGTGTTGACGGAAGCGTGATTATTCAGAAAATCCGTGAGGGTAAGGCTGATTTCGGATACAATGCCCGTACAGAGCAATATGTAAATATGTTTGAGGCAGGCGTTATCGACCCTACAAAGGTCGCTCGTGTTTCTCTTGAAAATGCTGCTTCTGTTGCAGGAATGTTCCTTACTACAGAATGCGGTATCGTAGACAAACCTGAAAAAGAACCGGCTGCTCCTGCAATGCCGGCAGGCGGAATGATGTAATATAATCGTTTTATAATATTTAGTTTTGGGGTTGTCGAATTTTATTCGGCAGCCCTTTTATTTTATAAATTATTGACCTTTATCATATTTCTTATATTTTTAATTTTATAACAATTTGTTATAAAATTTTTCAAGCGTAAGCTTTTAATAAAATTAATCTATTTGGGCTTTTGAAATTAAAATTTATTGCCTATTTTTGTAAAACGTTACATATTGTAACTAATGATAACCATAAATATTTTAATTTTAACCAATCTGTAACAGCATGAAAAAAATGTTGCTATCATTCGCAGCCGTTATCGGTTTGCTGATTTGCGTATTTTCTGCTAATGCTCAGACACAGAATGTTTCAGTTAGAGGTACAGTGTACGATATTGATAACATTCCGGTTGTAGGGGCTTCTGTAGAAGTACTTGGATTACCTCAATCGGGGGGGGGTAATAACTGATTTAGACGGTAATTTTACATTATCGAATATCCCCTCATCTGCAATCCTGCGTGTGGCTTGTATGGGCCTCGTAACGCAGGAAATTTCTTTAAAAGGGCAGACCTTTATCAAGGTGGTCCTGAAACAAGATGCTAAATATTTGGACGGCGTGGTTGTGACTGCGCTTGGTATCAAAAGATCTGAAAAGGCTCTTTCCTATAATGTCCAAGAGATTAAAAGCAATGCGTTAACTACAGTCAAGGACGCAAACTTTATTAACTCGCTTAACGGTAAAGTTGCCGGTGTCTCTATTAATAAAAGCGGTGCCGGTGTCGGTGGCGCTACGCGTGTCGTAATGCGTGGTGCGAAGTCTATTGAAGGAAACAATAATGTCCTTTATGTAGTGGACGGTATTCCGATTTTCAATACTTCTGTAGGTGAGGATAGCGGAATCATGGGTGAGGGTAGAGTCGGTAGTGAAGGTATTGCCGATTTCAACCCTGAGGACATAGAGTCGATTTCAGTACTTTCCGGTCCTTCCGCAGCTGCTCTTTATGGTAGTAATGCAGCCAATGGCGCTATTTTGATTACTACTAAAAAAGGTGAAGCCGGTTCTGTGAAGGTCGGTATCAGTTCTTCGTTCGAGTGGAGTAATCCTTTCGTTATGCCTCGTTTCCAAAATACTTACGGCAACAAACCGGGGACGTTTGAGAGCTGGGGCGATAAATTGGATACTCCTACAAAGTACAATCCTGCTAAAGATTTCTTTAACACCGGTACTAATATCATTAATTCGGTTGCTCTTACTACCGGAAATGAAAAAAATCAAATTTATGCTTCTCTTTCTACTACGAATGCGGGAGGCATAGTACCCAATAATAAATATGAAAGGTATAATTTTACCGTTCGCAATACATCTAATTTCTTTAATAATGCGCTTCAGGTTTCTTTAGGTGCACAATATATAAAGCAGAAAGACCGCAATATGGTCTCTCAGGGACAATATTGGAATCCTATTGTTGCTGCATATTTGTTCCCGAGAGGTGAAAATTTCGATGCTATAAGGACTTTTGAGCGTTGGGATTCAAGTAGAAATATAGGTGTTCAATATTGGCCGTTGGGAGAAGGAACGTATGGTGTACAGAACCCTTATTGGACAGCATATAGAAATATTGCTCAGAACAATAAAGACCGCTATATCTTTACTGCAGATGCTAAGTATAACATTCTTAAATGGTTGAATGTTTCGGCACGTTTCCGTATGGATAAGGCGCATACTTATTTCAATCGTAATTTATATGCTTCTACGAATGAAAAATGGTCTGAGAAAAAAGGTCATTTTGAGTATGCTAATACCGATGACAATCAATATTATGCAGATGCTATGCTAAATATGGATAAGGCTTTCGGTAAATTCAATGTTGTAGCAAACTTTGGTATAAGCTATTCCGATTATGCTTCTGTTACACGTGGATTGGGTGGTCCTCTTTCTTTGGTACCTAATTTATTCACCATACAAAACCTTAATCCGAACAAGAGCAAACCTATAGAAAAAGGCGGTGATACTCCTGTACGTAATTTTGCGATGTTCGGTAGTGTAGAAGCCGGTTGGAACAATATGGTCTTCCTTACATTGACAGGAAGAAATGACTGGAACTCAAGACTCGTAAATTCCAAAGAGCCTTCTTTCTTTTATCCGTCCGTAGGTCTCTCGGCATTGATTTCTGAAATGATGCCTATGCCTAAATGGATTGACCTTATCAAGGTAAGAGGTTCTTATACTCAGGTAGGCGCTCCTGTTTCTAAACTCGGTCTTACTCCGGGTACTTATACTGATGAGCTTGTCGGGGGCGTATTGAAACCAAGTACTATTTACCCTTACGGTGATTTTAAAGCAGAAAGAACAAAATCATTTGAATTGGGTTTGACAGCTCGTTTGCTCTACGGTTTACATTTCGATTTTACATGGTATAAATCGAATACGTACAATCAGACTTTCTTGGGAACAATGCCTGAAAGTTCAGGATATACTAAAGCATACTTGCAAGCAGGAAATGTTCAGAATACCGGTATAGAAGCTTCTTTGGGTTATGATAATACTTGGGGTGATTTCGGTTTTTCTACAAATATGACAATCTCTGCTAACAAGAACGTAATCAAAGAGATGGTTAAGAATTACAAGCATCCTAATCTTCCTAATGTCTTCGATATTCCTGAAGTTACCAAAGGTAGCACTATCTTAAAGGTCGGCGGAAGTATCAATGATGTTTATGCCAATACTTTCTTCAAAAAAGACAATCAAGGTCATGTGTATGTTCCTGAAAGCGGAAACATCACTATGGAGCCGGGGAAACCTGTCTTTTTAGGAAAGACAACTCCTGATTTTACAATGGGCTGGAATTTTAATTTCTCATATAAAGGAGTTTCTTTGGATTTGTTATTCAACGGACGTTTCGGAGGTATCGTTACTTCTTCTACACAAGCTATTTTGGATAGATTCGGAGTATCTGAAGCTTCTGCTTTGGCTCGTGACAGAGGTGGTGTTCAAATTCCTCATCAGGGGCTTTACGATGCCAAGACTTATTACAGTCTTGTAGGTACAGGTGAGGCTCAACATGCCGGATATTATACATATTCCGCTACCAACGTTCGTTTACAGCAAATGGCCCTTAGTTATGCGATGCCTGCAAAATGGTTCAAGGGTCATATTCGCGGTATTACATTAAGCCTTATAGGAAATAATCTTTGGATGATTTACAACAAAGCTCCTCATGACCCTGAGCTTACTCCTACAACCGGTACTTACGGTATAGGCAACGATTATTTTATGCAGCCGAGCTTACGCAGTTTCGGTTTCAGCATTAAGTTAAACATCTAATACCGATTTAATTTTATTATGAAATATTTAAATAATCTCAATAAGATTTCTGCTTTGATGCTGTTAAGTACTTTTGCTTTTAGTTCTTGCATCAATTTTCAAGAAATCAATACGAACCAACATGGCGTTACCACGGAAATGGGTAAACGTGACGGTATCGCTTTAGGCGCACAGATCACCGCTCTGGAAAAAAATGTTGTTCCGGTAGGAACACAGGCGGATGGTACGAGTATCATAAATTCGTATCAGATAGCTTATCATATCGGGCCTGATACATGGGCAGGTTATTTTGCTCAGAACGCGGGTTGGATCGGAGGATTTAATCATACCACTTACAATTTGGTGAACGGTTGGGTAAAAGAGACATATAAGTGTAGTTATACCAATGCTTTTACTCCATGGTTGAAAGTTAAAACAAGCCCTGTTACGCTTACTGATAAGTCCGGTTTTGCTCTTGCTCAAATTTTGAAAGTGTCTACTTGGCATAAAGCTGCCGATGCTTTCGGACCTATTCCTTATACAAAAGCTGGTACGGGACTTTTCGTTACCCCTTATGATGCACAAGATGTAGTTTATAAGGAAATGTTGAAAGAATTAAGCGAGAGTATAGATATTCTTACTCCTTTGGCAGTTCAGGGTGTTAAACTTTTTCCTGATTTTGATGCCGTATATGCCGGTGATGCTGCAAAATGGGTAAAATATGCCAATTCTTTGATGCTCCGTCTTGCAATGCGTGTTCGCTTTGCAGATGCTGATTTGGCTAAGAATTATGCTGAAAAAGCAGTAAATCATTCTATCGGAGTTATGAAAGAGAAAACCGATATGGCTCAAATCAGTACTGGTATAGGTCTGTCGTTTGTTAACAATATAGAAACACTTGCAGGGCAATATGCCGAAACCAGAATGAGTGTCGATATGTTTTCATATTTGGTTGGATATGAAGACCCTCGTATTGTTGTTTACTTTAAACCATCGGAGCATCCGAAAGCTTTGGAATTGAATTTCTCTTCCGATAAGTTTTTACCGTTCCCTCCGGGTTTCGGAAGCGCCTATAAACCGGAAGGCTCTGATATCTCTTTGGTAAAAGCTTCTTTACCGAATATTACTTCGGCTACTCCTACATATTGGATGCGTGCATCGGAAGTTTATTTCTTACGTGCGGAAGGCGCTCTTATCGGTTGGTCTATGGGTGGCAATGCGGAAGATCTTTATAAAGATGGTATTAAGATGTCATTTGATGAAAACGGTATAAATCCTTCTGATGCATCTGCCTATATAGCTTCTAATAAGAAGCCCGTAGATGTTGATATGAGTGCTGTCATACCTGTTGGACGTTCTTTCCATGCAAAAACAACATCTACTGTCAAATTTGAAGGGACTGATGAAGAAAAGTTGGAGAAAATCATCACTCAAAAATGGATCTCTCTTTATCCTAACGGTATGGAAGCGTGGACTGAATGGAGGCGTACAGGTTACCCTCATTTGCAGACTCCTATTAGCAATAGGAGCGGTGGAGTCGTAAATACTGAAAAGGGAATACGCAGAATGCATTACACTATCGTTCAGGGAAGAAGCAAAGAGGAACAAGCCGAATATGAGAAAGCTGTTACTATGCTTCAAGGACCTGACACTCCTGCTACAAATCTATGGTGGGATAAAAAGAATTAATGACTGTTAAGTTAATAGTAATTATGAAAAATATATTTAAAATATCTATTGTCGCTTTGGTTTGTTCTTTTGCAGTTTCCTGCAAAGGATGGGTTACGCCTGAGCAGACACAAATAGAGCATATCGGAGGATATAATACTCTGAATGGTAAGAAAAGCGAGCAGTATTATGCAAATCTTCGCGCTTATAAAAAGCAAGCTGAAAATTACGGGCGTCCTGTCGCTTTCGGATGGTTCAGTAACTGGGCTCCTGCAGGTTTGGTAAGAAAAGGTTATCTTGAAGCTATTCCTGACAGTATGGATATTGTTTCTATTTGGAGCGGTAACTGGCCTCTTACAGAAGCTAAAATTAAGGATATGAGAGCCGTTCAACAGAAAAAAGGAACTAAAATCTTGGCTTGTAGCCTTCTATCTCATATCGGTAAAGGTTGTACACCTGAAAGTTATATGCTGAAAGCTCGTAAAGAAGCCGAAGCTAAAGGACTTACAGGCGGTGCATTAAATACTGCGCTCCTTTATGCGAGATGGGATTTCTGGGGATTTAAAGATCATAAAATCGGTTCTGCCGATCATAAAAAAGCCATAGCAAATTTTGCCAAAGCTTTTGTTGATTCTATGGATAAGTACGGCTATGACGGTTTTGATATAGATTGGGAACCGGGTATAGGATTTAATGACTCTGATGGGACATTGACGGACTCATGGTTAGAGGGGACAAGCACTGTATCCGGTATACATTATATGCTTAAGGAGTTAGGTAAGTATATAGGACCTGTAAGCGATAAAGGAAATGGTCATAAACTTTTAGTTGTAGATGGTATTACTAATGGTTTTCCTAAGGAGTATGGAAAATATTTTGATTATTTTATCAAGCAGACTTATGGTGTTAGTGCTCCTCATAATACTGTTACTTCTTATTATGGAGAGGAATATGGAGCAGGCAATAAAGTAATTTATTGTGAAAACTTTGAATCTTATTCTATTTCAGGTGGACATTTGCTAGAACAGGCAGCACATTTACCGGATGGTAAACCTAAAGGGGGCTTCGGAGCATATCGTTTCGATAATGATTACAATAATGTCCCTGATTACAAATGGATGCGTAAAGCCATTCAACTTAATCAGCAATCGTTTCAGGATTATAAGAAAAAGCCTTAATAAATTGTAGAATATGAAAAAATCAATATTAAATTTCGGCGCAAGTTTTATGCTTTTGGCTATGCTGTTTAGCGGTTGTAACAAAAGCGAAAAAGCTCTGTTAGCTTCTAAAGTATATTTCGATAAACCATCGGAAACTATAACAGTCGAGGGCAGTGAAAGTAAGATGACTCATAAATTCGCTTCAAGACTTAGCAATATGGTAAAAAATGATGTCACTGTGCAATATGCAGTGGCAGATGAGTCTTTTGTTAATAAATATAATAAGAGAAACGGTACTGAATATAAACCATTCAAAGCAGAAGATGCCGTTATTGCCGAAGCAAATGCTATTATTAAATCCGGAGATGTATTTGCTCCATCTACTTCGGTCACGCTTAAAAATCTTGATAAATTGGAAGGTGGGAGTGTGTATTTGTTGCCAATTACTATCAAATCTTCATCTTCTCCTATTATTGAAGGATCAAAAGTACAGTATCTTGTTATTAGCAGACCTTTGCGCATACGTAAGGCATGTGAATTCAGTTATTCTTATTGGTTGAAGTATGATATGCCTGCAGATGCAAAATTCTCTTCTGTTACTTATGAAACTTTGATATATGTCAATCAGTTTAATATGTCAGGGCATCATATCAGTACCATTATGGGACGTGAAGGAGAATTGATGTTCAGATTTGGCGATACTACTATTTCAGGGGATCAAATGCAGATTGCCGGCGGTATTCAATTCCATGCTGAGCCTCATTTGGATACCCATAAATGGTATCACATTGCATTTACTTATGATGCAAATGCTAAAAAAGCAAGAATATACTTGAATGGCGAAAAAGTGGCGGAAGGTAGCAGCGACAAGACTTCGTTCGATCTTACAAAGGATATGTTCGTAGGTAAGATAGCAGGCTTTATGTGGGGAGAAAGACCTATTAGAGCGCTTATGTCGGAGGTTCGTATTTGGAGTGTAGCTCGTAGCGAAAATGAAATAGCACAGAATATGATGTTTGTAGATCCTAAGACTGAAGGGCTTTATGCTTATTATAAGTTGGATGGTACGGATGAGACTATCGAAGATGGAGGTAAAATATACCTTAAAGATAGATCTTCAAAAGGTACTAGAGCGCTTTCTGCAACTGGAAGTAAACTTCCTGTCATTAAAGATCTTCCGGAGCCTATCAAACTTTAAAATAATATTTTAATACTCATTAAGGAGTGCAACTTTACACGTTGCGCTCCTTTTACTTTTTCTACCAATATTTTATTATTTATCATTTTACTTTTATACAAAATCATAATATATAGTGATTGTATGTAGACTCCCATTCTACTATCTTCGTAAATTATTTTGTCAAAAATGTTCAAGAAATTTTTATACTCCATCTTTTTTTGTTTTTCTTTTATTGCAGGTGCCCAAACAAATACATCTGTCTTGAAAGGTCGTGTTACTGATATGGAAGGAGATCCATTGCCCGGCACTGCAATACAAGTACAAGGACGTAAATTCATAGGTACATCTACCGATATAGACGGTGAATATGAACTTAAAGGTAAGCTGAACAAAGGTGATGTCCTCATCTTCTCTTTTTTAGGTATGGAAGATTTTCGCGTTGTTTATAAAGAACAAAAAGTGCAAAACGTGAAAATGGAGCAGAAAAAAACCACTATTAATGAGACTGTTATTGTTGCAAAACAAAATATCAATGAAATTGATATTCGAGCGAAATCAGGTGTAGTGCAGTATGTTGATATGGGGAGATTGAAGAATAAGCCTGTTATGAGTATGGGATTGGCATTACAAGGCTCCGTAGCAGGTTTGGTCGTAACAAATACAGGAGATTTAGGACAAAAGCCTAAAATCAGAATCAGAGGCAATTCATCTTTTAGAAAAGGGGACACAGCCAATGAACCTCTATATATCAAAGATGGTCAGGAAATTACTCCGGAAGCTTTTTTGATGCTCAATCCTATGGAAATAAAGGAAATAAAAGTGTTGAAAGATGCTGTTGCTTGTGCTTTATATGGTATTAAAGCGGCAAAAGGAGTTATAGAAGTTACTTCTATAAGGGGTAACAGTGGAGGTCGTTCGAGAATAAGTTACGGTTTGAATTTTGGAGTTACCACACGAGGAAGACGCGGTGTAGAGATGATGAACACAGAAGAAAAACTTGAGTTGGAACGCCGATTACAAAATCCAGCTGCCCCGGGTTATCTTTACAGTGAAGAATATTTGAGAAAATATTTTTCGCATTCTCCTAATTTGGAACAAATGATATCAGATGGTAAAAGCTCATTGGATTCTTTGCGGAAAATCAATACAGATTGGTTCAACGAATTGATACGTATTAGTACATATCAAAGGCACGATTTAAGTATAAGAGGAGGTAATGAAAGTACTTCATATGTGATATCAGGAAGTTACTCCAACCAAGGAGGAAAAATAAAAGGGAATGATTCTCAACGTCTTACATTCGGTCTTGGTCTCGATCAAAAAGTAGGAGAAATAGGTTATCTTTCAATCAGTACGAATGCAGGTTATGGAAAGACTGAAACTCCTAACGGCTCTTCGGAAAACCCTACTGATTTGGTCTATAAACTAAATCCTTATGAGACTAAACAAGGAAAATTATTCTCTTTCCCTAATGGAGAATACACATTTGAAGATCTTTTACATCAATATCAAAAAACTTCTACGGATAAGAGGACAGGTCTAAGTGCAAGTATAAATCTAAAACCCCTTAAAAATCTATCGTTTGATGCCGTCGGAGGTCTGGACTTCTTTTTGAGAGAAGACTTGGCGTTAGTGCCGGCATCTTCTATAAGCGAGAGACGTAGTTACTACAAAAAAGAGGCGCTTGGAAAACTTACAAAAGATAAAACTGTCTCATTAAATCTCTCTTTCAATACTCGTGTTACATACAATAAAATTTTTGCAGAAAAACATGATTTGACTTTCAGTGCAAATTACGATTATTATATGTCTGATGAAGATATGATAGGCATAACAGGATATGGGGTGGGAAATCATAACTATCCTGCTGCCATAAATCATGCTCTCAAAGGTGAAAGACGTCCTTCCATTTCTGCACGAAAAGACAAAAATGCGCAAATTGGTTTCGGGCTTGTTCTCGGTTATTCATACGATTCCATATATGATTTTTTCGCTACCTACAAGGCAGACGCTTCTTCTATTCTTCCCAAAAGTAAAAGATGGAATGGAGCTTGGGCTATCGGATTAGGCTGGACTCCTGGCAGATATAGCTTTTTGAAAGACAATAAAATTCTTACAGGTCTTAATTTCAGGCTTTCATACGGACATATTGCCAATTTAGCAGGTGTATCTCCTGAATCCACCATAGGTACTTTTTCCTATTCTACCAACTACTATTCCGATACTCGTTTACTCTATCTTCAAGCATTATATAATCTTGAATTGAAACCCGAACAAACTGCAAGTTTTGATTTCAGTACCTCTTTAGAATTATGCAAACGCTTTTCTTTTGATTTCAATATTTACATTCGTCAGACTAAAGACGCTATTTTGGATGTCCCGATACCATTATCTAACGGCTTCTCTAATATGTTGAGAAATATCGGTATTCTTAGAAATGAGGGATATGAGCTAAGTACACGAATAAAAATATTAGACGGAAATGATTGGAGGATGTCATTGAGAGGCTCTTTGGCATACAATCGTAACAAGGTCGTAGACTTATATTACACAAAGAGACTTTATACAAGTGAATCTGCTCTTGTTCCTGATTATGAGGTCGGTAAGCCATATGATATTTTATTCGGATTGCACTCTTTGGGGATCAATCCTATGACAGGATTACCTGTTTTTCGAGGGGCAAACGGAGAAGAAGTCCAAGCCATACAAAATGTAAAAAGAGAAAATATTTTTGCTCTCGGTCATAGTACCCCTCCATATACAGGTTCATTCAATTTCAGTCTTTCATATCGTAATTTTGATTTTGATATGGATTTTTACTATGTTTTCGGAGGAGTAAAGCCCTACAATTATACTTATGTCCGTTCAGCAGATAAAGCATATCTGAATGCAGCCAAAGGACAACTTGAAAATATGTGGTTTAAGCCTGGCGATTCCGGCAAAAAATATCACTCTCCGTTTTACAGTTCTTCTGCTATTGCTTCATTGGAATATCCCAATTCCAGGACTATTGGGAAAAGCGACTATCTGCGCCTGTCGATGCTCTCCTTAAGATATAGAATTCCGAGTAAATTTTTTGAAAATCATTTGAGTGTTGTGAAATATGCAAGTATCGCCTTTCAAGCATCCAACCTATTTACAATTACGCCTTACAAAGAATCCGATCCTGAAACAGGCACATTGGCAGGAAGTTTACAACCTGTCCTGACATTAAATATAAGTCTTACCTTTTGATCAGCATCTTATGAACGCATCCGCCAAAATCTTGTTCCTCCTGGCAACCATAGCTATAACGGCTTGTACCCTCGATATCCCGTACGAAAATCGATACTCGGATCCTGATGCCATTAACACAGCCGAAAAAGCCCGCGAACTATTAGCCACCGCGTATGAGACTTTACCTGATTTTGCATTCGAACTATCAGTACTTTCCGACGATTTCGAGCCAACATCCATTTTGCGTAAAGACATCGAACTGGCAAATTTATACACTTGGCAACCGCTTCAAATTGACAATTTATCAATTTCGATTTGGAAAAACTACTACGCGACAATAGCTATTTCTAACGCTGTTCTGGAAAGAACAGCTCTAATAAAAAATTCAAAAGAATTTTTTAAGATAAAACAAGTTGAATCAGAAGCTTATATGCTGAAAGCATACAGCTTCTTTCAGTTACTTCGATTTTTCGCCTCCGATTATAAAGACGGAGACGAAAAAGAAGGAATTCCACTAAAGAGCAAATTAGAACTCGAATTTTTGCCACGTGCAAAAATTAAAACCGTAGTAGAAACTATACGAGACTTAATAAATAAATCATTAGAAGCAAGCAAAGAAAACACTGTTGAATATTGTTTTTCTGTACCTGCTGCTTACTATCTTTTATCAGAATTGGAATTATATACCGGAAAGTATGATAAAGCTATTGAATCTGCTTTAAAAACATTAGACCTGTGCGGAGGCTATTCCTCTTTGACTTCCGATAGCTATAACGAGATTTGGAAAGATAAAACATCCAAAGAAAGAATATTCTCCAAATTTATTACAAATCCTTACTATACAGGCATTTACCTCTCAAAAGATCAGGGCGATTTCTTGACTGTAAATACCTCTTTAGTATCACTCTACGATTTGTCTGATTTAAGGAAAGGTGCGACAATTTTTACTTTCAATTTGGAAAACGGAACTGCCGTCCAGTGTTTGGGTAAATACAATAAAGAAAATAAAGAGAAACGTAATGTTCAAGCAATCAATAAAATGCGCATCTCCGGCAGTTGTTTTATTTTGGCAGAAAGCTTTGCAATGCAGGGTAAAGATAATGATGCCATAAAAGTTATGAATCACTATCTGGCATCACGGAAGGCAAATCTTTTACCTGAACACGGTCTTTCAGGAGAAAGACTTTTGAAAACTATAATTCAGGAAAAGAGAAAAGAATTTGTAGGGGAGGGAGAACGCTTTTTTGATTTGAAACGTTTACGGAAAACAATTTTGAAAGATTGGAATAAAACAGGTGCTGCTGCATCAAAAATAATTGAAAAAGATGATTACAGATGGGATTTCCCTATACCGAAAGGGGAGTATCTCTATAATGAACAAATGACCCAGAATAAGGGTTGGCATAAAATTGAATGGTAATTTTTAAAAATTTCATATGAAAAATAATTTGCTTTTAATAGCCGTTAAGGCTTTTTCCTTGCTTTTTTTATTTATTTCTTGTTCAAAAGTGCAAGAAAATACAAAATATGAAGGATTGAATAGGGTGTATGTCTCTTTTGAAAATGATAAATCTCAATTGGAAGAAGACAAGGATTCTGTTTTGACAGTGAATGTGCTTCTTACGAAGGCTGAAACTAATGATTTAGTATTGGAATTTTCAGTGTTGAATGATGAAAATTCGGTTATAAGACTAAACGATGTCCCTGTTAAAATTCCGGCAGGACAACTTAAAGGACGTTTTAAAATAATTTCTAACAAGAAGAATATCCTAAAGGATGAAGCTCTCTTTCGCGTCAGTATTGCAAATTTGCCTGAAAATATGATTTTGGATCACGAACTTCTTGTGCGTGTAAGTCCGGCTTCAGTATTTAAGGCTCTGACAGAGGCGCAGAAGACCTTGATTAGCGGTTATAAATCCAAATTCGATATAGATCTAATGGATTTTATAGGATTTTTACCGTGTCATACAAAAGTAATGAGTCCTGTTAGCGAGAGGCTGAATTGGTTTGCATCCGCTTTTGAAAAAGAATATGATGTGCAGTCCATTATCACTTTAAGCGAGAAGGCAACAGCTGATGAACCTATTTTGAAAATGACGGTAAATCCTTTAGGACTTAACGAATATTTTGAGTGGGTATTGCAAAGAGAGACCGTTTTCAATGATGAATATTGGCATAATCCGAATTCAGGACCTAATTATAAAGATATTATGGAATTGCTGAATTGGAATAAAGAAAACCCCGGGGTATTTACTATGTCACTTGATGACATTAAGTTAAAGGATATTAAAGACAGAAAAGGTGTTATTGAATTTACAGGAATCAAAAAAGATGTTTATGGAGATGATCTTGCTACCGTTCCGTTCGATTTCCTTTTTACTCCTTGGGAAAAACAAAAAAAACTTATAGCTGAAGGACATACAAGACTTAAAGAGTTAGAAACGCAAGACGGTACGGCAGATCCTAATCACTATCTTATGATTTATTCAGTTAAAGAAGATGCAATTGATGATAAAGTGAATTTTATCTTGCCTGATGGGAAAATCGATTTTGTAAATAAGAAAATGACTTTCAGTTTCTCTTTCAGTCACACTTCTGCCGATGGTTATACACGCATATATGCTACTTATGAGAAAAAGTAATATAGGCATTATACTCTTGATTTCTGCGTTGTTGGCGTGCATTACTATGTATGCCGGCAATTCGGATATAAAATTCCCAAAAGAAACAGTAGAAGGCTATTTGGATAATGGTTTCCATTATATAATATTACCTAATAAGCTTCCGGAAGCAAAGGCTGAAATACGTCTTGTAATGCGTATAGGATCTTTGCAAGAGGAAGAAGGGGAAAAAGGATGTGCGCATTTTTTAGAGCATATTGCTTTTGGCGGTACGGCTAATTTCCCGAACAGGATGCTTGTAGAGGCGCTTGAAAATACAGGTATGAAATACGGTATTGATATAAATGCCTTTACGGGATTTGATCGGACAATTTATATGTTTGCCGTTCCTTTGGATCAAGGGCAAAAGAATATAGACTTGTCTCTAAATATAGTTAGAGACTGGATGGATGGAATGACCATTGATTCTGTAAAGGTAGAACGAGAAAAAGGCATTATACTTGAAGAATTACGCGGTTATGATTTCGGGGATGATTTTTATTCATTGAAAATAGGTAAAGGAATTTATAGTAGGCGGATTCCTTTAGGCAGTAGTCAGGACATTCTGCGTGTAAATTATAAAATACTCCGTAATTTTTATAAAAAGCATTACAAGGCATCTTCTGCATCGCTTGTGATTGTTGGAGATGTAAATGCTTTGGAATTACGAAAAGATATACAAAAGACCTTTTCATCATTACCTAAACATATTTCTTCTCTCAATCAAGTACCTTTAGAATATGAGAAAGGGGTTATTTTGTCGCAAATTACAGACACTCTCCGACCTAATGCCATTTTGGATTTGATGATTCCTCATAAAAGCACGGTAGTACGTACAATAGAGGATGCTGTAAAAAAAGAGCAAGGAGCTATGATTGTAAAAGCTCTTTCTGCACGAATGAATACACTCGGCATTAAATGCAATATTTCAGATAAATGGTATTTAAGCGATATAAATCACTTTTCCATTACCATAGAATCTCAAAGCAAAGAACAATTGATATCATCTGTTACTGCAGTATCCTCCCAGATTAAAGATATAATTACCAACGGGTTAGATCCTGCCGAACTTTATGATCTGAAAGAAGCGTTTATAAAAAAAATGCCAATAGAAGAGACAAAAAATAGTTCTTCCGAATGGTGTGAAAATTTTATAGAATACATTGCTTTCGGTGATAAAAGTCTTTCAGACATAAAACAAAAGAAGTTAGTATGCCATCGCATACAAAATACAAAAAATAGGGATATTAAAAAGATCCTATCTTCATGGTGGGATTCCAGGCAAACGGTTTTGGCTGCATTCAGAACCCCTTCCGAATCTTGGCAATTGCTTACAGGACAGGAAATCAATGATGCATTAGTGAAAGGTGAAAAATCCGGTTACATCAAGTATGATTATAAAAAAAACGTAGATAAAGAAGACAAACCATTAAACATTCCGGATTTTCTTACACAAAACCCTGTTTTTGATAAGTCTAAAATTATATCTGATATAACATATCCGAATACGAAAATCAGAGAAATATATTTGAAAAACGGTATAAAACTGATCTTAAAATCCGTTCCCGAATATGATAAAGTATTAATGTTGTCCTCCTTTGCTCCATTCGGTTTGTCTTCACTTTCTGCAGAAGAATATCCGTTATTGGAAGGCGCTGCCGGATATATGGATATGGGAGGTGTCGATAAACTTAAAGGTGAAGAGTACTATGAATATTTATATAGGAATGAGATGTCGTTGGGTATTATGATAGATAATCATTTCCATGGATTTATGGGCGCTTCTCCTGAGCAGTTCTCTTCGGAATTTTTCCGTTTGCTTTATGAAAAGATATATTTCCCGGAATTAAACTATAAAGATTTTGAATCAACGAGATCTGAACAACTGAATGAATTCGGGAAAGAAAACTTTTTGGAAAAAATGCTGAAAAGTTCTCCTGAACGCATTATGGATTCGCGCATAAAAGTGCTTATAGGTGAAACTTTGTTAAAGACCTCTCCTGATGCGGAGCATTTGAAAAAGCTGGATTTTGCTCAAATAACTGCGTATTACAAAGGACTGTACGGAAGACCTGAAGGCTCTACCTATATAATCACAGGTAACTTTGATGCAGATTCTGTTGCTCGCAAATTCGTTTCTATCTTTGGGAATATTCCGGAGAGTGACGCTCCATGCCGTTTCTCCTATCCTCATTTTGATTTTCCTAATGGCGGCATTATCGAGTGCATACAGGGAGATGACGAAACTAAGACAGCATTTGATTTTGTTCTTACCGGGCATTATCAACCTTGTGTAAAAAACACTCTTATCCTTAAAATAATGCGAGAACTTATTCGTAATCGCCTTATTTCCGTATTAAGAGAGCAGCATTCCTTAGTATATTCGCCATATATTTCTTTATCTTATTCAAGTGTTCCTTGGAAGACATTCTATTTTGATATAAACGCTTCTTCAGAAAATGAAAATCTAAATGAAATAATTAACGATATAAGGTTAATTGTAAAAGATTTGCAGACTACGAAAGTAACCCAATCCGAGTTAGATGCAATTAAACGTTCTTTTTTAATCGCTAAAAGAGAAGATTTGAATAATGAAAATGCTGCTTCTTGGAGAAATGCTATTACGAATGTTGTAAAAAATGGAGAATCTTTGTATGATTTTGACAGATATGAGGAAATATTGAGTCTTATAGGACCTGAAATTTTGTTAGATTCATTCAAAAAGTATATTGATATCAATAATAGCATATTTATGTATATTAGTAAAAAGAGTATAGAATTATGATTAAAAGAATTTTTATTATAATATTTTTAAGTCTTATATATTTTGTAGGTTTTTCACAAGATAAAGAAGCATATTCTTTATTTAATGATAAAGGAGAAAGAATTACATATCAGGACTTTATCGATGCTTTGGCATCAAAGGACGTAGTGTTTATAGGAGAAATGCACAATTGTCCTATTACACATTGGTTGGAATTTGAAATTACCCGTAGCCTCTATGAAAAACATAAGGAAAAACTTATGATGGGAGCGGAAATGTTCGAGAGTGACAACCAACTTATATTGGATGAATTTTTATCAGGAGATATTTCTTCTGAACGTTTTGAAGCGGAAGCTCGCTTATGGGATAATTATCATACGGATTATGAACCTTTCTTATATTTTGCTAAAGAGCATAAAATTCCTTTTATTGCTACCAATATACCGAGAAGATATGCTGCAAGGGTTAAAGAATATGGTTTAGACTCATTGGTGTCATTATCTTTACAAGCCAAGCAATATATAGCGCCGCTTCCTATTAAATTTAAATATAATGAAAATGAGGCTTCTGCTTTCGGAATTATGGCTATGCTGACTGGTAGGAAGCAAGTAGAAACACGTAAATATGCAGAAGCGCAGTCTATCAAAGATGCTACAATGGGATGGTTTATAGCTCATAGTATGAAAGATAAATTTCTTCATATCAATGGAAGTTACCATATTGAGGGGAAAGGTGGCATTATCCCTTATTTGTTGCAATACAGACCGGGCGCCAAGATTGTTACTGTTATTTCCGTAAGGCAGGAGAATATTAAATTTTTAGAAGAAGAAAATAAGGGTAGAGGAGATTTTTACATATGTGTCCCTCAAGATATGGTGTATAGTTATTAAAAAAACAGGAGTAACTAATTTAGTTACTCCTGTTTTTTTAATTGTTTAGGATGCTTTCCCTATATTATTTTCTACTTTATAGTGTGCTATATTCTCCTATTATATAAGGCATAAAACTTGAGAATACATCAAATTTAGGATCTGTTGGCTCCAGAAATGTGCCTTTTAGAATTACTCTGTATTTTCCTGATCCTGTTATTGTATAGATTCCGTTATTTAATTGATAATCATTGCTAGGTGCATTAGCCCAAGGATTTGAGCCTTCTTTCTTTTGAATAAGAGTGTTAAGATGCAATTCATTAATTTCTTCTCTTGCATCGATTGTTTTCTGCTCTTTATTAGTACGGTTTAAAGCCGTTTGAGGGGCAATTATCCAGTTTTTTAAGCCTTTAAGTCTTCTTTTTATTTCTCTCAAATTCTTTAAATTTAAATGATTATCTTGGCATTCAAGATTCTCTAATGATGTGTTATCCGTGTGTACTGTCAAATTCTCTAATATGTTATTATTAATAAGAATTCTCTCGATAGCATTGAAATTACTTAAATCAAGTGTTTTTATCTTATTGTTTTTTACTGTGATTAAAGATATTGATGCCGCTTCTTTTGGAAATTCCAATGCTTCTAGTTGATTATCTGACAAATTAATCCTGTCCAGTTTAGTATTTTTGCTTCCGAATTTTATAGAAGTTAATTTTGTTTTAGTTATACTTAAAGATTTCAAAAAATCATTATTTGAAAGATCTATTTCTTTAATTTCAGTTTCATCAAGATCAAAATTTTTCAGTTTGGGAAGATTTGTTATAACACTGCTTAATTGCTTGTTTCTTGAAACATTCATTTCTTCCAAATTCGGGCAGTTTGATACGTTTATCGAAGTGAGAGAGTTTTTTTGTAGATAGAGGCTTTTAAGATTTTCCAAATCTTTTATTTCCAATGAACCGGATAATTTATTGTCTTGTAAAGCGAGATTTTCAAGTTTTGGTAATTTTGCTTCTAATGTAAATTTTTTTAATTCCAGATCTGTAAGATATATACCTTTTAGAGCATTAAAATCACCTTTAAATACAAGCTCATTCAAAGTAGTAGCCTTTGCCTCTCCATCTTCGTCATACACTGTTCTGAACTTCAGATTTTCTTGTTCATCTAATTTTGGAAGATTATTAAGAGTTAATTTTTCCAGTTTATCTCCTCCAATCATAATTGAATTCAAAACAGGCATATTCTCTATTGTTATTTCTTTCAGTGCATCACCTCCGCGCAGATCCAATGTGTTTATTTTTGATTTATTATCTCCATTTATTCTAATGTTATTCAATGCCGGCATATACTTTACACTGAATTTACTTACAAAAGCGGAAGCTATATCGACACTCTCTAAATTAGGAAGTTCCATTTTTTTACCATCGAGAGCAATATTAAGATTCTCTACTTTTGCATCATTTTTTACCTCTAATCCCTTTACTACATATTTACCGTCTTTATTTACGGCCCATTTTATATTGACATTTTTCCACTGTTCCGGATTCTCTCCTTCAAATAAATGAGCATCAGGATTTAATTTTGCGATTTCTTTCAAAGCTTTAAGTTCTGTTGAAATGCATTGTGCCGTACTTGTAGGTTTTACTTCTTTTTTTTCGGGTTTAACCTCAGGTTTGTTTTCTTTTTGACAAGAGAATATTGTCAAAGCCGCTATAATATATAGCGAATACTTTAAAATACTATTTTTCATTTTCTTTAATATTATTTTTTGCAAATTTCGAATGAATTTTAATACGCCGCAATCGTTAAAAAATGGTATTTTTTACAAATAAATCCCCATAAGTTGTAGTTTTTAAGCTTCTTTACCTATTTTGAGTTTCCCTTTTGTGCTTTTAGTATTTTTATTTTTCAATTTATCAGTAGTCCTAAGTACTAAAAGAGTTGTTATTAAAAGTGTTGTTACTAAATGAATTTATTTGTTTTATA
>JBQMXN010000001.1:0-151630 GCA_052173975.1 Candidatus Cryptobacteroides sp. | reverse complement strand
ATCATTGCAGTGCGCGATAACTCCAACACCATTCTTTGGAGTTGGCATATATGGGTGACAGAAGAAGACTTAACACCAATAGAAATTACCAATCATGGTGGTTACAAATACAACATTTTACCCATAAACCTAGGGTGGTGCGCATTAGGTAATGCTACAGACTACGCACAAAGAGAAGTAAAAATCAGAATAAAACAGACGGAAGGTAATAAAACGACTGATTTAGCATTTAATCAAAAAGGACATTTCATAGAAAGAGACAAAAAGAACGGCAACTGCACTTTCTATCAGTGGGGAAGAAAAGACCCGATGCTGCCAAGTACAGGGTTAGGGAACACTGATAAGGAGTGCTTCATAAAGGAGAACCAATATAAATTTGCTTATAAAGGTCATGGGCAAGAACTTAATACGGATGAGATAAAAGAATATATACGAAATCCCCATAAGTTTAATATCAAGCAGGAGATGGACGAGAAGTATTATAACCTGTGGAGCGCGAATAATGATAGGACTGATGCTAATGATGATGTGGTAATTAAGACTGTATACGACCCATCACCGGTAGGATTTACCATACCGGCTGTCAATGCCTTCACCGGATTTACTACTACAGGAGAGGAGGCCTATAATCCTACTGAATTCAATGTCAAAGGTAATTATGATAAAGGATGGTATTTCTATACTAAACCGAATAAACAAGGAAATACTATCTTCTTTCCGGCTTGTGGTGGACGTGAAAGCAATTTAGGTTCTGTTACTCTCTTTGAGGGAACTATATATTGGGTTGCAGGTACTGACAGAACATACTACGGCTCATGGTTGGGCTTTAACCATGAGGAGTTGGCTCCGTTGAGCCAAAGCGATCGCAGTGGTGGGAATGCTGTGCGGTGTGCTGCAGAAAAGCAGTAGGAGGATAGTATATGTTAGATAATTGCAACTCCCCCTACTCCTCAAAAGAATAAATGCTTTTTTACAGGTAGTGGCGGCGGCAGTGTACGTCGCCACTTTTCTGATATTTTTTTTGCGCGTGAGCGCTTTTGGTGTCTAAAAAAGATTTTTTAGACACTGCATTTTTAAAAATCAAAGAACTTCTGCTAATTTCCAGGCTTGTACGTGTCTGATACCTCCTCGCAATGGCAGAGTAAGGTCATCAAGAGATACAACAATCTTTTCAAAACTATCTTGAATAGATTCAAGAGCAGAGTATTCACGTTCTATTGTAGTTTCATCTGCAAGCAAGTAGGCACATTGAAGATATATTATATTATCTGCTTTTATAGCAACAAAATCGACTTCTTTGCCTTTTGCTACTCCTGTATATACAGCATATCCTGCTCGGCGAAGCTCCAAGTAGACAATGTTTTCTAAAAGGTAGCCTAATCCGTAACCGAATCCCGGATAGATGTAATTTCTGTAGGAAAGATCGTTCAGGTAATATTTTACATTACCTGAAATAGTGTCTTTGCCCTTTATATCGTAACGGTCGCAATGGTGGAGAATGAATGTGTCTTCTATATATTTTATATAATTGGAAACGACATCATAACTCATCTTTCTACCAAGACTCTTGAAATAGTTTACAATTGAACTTACAGAAATAAGATTAGATGCGTTATTGACCAATAAAACGAATATATCCTCTAATAGTCTTGGATCCCGTATATTCCGGCGTTGGATGATATCACGAAGCAACACGGTATCTTTTACGGACGATACGTAGTTTCTTTGCAGTTCAGGATTGGACAGGGCAACAAGTTCAGGAAGACCTCCGCTGTTCATATATTCCACAAAGCATTTCTTATCTGCTCCTTTTCCTAAAACGCCTGCATATTCACAAAAACTGAACGGGAGTATCTCAAAGCAAACATACCGCCCTGATAACAATGTAGCAAGCTCACCTGATAGCATACTTGAGTTTGAGCCGGTAATAAACATCTCATATGCTTCTGCATAGTCTTGTGAGCAGGAATTTATAGTTTTTTCCCATCCTTCTATCATCTGAACTTCGTCTATAAAGATATAGACTTTACCTTTCGGTTTCAATTTTGCTTTATAAAGCTTTATGAAATCTTCGAGGTCTTTATGGGTGGTAAGAAAATCAAATTCAGATAATTCACGATTGATAATCAGCGTGTTTTTAGCCTTTACTCCATTTTTCACCAGTTTACGAGCTACTTGACGAAGTACATAACTTTTACCTGCACGTCTTTGACCAACAAGCACTTTGATAAGATGGTTGCCGGTATAATTCATTATTTTATTCGTATATACATTCCGCTCATATCCAAAGTCGAAATTATCGGAATCCCAAAGGTTGTATTTCCTGATATCTTGAAATTTTTCGTCCATAAATGAAAATTTTAATGCAAATATAGAATTTTTCGTCCATAAATGAAAATTTTAAAGTTTTTATGCAAAATTTCATTTATAAACGAAAATCGTAGTAGATTATGTAAAAAATTCGTCCATGGACGAATTTTTTACATAATCCAAGTGTTTTTTCAGTTACAAACGACTGCTTTCGCTCTGCAACTAGATAATTTTATGAAGCAGAGCGTATTAAATAAGGGATTGGCAACGGCTGTGACGCTGCCAATCTTCTTCTTGAGATCTCAGCAGACGCGGACAAGCGGCTGCGGCTTTTCCCTGAGCAACCCGAGGGAGGGCAGGCTACTGCCTTCCGAAAGGACTGCGAACGGGGGAATTAATTTAGTATTCCTCTTCGTTGAAGAAATTTATCTATATTATATTTCAATTAGTTATCCAAATAATGCCGCCTTTTAGCCAAACAAACTACACCGTCTGAGGCGGTCTGAGACGATGGGAAGAATGAGTGGACAAACAAATATTTGGATACCTTATAACTCTACTGCATTTTATTGTTTAGGTTGTCCCTGATACAATTTTATCTGTACGGAATCTACTTTGTCTGCGCTGAAGAATGATGAATTGTTAAAAGTCTTAGATTGAATCTCTACAGGTTTGTAGTTATTGTTAAACAAATGAATCTCTCTATATATTGAATCTTGCTTATTGGATATATTATTCAATGGAGTATACAAGTCATCCTTTTTTTCAATCGAAACTTTATTTATCAGGAAAATTGTTATTCCGATAATCGCTAAAACAGTAATACATTCCCAAAAATGTTTTTCTGTTCTTTCCCAAATGGAACGACAAAAAGCGCATTTATAGCCTTTTCCTTTATAATAGTAGTAGCTCTGTTTTATTCGCCTGTATTGAACCTTCCAAATAGGATAATTATTAGACTGGTTTATATGGTGTACATAGTCATTGAGAAATTCGTCTATTTCATATTTCATCTGCAATAATCTAGACTTATGCTCTGTCGGGGGAATATAACGAGATGCAGAGTATTGATTATTAAAATCTTCCCAATTTGTTATTTCTCCATAATATTGATCAAGAATATCCATAAACTCTTCAATTTGAAGGTCTAATGATTTTCGCACACCTTGGTCTGTCCCTTTAACATCAATAGCCAAATGGTCATACCAACTCACTACTTTCCGGAATGAACTCTTTCCAAAAGCTATTTTATGAAAAAAATCACCTACGCGGCCTTTAATTCCTTTTACTTGCTCGATATAATAGTCTTTAAGAACCCTTGTCCTCGTATCCCTTATTGAACAAATATGAGTAACAAAGAAACCAAATATTATAGATACGGCAATCCCAACAAAAGTAAGAATATCTGCAATTGTCATAATATCGGCATTATATCTAATTTCCCATCACCATTAATATGATAAATGTTTCCACTTATTCCCGAAGAATGTACTACAGTATCATTCTTTTTTCTTCTTTCTTCCCATTGAGGATAGGTTTCTTCTTTTACTTGAGCCACTCTTCTTTTGTACATATGTGTATCAAAATCGAGGTATTTTTCTACGATTTCCAAAGTAAAATCAAATACCAGCTCGCCTATAGCTTCATCAAGAAAAGAAGACGGGTAACCTGATACTCCATCTAATTCTAATACTAGCTGTTTATTCTCCTTATAAGCCTGTGTAAATGCTTCATTTAATGTCTGTAGGTAAAATGCCTCACCAGAATTTGACTCTCCTATTTTATCTTGTCTAATGTATCGTGGACCCGGATTCTCTGTGAAATCCAAAACCTTAATTCTAATCTGTTCCATTATAGTGAATTTATCCATTTGTTGTAATTATTTAATGAGACTGTCCATGAGAACAGAACTCCATTAAAGCCCCGACCTAAAGAAGTTGACTGTTTTGTTCCAAAATCTAATAACACTTTATTTGTTAAGACCTGTAAGTCTGATATAAAGCCCTCTTCAAATGATTCATATATTATTGGCAATCCTTTATGCCTATTTATTTCGCCTGTTATTGATTGATATAGCTTTTTGAAAACATCTCTTAATACATCTGCTTCACTCTTCGACAACATATCCTTAATTTTTTGAGACGTTTTCTTCCGCAAAGTTGCGAGAATCCCAAGACCTGTATCTGTTAAAATGAAGTGTATTTTATCTCCTTCCATAGAAATGGAAACTAACCAATTTTTTTCTCTCATATGTTCATTCGCATGCTCAACAGAATTTGCACTAATCTCACACATATTATCGTAGACCGGAGGATATATAGTTGGCGTACCTACAAGATGGGTCATTGACTCGCGAACGGATTTTCCTATTCTATTACTATCTACACAGTTCTTCCCAACCATATAAATCTGGTTTCTCTTTTGACGGTCTTCTGGCTTCTTTATATTACTCTTAACAATATCCAAGAAACCAGAGTCTATAATATATTGACGGCATTGAATATCACTTGGATATGTTCCCCAATATCTTATATTTCTACATGACAACTTATTAAGCATAGACAACATTAAAGAAATGGCATACATGTCAATAGCAACAACATTATCTAAATTAACTTTCAGGAAATTAACTTTGTGTCTTTTGCAAACACTTTCAGTCTCTTGTAGAAACTTAATTAATTCATCAATATTACTAATATCAAAACTCGGTGGAGCAATAGCTTCATATGTTTTCAGACTTTGAGAACCTTGACGCGGTTTTTGTATATTTCCGGTCATTCTTCTTAGCTGTCGATATACTCTTCTTTTATGGAGCGTTTTCTTTATCCTTTTTTGACGTCGTATTTTCCGCATATCAGACTCCTGTTTGAGACGAATGTGGATTATCTGATGTCTTTTCATATTGATATTCTTTGATTGGTACAAATGTACGCAAAACAAATCGATTTATCGAATATAATTCCCTATATTTGCATTATTCAATCGAGAAATAATATGAAACTAAATAGGATTAAAGCCGTCTTATCGGAGAAAGGTATTTCTCAAACGTGGTTAGCCAAACAACTTGGCAAGAGTTTCAGTATGGTTAATGCCTATGCTTGTAATCGGATTCAGCCCAATTTGGATACATTGCAGCAGATAGCGGAGATACTACAAGTGGATTTAAAAGATTTGATAACCGATAAAAAGGACAGGTGATATGAAGCAGTTCTCGGAAGCGACACGGGTACAGATGCCGGCAATGGTTCATCTCACCCGAATAGGATATACATATTTTGGCAAGTTGAGTGAAGATAAAAATGGCACAATCTATGACGGTGACACGAATATTCTTTTGCCAATTTTTGAGCAGCAATTTAAAAAGCTGAACCCAGGACACGAAGGAGAATATCTTCAAGTGCTGAAAGACATCCGTAGAGAGTTGAATGATGATAATCTAGGTTGTGGTTTTTACAATCGTCTCAAAGCGGTATCTCCTATAAAACTAATAGACTTTGACAATATCGGAAACAATACATTCCATTTTACGGCCGAATTTACCTGCAAAAACGGTCAGGATGAGTTCAGACCTGACATTACTTTGTTTGTGAACGGTATGCCACTTTGTTTTGTTGAAGTTAAGAAGCCAAATAATCATGGTGGGATGTTGGCCGAGAGTGCAAGAATGAACAAAGAACGCTTCCCAAACAAAAAGTTTCGCCGTTTCATCAACATCACGCAGCTAATGATATTCAGCAATAATATGGAATATGATTCACTTGGCGGCATTGTTCCTATACAGGGGGCTTTCTATTGTACTGGAGCACGTTCTTATGCTCCATTTAATTGTTTCCGTGAAGAAAATCTGAGCAATCAGAAAATTGCATCTTTCAATAGAGATTATCCATACAAAGAGATTGACAAGGTTATAGAAAAACAGATTCTGGCTGATTACAACTGTCAGGTAATCCATACAAGCCCTGAATATCAAACGAACCTCGATTTCAATACGCCCACAAACCGCATATTGACTTCTATGTGTTCGCCAGAACGCTTACTGTATATCATTAGATATGGTATCGCTTACGTCCGCATGGAGCGAGAGGTGGACGGTAAAATTGAATCTACCGACCAAAAACACATCATGCGTTATCAGCAATTGTTTGCATCGCTGGCAATTCGTAAGAAACTTGCCGAAGGTGTGAAATCAGGCGTAGTTTGGCATACACAAGGTAGTGGAAAGACAGCCTTGTCTTATTATCTGACCTATATTCTCAACGACTTCTATTCCAAGCAGAACAAGGTCGCCAAATTCTATTTCATCGTTGACCGTCTTGATTTGCTAGAACAGGCCACACAAGAGTTTGAAGCACGTGGGCTGGTGGTTTCAACCGCCAATACAAGAACTGAACTGATGGAACAGTTCCGCAGTAACCAAGCACAACAAGGCGTAAGTGGTCAGGCTGAAATTACCGTTGTGAACATACAACGTTTTGCAGAGGATAAAGAAAAAGTACGTATTAGTGATTATGCTACGAATCTTCAGCGTATTTTTATCCTTGATGAAGCGCATCGTGGTTATAAGCCCGGAGGATGTTTCCTTGCCAACCTTTTTGATGCGGATACGGATTCTATAAAAATAGCTCTCACTGGTACTCCGCTATTAAAGGAAGAACGCGCGAGCTGCAAAGTCTTCGGAAATTATTTGCACACATATTACTACGACAAATCAATTGCAGATGGCTATACATTGAAAATCATACGTGAAGACATTGAGACCTCATATAAAGAGCGTCTTTCAGATGTGTACGATAAATTGGATACCTTAGTACAGAAGAAAGACATCCGTAAATCGGAAATTATTGAGCATCCGAGTTATGTTGAAGAATTGGCTCATTACATTATGAGGGACTTGAAAGAGTTTCGCAAAATACAAGGTGATGACACATTAGGTGGAATGGTCATCTGTGAAACTAGCGAACAGGCACGACGGCTTTATGATGTTTTTCAAGAAAAATGGGAAGAATTTCAGCCCAAGCCTATCAAAATAAAACTTCTTGATGGTTCATGTGTACTTGGCGAGCCAATGGTCGAATATAAATCTAAAGATCGTCCGTTGAAAGCTGGCCTCATCCTCCATGATACAGATGATAAAGAAACAAGAAAGCAGATAATCAAAGACTTTAAAAAGAATATGACTGTGGACATACTTATTGTCTTCAACATGCTCTTGACAGGCTTTGATGCGCCACGCTTAAAGCGTTTATATTTTGGTCGTAAATTGAAAGATCACAATTTGCTTCAGGCTATTACCCGTGTAAACCGTCCTTATCCTGGTATGCGCTATGGCTTTGTCATTGATTTTGCCGACATTAAACGCAACTTCAAAGAAACGAATGAAGCATATCTACAAGAGCTTAACCGCTTTAACGATGTGGATGAGACAGGAATGGCAGCTGCCACAGATACGTTTACCCAAGTTATTGAGGACAAGGATGAAATCTTAAACCAGATGAAACAAGTGCGCCAAACACTTTTCAATTATTCTTTTGATAATGCTGAAGAGTTTTCTGCTGAAATCTCGACGGAAGAAGATAAGTCCGTTCTCCTTGACCTGAAACAGGCATTGGAATCAGCAAAAAACATGGCAAATATTGTACGTACGTTCGGTGATGAGGATATGAAAGAACAATTCTCAAAGCTTGAAATAACCAAATTGCCACAACTATTATCAGAGGTACAAAGACGAATCGGTATCATCAATCAGAAAGAGGCGTTTAGCACAAGCGACGAAACAAAAACGCTAATCAATGAGGCAATGATGGATATAGAATTCACTTTCTCTAAAATCGGGCAGGAAGAAATGCGCCTTATTTCAGGAGGAATGGAATTGAAAGATAAATGGCAACGCACAATCTCCTCATTTACGCAAAACTTTGACCAAGATGATCCTGAATTCATGTCATTACGTGATGTCTTTATGGAACGATTTAAAGAACATGGTTTTGTGATTGACAGTATAGCCAAGTTCAACGAAGAGACGCAGGCACTTGATGAAATCATAGTACGCTTACAAGAGCTGCAAAAGCGCAACAATGTATTGCTCAAAAAATATAACGGAGACGAAAAATTCGCTCGTGTTCATAAGCGTATTCGTGAGGCTAACAAACAAAGGGAAGAGAAAGGTCAAAAGCCTATGTTCTCATTCTTGGATGATGAAATAGCATCTATTCTCAATATCATAAAAAAGGATGTAGATGCTAAAGTATATGACCGTAATGACATTTTGAAAAAAGATGCCTATTTCAATCGTACGGTTATGACTCTTGTCAATGAGTGCTTGTATAAATTTCCACAGATAAAACCGGAAATGGATGATTATAAGTTTATCCAAACACGTATTTCACAGCAATATATAAACCAATATAACGCCACATACGGTGCAATATCATAAACAATATGTCAGACATCAAAGAAAAAACATTAAAGCTCATTGATGGGCTAAAAGCCACCTGTCAGTCCTACGGTATGGGCAACGATGGTAACGAATATAAAATAATCACTCAGGTATTTCTCTATAAATTTCTGAATGATAAGTTTGGCTATGAACTTAAGAATGCCAAAAGTGACATAGCCAAGAAACTGACTGGAGATGTAAAATGGGAAACTGCATATGAGAATCTTTCAGGTGATGAACGTATGCTTATTCAGAGTGCAATTTCACCTGATGTTCCAATGCTCGAACCTTATCACTTGATTGCCAACCTATGGAATCAACAAAGCAAAGGTGATTTTGATATCATTTTTGATTCCACAATGACAGATATTGCAGAGAAAAATGCAGATATATTTTCTACTCAGACCACAGCCAACACAAAGATTCCATTGTTTGAGGCATTGACACCATTTGTGACCGATACAGCACAACGTGCGCCATTTGCTCGTGCATTGGTGGACAAACTCGTAAACTTCTCTTTTGAAGAAGCGTTTGCTCAAAATTACGATTTCTTCTCCAGTATTTTTGAGTACCTAATTAAAGACTACAATACTGCCGGAGGTGGTAAGTACGCTGAGTATTACACCCCTCACGCCATTGCTACTATTATGGCGCGTTTACTCGTTGGCGACCATGCGGATTTACATAATATGGAATGTTATGATCCATCTGCTGGAACAGGTACATTGCTTATGGCACTCAGTCATCAAATAGGTGAAGACCGTTGTACCATTTTCTCGCAGGATATATCTCAGCGAAGCAATAAGATGTTGAAACTTAATTTGCTGCTTAACGGACTTGTGTCTTCGCTCGACAATGCCATTCAAGGTGATACACTTGTAAGCCCTTATCACAAGAGCGATGACGGACAGCAGTTGCGCCAGTTTGATTTTGTGGTGAGCAATCCGCCTTTCAAGATGGACTTCTCTGATACCAGAGAGAAGATAGCCGCCATGCCAGCCCGTTTTTGGGCAGGAGTACCCAATGTGCCTGCCAAAAAGAAGGAGTCAATGGCGATATATACCTGTTTCATTCAGCACGTTATCAATTCGCTGAAAAAGACAGGTGAAGGTGCGATTGTCATTCCGACAGGTTTTATTACAGCTAAAAGTGGCATTGAAAATAAAATTCTTCATAAAATTGTAGATGACAAAGTGGTATTTGGCTGTGTTTCCATGCCAAGTAACGTGTTTGCCAATACAGGTACGAATGTCAGTGTGCTGTTCTTTGATAAGTCTGCAACCGCTGACAAAGTAATCTTGATTGATGCCAGCAAATTAGGCGAAGAATACAAGGATGCCAACGGATTGAAAAAGGTGCGACTGAATGATGATGAGATAGAGAAGATTGTTGGCACATTCCAGCGAAAGGAGGCAGTGGAAGATTTCTCTGTGGCAGTTAGCTATGGAGAAATCAAGGAAAAGGGATATTCTCTTTCTGCCGGGCAATATTTCGACATCAAGATTGATTATATAGATATAACCGAAGATGAGTTTAATGCTCGTATGGCGAACTACAAGCAAACGCTTGCCGAACAATTTGCAGAAAGCCATCGTTTGGAAGGAGAAATCATGAAACAGTTGGATGCTTTGCAATTCAACGCAAATGTAGGTGACAATGAGTAAAGGATTGACCATCATAGACAAGGACTATAGCCGGTGGGTAGAAGATCTTAGTGTGCGTTATCGGCAAAGTCAAATCAAAGCAGCCGTAAGAGTAAACCGAGAATTGCTCAAGTATTATTGGGAACTCGGTCGAGACATAGAAGAAATGCACGTTGAAGAACGTTGGGGGCAGAGTGTCATTAAGAATCTCTCTGTGGATTTACAGCTCAAGAATCCGAATTCAACGGGGCTTTCTCGTACCAACATCTATTATGCAAAAAAATTCTATTTGCTTTATTCTCAATACCTCAAAATTGTCCCACAAGTTGTGGGACAATTAGAGAATGGTAAAGCACAACAAACTGTAAAAGATTCTTCAGAGATTGTCCCACAGCCTGTGGGACAATTGGAAGAAATGCTCTTTTCCATACCTTGGGGACATCACCGTTATTTGATAGACAGATATGGCACTGAACCTGCAGAGGCCTTTTTCTATGTTAAAAAGACAATGCAAGAGGGCTGGAGTCGTAATGTACTTCTCAACTTTATGGACTCCGACCTATACGAACGAGAAGGAAAGGCCTTGACAAACTTCACCCGTACATTGCCGGACGAGACAAGCGATCTCGCACAAGAACTTACGAAAGACCCTTACAATTTTGCCTTTACAGGAATCACGAAACCCTACAACGAGCAAATTCTTAAAGATGCTTTGCTGGCCAATATATCGCAATTTCTATTGGAACTCGGTACGGGATTCGCATACATTGGCAAAGAATACCGCCTTCAAATTGGACAAAAGGAAAAATTTATTGACTTGCTTTTCTACAATTTGAATTTATCATGTTATGTGGTAATTGAAGTTAAAATAGGCGAGTTTGATTTTCAAGACTTAGGACAGTTAAGTGGTTATGTAGTAGCTTGTAATCATATTCTGAGAAAAGAGGGAAGAGATAATCCTACAATCGGTCTGCTTATTTGCCGCCAAAAGGATTCAATGCTTGCCCAATACGCATTAGAGGGCAGCAATCTTCCATTAGGCATATCCGAATATGACCTCGAAAAACTATACCCGGAAAAGGTGGAAGGTACGATACCTACTATTGAAGAAATTGAGGCAAGATTAGGTGAAAATCTAAATGGGGAGCAGAGTGAATTATGAGTGAAAACTTGTTTCAATGGGCCACCTTATTAAGCCCAATAATTAGTGTAATTGCTATAATTGTCGCACTACATATAGCTCGCACTTCATCGAAGGAGGCACAAAAACAGATTGCAGCAATTCGTAACCTGCTTGATGTGTTTGTGGCTGCTAATAATTTGGATATAGTAGAAGCTCAACGCAAATATCAACGACAACTTGCAGAATTGGATAAGGAGATTGAAGAAGCCCAAATGGAAGCTGATATAGTATACCCTTTTATAGGAGGAGCTAGAATTGACCATATCATAGCTGCGCAAGAAAAAGCGGAACAGAAAGCACATCTTAATCAGTTATTAGCCAAGCGTAGTGAGATTGAGGTAAATCTATTTTTAATTCAAGATTATGTTAAAAAAGCAACACGATAAATGGAATTAAAAAAATATAAGCTGGCAGACATTGCTGATTTTAATAAAAGCTCTATTAGCAGATCCGAAACATTTAAGGAGATTATCTATCTTGATACAAGCAGCATTACGGAGAATGTTGTTTCGGGTACTGTTATTATTAATACAAAAGAGGCTCCTAGTCGAGCGCAACGTAAGGTAACTAATAATACTATTATTTATTCAACCGTTCGTCCTCGCTTAAAACATTACGGGATATTGAGGCGCCCACAAAATAATTTTATTGTATCAACAGGCTTTGCAACTATAGATATAAAGGATTTATACAAAGACAAAATAGACCCACGATATTTATATTTATTGCTTACCCAACCGGCTATAACTAATTATATAGGAAACATAGCAGATACAGCTGTGTCTGCATACCCTTCTATAAACCCTTCTGATCTTTCGTCGTTGTGTTTTATGTTTCCTGACTATGATATTCAAAAGACAATAGCTGATATATGGAACAATTACGATTACAAAATAGAAATTAATCGAGCGCTAAATCAGAATTTAGAAGCGATGGCAAAACTACTTTACGATTACTGGTTTGTGCAGTTTGATTTTCCCAACAAAGATGGCAAGCCGTATAAATCAAGCGGTGGCAAAATGGTGTGGAACAAAAAGATTAAGAGAGAAATACCCGAAGGCTGGAAAGAAGTTACACTTAATGACTTTATAGATAAAAATAAAGGTGGAGATTGGGGATATGATACGCCAAAAGATGGAACAATCAAAGTAGGTTGTGTGCGTGGCGCAGATATTATTAAGCTAAATGATGTGCCCACAAGACATATTACGTCGAAACACTCTGACCGACTTTTAGAAGATGGTGACATTGTGATTGAAATTTCTGGAGGAAGCCCAGTTCAAGCGACAGGTAGAGTCGCTTTGATAACAAACGGAGTTATAGAAAGAAATGGAGGAGCTTTAGTATGTTCTAATTTCTGTCAGTCATTCAATATGAAGAAACGAGAGTTTTCAGAGTACTTCTATTATCTATGGCAAAACCTCTATGATAATGATAACATGTTTAATTTTGAAGGTAAAACCTCTGGTATTAAGAATTTTCAAACAGATATATTCTTGGCAAATTATTGGTTTGAAGTTCCAGAACCATTAATTGAAACATTTCATACTATTGTTGCGCAATACCACTTGATGATTGACCAGAATATAATCGAGAATAATAACTTGATTAAGCAGCGAGACGAACTCTTGCCTCTCTTGATGAACGGTCAAGTATCGGTAAATTCTGATTTATTGAACGATTAAGGGTTATTTTGTCTTCAAATGCCTTTAAGCAGTTAGCTATGGCTATTTGTTTTTCCATTGGATATGGCTCAATTTCAATAGTAGAAAGGGCTATATCCAATTGGAGATTCTTTATTCCCGAAGTTTTTCCCTCAAAGTTAAAAAACACACCGCAATTATACAGATACTGCCAATATTGGTAAATAAAATATGAGTTCCAACCTTTTTTTATCCTAAAAGCAACACAGAAATTGGAACAAACTACGTCTGATGACACAGAAAGTAGTTTCTCAGAGATGTACACAGCACGCCCTGTTGATTGAGTAGGGCTTCCGCCCGATTTCTCTATTACAATATCACCTGCTTGGAGTAATTTCTGTTGAAATGATCGGTCAGAGACATAGCGACGAGGTATGTTAGCAAATTCATTGTTGCTTATGGGCACAATATCTGCTCCTCTCACACAAGAAACAGCGTGAGGGGTTTCTAAACTGGACTCGTTGCCCCAATCGCCAGCTATAAAAACATCAATAATCTCTGATAACTTCATTTTATTTCTATTTTAGTGCAAAGATACAGCTCTTAAAGGTAAAGAACGAAGAAATCAAAGATAAAATAGCTAAGTTCAGCCTATAAACTTGCGATGTGCAATCTTTACATTGGTTTGATTGACCATAGCATAGTGTAAAGTGGTATCAATCTTTACATGCCCTAACAGTTTCTGTACTTGCTCAATCGGCATCCCCTTATCAATAGCCATTGTTGCTAATGTGCGCCTGAACTTATGTGGGTGCACTTTGCTAATGCCAGCTTTTCGCCCTAATTGCCGTAATCGCACTTCTACACCACTTATTGTTAGGCGATTATGTGGTGAAGATAATGATACAAAAAGTGCAGGGTTATTGTCTTTACGGCTTTCCAAGTAGCGTTTAAGGTGGATTTTGGTGCGAGCATTAAAATATACCTCTCGTTCTTTATTGCCCTTACCAAAGACCACGCATTGCCGTTCCTGAAAATCTATATCTTCTCGGTTCATCTTTGCTAATTCACCTACACGCATACCCGTAGAAGCCAATAAATCAATCATCGCAAGGTCGCGTATCTCGTGGCAGGTATCACGCAATACTTCCATATTTTCATCACTCAGCACTTCCTTTACAAGGCTTTCCGTTCTAACCTTGTGTATTCTTCGCACAGGGCTTTTACCAATATAGTCCTCGTCTTCCAACCATGCAAAAAAGCTGGAGAAGATGCGCCGAAGATTATCTATGGTAACACGGCTTGAGAGTCTTTCTTCTTGATAGTCAGAGAGGTAATTGCGAATGTCGTTTGTAACTAACACGTCTATCTTTTTGTTCAACTTTGCAAGCAGGGCTTCTATTGAGCTGCGATAATAATGCAAAGTTTTATCAGAACAGCCTTCTATCTTCTTGGCAGCAATAAAAGCATTAAGCAATTCATTATTAGCCTTATTTCTTTGCGACACTTCATCGCCTAATGGTTTGATTTCTATGCTCTTAAAGTTGTCATTCAATACTGTATTAAGAAATAACAACTGCTCAGGACTCAAATTTTGAGCCATTGCAGTTACTATTCTCGTTTTTACTTCTTCTTTCATAGGATTTTTAGTCGCATTATACAAAAAATGAGCGAAAGGACAAAAAAGTAAATCAGAATTTACCGACACCTGACCGTTCATATGATTACAGGTCGTAATCTAAAAGCATTTTCATCTACTTCCATTTGATATAACCTGATTTGCAGATGTAGTTCCTTCCGAACATATTGAATAATTTTTTCTTTTTCAGCTTGTTCTATATTGATTCCAAAATAGATTGAGTCAAAACTCTCTTTTTTCAGCGGCAAATAATGGTGTATTTCACGCCAATCCCATGTTTCTTTTGTCTGCTTTGCCTGTTGAGGAGTGAATGCTGCATACATAGGACTTGGTTTTGGTATGACTAATCTTACCTCCTGTTCATATTCCCAATCCTTTGCTTTTGTCCCCCATTGGTAGTTGCATCTATCATTTGCACTATATGCGTTTGGGCGCTCTATTATATCTTGATATTGAACATCTATGACAAGTGGTTCAAGATATAGTGTGCCAAACATCGGTGGAACAGATTCCATTACTTTGTCTACATCAAGTCCTATACAAATACCTTTGTGGTTACAACAATAATGACTCCACATGAGTAATGAATCATTGATTTTTGATAAACTACATAGCCATGTATCATTGCGCAAATTGAGTGCATAGTTTTCCTCTTTCTCTACCCACCAATCCTTTGGTATCCATCCTTGAAGTTCAGTGTCCGGCACATTTGAGTAGTCAATTAATTTTGGATGACAATCGAAAGGGTCATTCAGTTGAGACGCATTAGTGAATTGAAGGTCTTGATTTCCAATCATGCACTTTGCGCCAACTATATCTAAATATTTGTAGAGTATGCGAGGCATTTTTATTCTATTGTTATTTGTCCATTCATTAAAAGTGGTAAAAGTTCGTCACGCTGCTTGATAAGATTTGATATTTCCTCTTGCAACTTCACTATCTGCCTAAAGATTGGTGATATAAGTTCCTCAAATTTATCCGCAATATCTTTATTATCAGGTATGGCGATTGTGCTTTGTTGTAAATGGTCTTGCGTAATATGTCCCATCGTTGTTTTCCTTGCTTCTGCCATTTTCTTGAATACATCGACATAATCCAAAAGTTGAAAATAGTAGAATGACTTCGGGAAATCATTTGCAGATGTAACCTTAAAGATGTGCTGATTAAGTCCTCCAAGCCCATAAGCCCAGAGCATAACTTCCAGTGATGCCGACCATGAAAATAGCACATCACCATTATACACCTTTACTGATTCTGGTATATTTGACGTTACCTCTTCAGTGTCAATAGAAATACCATCGTGCATTTCCCGTATCTTGATGACAGGTAATGGCACTTCATCATCCTTTGGTCTGAATTTCTGACAAGCCAAACCATTTGTAAAAACAGCGATTTCAAAGAGGTTCCCAAAATGCCAGCCAACAGGAATGTTGCGTTTCAACTTATCATTCCACACCATTTCACCACCGCTTGACTTGTAAGGTTTGCCCTCCTCATTAGGAAAGTCAAACTGCACAAACCAGTAATCGTAAAGTAGTTTTGCCATCGCTTCTAAATTCTGATTTAGCGAAATGTATAAGTGAAATTGGGATAGTCGCAATAATTCGCAACTATCCCAACTCTTTATTGAAATATTGGAGATTAGTGATAATATACAAATGCAGAATCACCTTCTCTTATAACTTTTCTTCTCATTCAGCTTCTTTACCGCTCCTATCGCAAACATCAAACACCTCCTCCGATAGGCTTCTTCCTCTTCGTCTGGTCTGCGGCCGTCCCATGGAAGGTCGGAGATGGAGCCACCGCCACTGGAGGCAATCGGTACAGGTTGTCCACCGATGAGCGCATCGGCAACGGCAAAAATCAGATTGCGAACAGATGGTGTAGACAACTGACCAAGCAGTGTTTTCAACTCAGATTCCAAACTTTCGTTTGTATCCGAAAGTATTTTGTTCTCCCGTCTCAGCTGATAAAGCTCTCCGTAATCCGTCAGCACATTACGCTGGGCGGCCTCAACTTGCCGTGCTGCATCATTTCTGTACAGGGATTCTATCTTGCGGACAATTTCAGAAAACTGTTTGGCAATATGCTGGTTCTGACGCTTAACCCATTTATCGCTACCGAACAAGGGTACTTTCTCTGTAATTTGAGGTGGTGTGAAATCAACCTTGTGATTGCGGAAAGGCTGGACTACAGAACGAGCCTTTATTGCATCCTTTGTTAGCTGTTCCAGTTCCTGCTCTTTTACATGTAGTTTATCAGCCTTGTCTTCAAGTTTAACCTGATATTCGGCAATGAGTTTCTGTATATCCGCTTTCTGCGTCTCATACCTGTCGAGTGTAATCCTGCCGGAAGCCAGTTCTTTTTCCGCCTCTTAAAGTTGCATCCTATAACTGAAAATCCTTGATTCCAGATTCCGCATCATGGATTGAAGCCCCTTGACGGCTTTCTCCGCCTGTTTCGCCTCTTTGGTCAACTTACGGATATAGTCGCGCTTGTTCAGATGTTGTACATTGCGCCCGTCAATACTGTCTCCGCGTTCAAGGCCGTATTTGCTTCCAACCTCTTCATATAGGGACGTGTGCATCTCTTTCAATATCCGGACATATTCATAACGGTCTTTCCCGAACTTTGCCGACCACATCACACACTGCCTTCCGAAAGGACTGCGAACGGGGGAATTTATTTAGTATTCCTCTTCGTTGAAGAAGAAGTCGTCTTTTGTGGGGTAATCGGGCCAGATGTCTTCTATGCTTTCGTAGGATTCGCCGTCGTCTTCGAGTTCGGTGAGGTTCTCGATTACTTCTTCCGGAGCACCGGAACGATTGGCATAGTCAATCAATTCGTCTTTTGTTGCAGGCCATGGAGCATCGTCTAAGTGTCCTGCCAATTCTAGTGTCCAATACATATTCTTTACTTTTAATTTTCAAATAATTTGCAGCTAATCAATTCGCTAACATACCCGATTTAAGATTGGGGCACAAATATATATAAAATAGATTTAAAATCAATTTTTATGTACGATATTGCTGTCTTTTAAATTGTTTTTATATATTTTTGTTAAAACTACTTGAAATGACACCGAGAGAATCTGAAATTATTCAACTTATCCGTAAGGAGGTGAAGCCTGCATTGGGGTGTACCGAACCGATTGCCGTGGCGTTGGCCGTGGCGAAAGCGGTGGAAATAATCGGAGAGAAGTGCCCGTATTGCCATCCGGAATGCCCTTGTTGGAGGATGAAGGCTGATTTTGAAATACTTGTGGAGGTTAGCGGAAATATTTTGAAGAATGGGATGGGAGTTGGTATTCCGGGGACGGGGATGGTGGGTCTGCATATCGCTGCGGCTTTGGGTGCTGTGTGCGGTAAGTCTAAATACGGTTTGGAGGTGTTGCATGACCTTGATGAGGATGCGATTTTGCGAGCAAAGGAGCTTGTGAATAATAAAAAAATCAAAATCGGGATTGCTGATACGGATCATAAATTGTATGTAAAAGCGACTATCGGATTGGGGGAAGAGAAGAAGTTCAATACGTCGGCTGGAGCGATTATTCAGGATTCGCACGACAATATTGTGGAAACGAGTTTTGATCATATAGTATTGTCTACCGCTACGGAGGGGTGTTTTTCCGGTAATGATAGGGAAATTTCAGATTACCATTTGACAGTAAGAGAGATATATGAGTTCGTTAAAACGATTGATATAAAGGAGATAGAGTTTATTTTGGATGAGAGGAAACTGAATATGGCTTTGGCAGAGGAGGGGTTGAATGGGAATTACGGGCTTTGCGTCGGAAAGACGATAAGTGAAAATAAGGAGGAGATTTTCGGGGATGATTTTATGAGTTATTCTATGGCATTGACGGCTGCTGCTTCAGATGCGAGAATGGCAGGTTGTACTTTACCGGCAATGAGTAATTCAGGAAGCGGTAATCAAGGGATAACGGTCAGCTTGCCTGTAATAGCATATGCAAACCGTTATGGCGTGGATGATGAAATGCTATCTCGTGCATTGATTTTAAGCAATCTTATCGCAATACATATAAAGGGATATCTTGGGAGGTTGTCCGCTTTATGCGGTTGTGTTATAGCATCTACGGGGGCAGCGGCAGGGATAGTGTATATGAAAGGAGGCAATTACGATAATGTCTGTTTTGCTATCAAGAATATGATCGGTAATATTACAGGTATGGTGTGCGATGGAGCGAAAGTGGGATGTGCAATGAAGGTGGCTTCGGGTGTATCTTGTGCTATTCAATCTTCGATTTTAGCATTGAAAGGCACTTGTATTTGTGAAACGGACGGCATTATCGAAAAAGATATAGAGAAGACTATCCGAAATCTCGGACGGTTGGGGTCTGTCGGAATGCAAAGCGCGGATTCTATGATTTTAGATATAATGGTGTGTAAATAAGCTATTTAGAAACGCAGCTCAAGACCGACATTTACGATAAAACGGTTTTTGCTAAGTTCTTTTTTCTCATTGTATCTATGAGTGATTCTCCATGTGCAATCCACTCTTAAAAGTCTTAAAATATTTGAAATACCAACACCCATTTCCACATAAGGCTTTTTCAACGAAGACATATTTTCAGGGAATTGCAAAATAGGATTTTTCAAATTGAGGTCGGAAATAGTACCGTAAGCCGCTTTAAGAGTAAAATTTTCTCTTAATTGCAATCTTTTCAACAAAGGAATTTTACCTAAAAAGAACCCTTTAAAGTTATGCTCATAAAAAAACGTCACCCAAGTATCGGAAGCGAACTCGTGAAAATCCATGCAGGCAAATGCAGCAGGGTTAAAAAACAAAGTACCGTTTCCTTCGTGAATTTTCAATAGAGGATAAGGGACTTTACCGAAAATTTTACCTGCATTTATCTTAAAACGCGACATACCTATCGGCGGTAATTGCAGTTTATAATCTATGCTCAACTCGGGTCTGAAATAAGTATAAGTATGCCTGGTAAGCCCTTTCACAGAACCATAAAAATCCAATGTAATTATAGGATAGTTAGAATTAATATATTTTTTCACATAAACTCCTCTCGTCGCTATCTCATCCCAGGAAAAACGAGCGGAATATCTAAGTTGAGCGACATCAACATACGGGAGAATTTCTCCGCCCGGGGTCTTCATCGGGACAAATTGATTTGAACGAATTCTTTTTAAATCAATAGCTATGGTATTGTTAAATCCTTCATGCCACTCATGGTCATAGGCAATAGTCAATTCATCTGCAATACTTAATTTCTGTTTATTCCCATTAATTATGATTGAAGAAAATATACTGTTATCTATCAGAGGATTTATATGTTGTCCCAATTGCAAAGCATCGTGTTTGAAATCTATATCCAATTTTCTTGTAGGCAGAGTATTAAATATATATTCAAATCTTCCTCCGCCCTTAAACGCACGATCTTTAATACCATAAGCAAGGTATCCCGTAAGCCTCATTTTTCTACTGAAACTCTTAGTGGTACGAAGTCCGAGACGGAAACGCGCTCCTTCCAAGTCATTATAACTGAATAATTTTGAATATGGTCCAAAGCCTATATACTTCGTTTCGTAATAGCCTGTAAACAATGTATTTAACAGAGAATATATATCTTTATACAAAGGTACGTTTTTTACTTTTTCCACCATTGTATATATTCCTTTTTCTTTTTCGGAAAGATTATATGGTCTTGACTTATCCCAAAATGAATCGTCATTATGCAATACATCTTTCCCCATTATCACATTAGTCTTGGAATCTCTGATATGTCCATCAGGTATGGGGCCAAAAACAGGATTTGAGTAATTTATGGTTCTGTGTCCTAAAAATGAAAGTATCTTTGATGAATCACTCATTGCAACAGAAAAATCGGCATAAATTTTATCTTGCTTGTAAAACCAGCAAGAATCACCTATGCGCTGGTTTTCTACATCTATAACCAAATCTCTTATCCAGTTTACGTTTGATCTTTTCTGCAATTTCACGTGTATGTCTCTCAAAGCAAAATCTTGAGCATCAATACTCATCTCTCCGTCAAAAACAGGTGAAGAAATAAGCTTTTCAGGATGGAAACGTATCTTATAAGTCTTTCTTCCTTCTATATCCAAACTGTCAATCAAGAAATATTGATAGAACATATCTCCCGATGAAGCAATCGGAGAAGGTATATTTACGTTAAAGATATTTATATAATTATTGTAAAAATTTGTTTTCACATGCATACTACCTGCAAATTGAGATAGAGTATAATTTCTCTCAACTCCTGAAATACGCGTTGCTTTTATTTCTTCTCTGCTGATTGATGGATTTTTTTGGCGATAACTTCTTGATATGGTTTCTGTTATCATCACGGGGAGATATGATTTACCGGAAACTACAGAGGTATCAATATAGTCATATATAAACCCGAAATTCTTTTTAACGACTTTTTTGGGTAAATATTGATCTGCGTCCGGCACATCCATTTCCAATTTGCTGTACACATCGCAATTATATCCTTCTCTTTCTTCAGGATTATTGAACTTTTTGTTATTATTTATCTGCTTCAGTATCCGTTTCATATAACGATTATCCGGCTTCACTATTACTGCATTCAATGAAGCTCTGGATAATTTAAGTTCAAAATTTATCGTATTGAAAGCATGTTTCTTTACTTTTTTTTCAGCAGTCTCATAACCTAAAATCATCGCGCAAAGAGTCTCTACATTTTCATCTCTTGTTTCCAAAATGTAGTAGCCATCCATATCTGTGGATATGCCTATTGTTGTATTTTTAAAATAAACTCCGGCAAAAGGAATTCCTTCTCCTGTACCTTCTTCGGTAACCCTCCCTTTAATCCTGGTAGGCTGTGCGATTAATGAAATTGGTAAGAATAAATATATAATAGAAGTGTAGAATCTATTCCATTTCATAACAAGCTTCATTTTTCAAAGTCGCAAATATAAGTATTTCTTGATGATTAAAAAATTATTATATTTGGAAAAAGTAATGCTATAATGTTGAATACACACGTAGTAATAATGGCCGGCGGCTCAGGAAAACGATTATGGCCGTTGAGTACCGTGGAGGAGCCGAAGCAATTTATAGATATCCTCGGAGTAGGTAAATCAATGATTCAACTTACTGTTGAGCGCTTTGATGGAGTATGCAGACAAGAGAATTTCTGGGTGGTCACATCAGAAAGATATGTAGAAGAAGTAAAGAAACATCTTCCTTGGCTTTCAGAACAAAATATACTTGCAGAACCGGAACCGAGAAATACGGCTCCGTGTATAGCCTATGCTTGTAAAAAAATTGCAAAACGCTTTCCTGATGCGAATATTGTGGTAACTCCTTCAGATGCAATTGTACTGGAACCTTTGAGATTTAGAAGCGTAATATTGAAGGCATTAAAAGAAACAGAGGTATCTTCAAAGATTATAACTATCGGTATTGCTCCTTCACGCCCGGAGGTCGGATACGGTTATATCCGTGCAACTCACAGGGAACTTGATCAGATATGTAAAGTCTTGGAATTTAAGGAGAAACCGAATCGAGAAACAGCAGAAGAATATATTGCTGACGGAAATTATTTCTGGAATGCAGGGATTTTCGTTTGGAATGTTTCTACTATAAATTTTCAACTTAAAGAATATGCTCCGGCAATTTCATCTATAATGGATGAATTATCTCCTTATCTATATACGGATAAAGAAAAAGAAAAATTAAAAGAACTCTTTCCTAAATGTGATAAAATCTCTATTGACTATGCAGTTATGGAAAAATCAAAAGATATTTTCGTGATTCCTGCAGCATTCGGTTGGAGCGATTTAGGGAATTGGTCTTCCGTACGTTCTAATTCTATATTAGATGAAAATGGTAACAGTATTATAGGCAATAATGTCAATCTTATAGACAGTAAAGACTGTGTTATCCATACATCAAATCTAAATACTGTAATTATAAATGGTTTAAATGGATATATGGTAGTGGAAAAAGATCGCAATCTTATTATTTATCCATTAGACAGAGAACAAGAAATAAAGGATTATTTGGAAAAACAATTATGAAATACCTTTTTGTAGTGCAAGGAGAAGGTCGAGGACATCTCACACAAGCAATGACAATGGAAAAGATGCTGAACAAGCATGGACACGAAGTCGCAGGCGTACTTTTAGGACAGAGCAAAAGCAGAAAAATTCCCGATTTTTTTGCAAATGCCGTAAAAGCTCCTATAAGTTTTTTCAATACTGTAAATTTTGTCCCTGCATCTAAAGGCAAACATCCAAGCATAGTAAAGACTTTCTTATATAATGCTACATTGTGGTTTCGTTTTTTACCTTCAATCAGGACTATAAGAAAACAAATAAAAGAATCAGGAGCAGACGTAGTTGTGAATTTTTATGAGATGCTATGTACTATGGCATATATGACAAGCGGGAAGAAAATTCCGATGGTCGTTATAGGTCATCAGTTTTTACTGCTTCATAAAGATTTGCATATTCCTCAATTCGGCTATGAGGGGCATCACGCTTTAAATATATATTCCCGAGCAATTGCCGGTTCTTCTTCCAAAATATTAGCATTATCTTTCCGAAAAATGGAAGATGATAATAAGCGTAATATTACAGTTGTCCCACCTTTGCTACGTCCTGATGTACTTAATTTCAGACATTCGGATGGTGTTAATTCAGAAGAATATAGAAAGGGTAATTACATTTTAGGCTATATCGTGAATGCCGGATTTGCAGAAGAAGTCATAACCTGGCACAATCAGCATAAAGATATTCCTTTGCATTTCTTTTGGGATAATGCAGAGCACGGCAAAGAATACAAAGTAGATGAGACTTTAACATTCTACTATTTAGATGATAAAGAATTTCTGCGCCAGATGGCCGGCTGCTATGCTTATGCTTCTACTGCAGGTTTCGAGTCCATATGCGAGGCGATGTACTTAGGAAAGCCTCTAATGATGGTACCTTCTCACATAGAGCAAAAATGCAATGCCTATGATGCTACAATGTATAATGCTGCTGTGAAATCGGACATATTCGACCTTTCCGTATTAACTGATTTTGCAAAAAACAAGTTTATTCCGGATGAAGATTTTCCTGAATGGGCAAGATCAGCAGAGAAAATATTTATTAAAGAACTTACGGAGTTCTAAAAAACTAAAAATAAGTTTCAAAAATATTTGGAATTTCAAAAGATAACCTATACCTTTGCAATCCCCAATTAGAAAGATTAATTCTTTCTTTAAGGTTTGGAAGATTCGTTAGCTCAGTTGGTAGAGCACAACACTTTTAATGTTGGGGTCTCGGGTTCGAGCCCCGAACGGATCACCAAAAATTGCTTCCTTAGCTCAGTTGGTAGAGCATGGCACTCTTAATGCCGGGGTCTAGGGTTCGAGCCCCTAAGGGAGCACCTCGATACCTTATTAAATTCTAAACAAGCCTTTTGGGGCTTGTTTTTTTGCTAATTAAATAGCAAAACCCCGAATGATTCGTTTTGGAATTCACAACTAAAACGTTATATTTGTAGATGTTTTGCAGAGCGGAAGACGCGAGAGGCAAATTAATATTATTTACTAAAATTTTAACATTAATAACTATGAGAATAGCAGAATCGGAACTAATTATCAATCAAGACGGATCAGCATTTCATATTCATTTGAAACCTGAAGAGTTGGCAGACATTGTAATTTTGGTCGGCGATCCGGGACGCACCGATATGGTAGCCGAATTTCTAACGGATATTGAATTCAGACGTCAATCAAGAGAGTTCGTATCAGTAACCGGTAAGTATAACGGTAAGAGAATTACAGTACTATCGACAGGTATCGGTACTGACAATATAGACATCGTGATGAATGAGCTTGACGCTCTCGCAAATATCGACTTCAAAACAAGAGAAGTAAAACCTGAACACAAGACATTAACAATCTTGCGAATCGGTACTACAGGCGCACTACAACCTGATATTCCGCTCGGATCATTTATTTTCTCCGAATACTCTATCGGTCACGACGGATTGCTCGACTGGTACGCCGACGTAGAGAAAATCAGCAACACAGATATGGAAGACGCCTATGTAAAACATATGAACTGGAACAAACGTCTCCCAATTCCGTACTTCGTAAAAGCAGGCGAAACACTTTCAGAAAGATTCAAAGACTGCGCTATCAAAGGTATGACTATCTCTGCATCAGGCTTTTACGGCCCTCAAGGACGTATCCTGCGTATGCCTATTGCTATGCCTGATATGTTGGACAAAATAGAGTCATTCCGTTTCGGCGAACATAAAATCACCAACTTCGAGATGGAAAGTTCTGCTGTAACCGGAATTGCAGCCCACCTTGGACATCAAGCAGGTACCGTCTGCTGCGCCATTGCAAACCGCTACTTGAAGAGCAGCAACACAGATTACAAGCCATACGTCAGAAATCTTGTCGAACTCTCACTGAAACAACTCACAAAATAATAATGCGGTTTTACTAAAAATAAATTTTTAGTAAACCAAAAAGCACTAACGTGCTTAAAGTCAGCGGATTTTAAAAATAAAGGAAAAACCATCGGGGTTCGGATATTTTCATCCGAACCCCGAAATCTTTATTCCGATAGCCCTACGAGTGAGCGACTTTCTTTATGAAATAGCTATTTCATAAAATATATTATATTTGCGAATTATGATTAAGAGTAAAATTTGTGAAATTTTGGGAATTCGCTACCCTCTTTTCCAAGGTGGAATGGCGTGGATTGCGAATTCTTCATTGGCTTCGGCTGTATCTAATGCCGGTGCGTTGGGGCTTATTTCTTCTATTAATTTCAATACGGAGGCGGTTAGAGATGAGATAAGAAAGTGCAAGAGCCTTACGGATAAGCCTTTCGGAGTAAATATAATGTTGCAGGCTCCAAATACAGGCGAAGTGGCTAAAATGATAGTGAAAGAGGAGGTTAAGATAGTAACGACAGGTGCAGGCTCTCCGTCAATTTATATGGATATGTGGAAGGAAGCAGGTATTAAAGTAATTCCGGTGGTAGCTTCGGTAGCTTATGCGTTGAAAATGCAGGAGTTAGGCGCTACGGCAGTGATTGCAGAGGGAGCAGAATCCGGGGGGCATATCGGAGAATTACATACAATGGCTTTATTACCCCAGATTGTTGATAATTTAGATATTCCGGTATTGGGCGCCGGCGGAATTTTTGATGGGAGAGGAGCTGCTGCTGCGTTTATGTTGGGAGCAGAAGGAGTACAAGTGGGAACGCGTTTCTTGGTAGCCGATGAATGTATTGTACACGAAAATTATAAGGAAAACCTGATTAAGGCATCTGATATAGGGACGATGATTACCGGTAAGAGTTTGGGAGATGCTGTAAGATGTCTTAAAACGCCTTTTGCGAAGAGATTTTTCAAGATGGAGAACGATCCGAATTGCAGCAAGGAGGAGATTTTGGAGATGGGAAAAGGTTCGCTTAGAAAAGCCGTGTTTGATGGAGATCGGTCGGAGGGCAGTTTCCTCGCAGGAGAGGTAGCAGGGTTAATTACACAGAAAGAAAGTGCAGAAAGCATAGTAAAAGATATTATGGATGGGGCTGAGAAATTATTAAGAAATGCTTCATCGTTAATTGAGGGTTAAAAATGAATAAAAGAGTTGTAATTACTGGAATGGGGGTAATTTCCCCTGTTGGAAATGATATTCCTACATATTGGGAAAATCTTAAAAACGGAGTTTGCGGAATTGACTATATAACAGCATTCCCTACAGAAAATTTAAAAGTGAAAATAGCCGGACAAATTAAGGATTTCGAACCGGAAAAGTACGGGATGGACAAATCTTTTATAAGAAAGCAGGACTTGTTTTCACAGTACGGAATGGCTGCTGCTTATCAGGCGTTCACGCAATCAGGACTTGTCAGTGATGGAGAAAATCCCAACATTGATCCTTTCAGATTAGGAGTGTATGTAGGTTCCGGGATAGGTGGTTTCGATACCCAGTATAAAGAAACGGTTAAGATGATTGATGACCCTTCAGGACAGTGGATCTCGCCGTTATTTATCCCAACTATGATTTCAAATATCGCTGCAGGAAATATTGCAATTAAGTGCCATGCTCAGGGACCCTGTCTGGATGTAGTTACAGCGTGCGCCACTTCTACAAACTCTATGGGGGAAGCATATAGGGCAATCAAGCACGGTTATGCGGATGCGATTATTGCAGGCGGTTGCGAAAATGCTACCATTCCTCTTGGAATTGCCGGTTTCGCTAATGCCAAAGCTTTGGCTCATGAGGAAAATCCCAAATATGCTTCTCTGCCTTTTAATGCAAACAGAAAGGGATTTGTTATGGGAGACGGGGCTGCCGTATTGGTTTTGGAAGAATTGCAACATGCAAAAGCCAGGGGCGCTGTGATTTTGGGTGAAATGGTAGGATATGGTAATACTTGCGATGCTTATCATTCTACTGCACCTCGTCCTGATGGAACTACTCAGTCTAAATGTATAAAAATGGCTCTTAACGAGGCAGAATTTGATGAGAATAGAGATAATCTCTATATTAATGCGCACGGTACCGGTACAAAGTTAAATGACGTGGCAGAAACTCTTGCGTGCAAGATGGCTTTAGGTAATTTTGCAAAGAAAGCACATATAAGTTCAATAAAATCAATGACAGGGCATATGTTCGGGGCAGCCGGAGCAGCTGAAGCCATTGCGACTATTTTAGCATTGAGAGAGGGTATTATTCCGCCTACAATTAATCTTGATGTGCATGACCCTGAATGCGATCTGGATTATACCGCTAATGTTGCCATAAAGAGCGATATTACACTTGGCATATCTAATTCTTTTGGCTTCGGAGGACACAATGCCTGCGTTGCTTTCAGAAAATACATTGAATAATGACACGAGAAGAGATACAAAATTATTTACCGCATAGAGAGCCGATGTTGCTCATTGACGAGGCTTATTTGGATGAAAACGGTAATGTACACGCTAAGTATAAGATAAGGGAAGATGCTTTTTTTGTACAAGGGCATTTTCCGGGAAATCCTATTGTACCGGGAGTGATACAGTGCGAAATTATGGCTCAGTGTTGCGCGTTGATTGTAAAAGAGGATGTTCCCGGTAATATGACTCTTTATGCAGGAATAGATAATTTCCGATTTAAGAATATTGTCCGCCCGGGTGATGTATGTGAGATTACGGCAAGTCTAACGGAAAGACGCGGACAGATTGTATTCTGTGCAGCCAAATTAGAAGTAAACGGGAAACTTTGCAGCAAAGGTCGTATGACCTTTGCGCTTGTCCCAAATAAGAATTACTGATGCGTAGCGAAACGTTCTTCTGCTAATTTTTCGTATTTCGTACCTTTTCTGCCATAATTAGCATAAGGGTAAATAGAGATACCTCCACGCGGTGTAAACAGCCCTATAACTTCTATATATTTCGGGTCCATAAGTTTTATCAAATCTTTCATAATCTTATTAACGCAATCTTCGTGGAAATCTCCATAGTTGCGAAAACTAAACAGATACAATTTTAGGCTCTTGCTCTCAACCATCTTAACGTCAGGAATATAACTGATTCTAATCTCTGCGAAGTCCGGTTGCCCTGTAATCGGGCATAAAGAGGTAAACTCAGGACAATTAAATCGCACCCAATAATCATTTTCTTGATGACGATTTATAAATGTCTCGAGCACCTCTGGAGCGTAATCAAATTCATATCCGGACTTGCTTCCTAAACTTTTAAGTCCTTCTTCTTTTCTTTCCATAGCAAAATCAATTAAATATCACCTATCTTAAAAGGATTATAAGAAACCCCGTTATCATATACATCTATGCCCTCATAACGTTTCAATGCAGCTACGACACGGTTCGTAACAGGCAAAATCACAATCTCATAGCAAACTTTGAATGTTACTTGCACAAGCATCATCTTCAAAAGTACGGAAATAGGGACACCGAAAAAAGCAATCGGCATAAATATCATAGAATCAAGCAACTCTCCTGCAATAGAGGAAATTATTGCCCTTACGGAAAAACGTTTTCCATGTGCAGCTATCTTCATTTTGCTTATAACAAAAGCATTTAAAGTAGAGCCTGCCAGGAAAGCAAGCAAAGAAGCAAATGCCACACGCGGAGCCATATTGAACACATAATTAAAATGCTCAGCTCCATCCCAAAAAGAGGCAGCCGGAAGCCAAACGATAATCTGCCCGACTATCACTACAAAGAAATTCATAGCAAAAGCCGTCCAAATCACAAGCCTTGCTTTACGATACCCCCATACCTCAGCAAAACAGTCATTGAGGATATAAGAAACCGGAAAAATAATTACTGCACCCGGAAGAGTGGCTCCGAAAATAGAAATAACCTTTGTGGCAAACAAATTGGATGCAACGAGACAGACTATAAACAGTACTGTCATCAATAGAAAAATAACCGAAAATTTTTGTTTCATATTCTTGTTTTTTAAGTGGTAGCAAGCACACTGTCAGAAATTTAATCCCCTGCTTCTTTCAATCGCTCTGCATTCTCGGCGATTTGAAGTTGATCAATACATTCTTGGATATCTCCATCCATAAACACAGGAAGATTATACATAGTCCAGTTGATACGGTGATCCGTAACACGGGACTGAGGGTAGTTATAAGTACGTATTTTGGCTGATCTGTCACCGGTAGAAACCATTGTACGGCGTTTGGCAGCGATACCATCCAAATACTTCTGATGTTCCATGTTGTAAAGCCTGGTCCTCAACTCTTCAAGAGCTCTGTCGAAATTCTTAAGTTGTGAGCGTTCCTCCTGACATTGTACAACAATGCCTGATGGAATATGAGTAAGACGAACGGCAGAATAAGTAGTATTCACACCTTGCCCTCCGGGACCTGAAGAACAGTAAGTATCTTTACGTACATCATTCATATCTATTTCCACATCGAATTCACCGGCCTCGGGGAAGACAGCAACCGAAGCTGCAGAAGTCTGAATACGTCCTTGCGTCTCAGTTTGGGGAACACGCTGTACACGATGCACTCCGGATTCGTATTTCATAATTCCGTAAACACCTTCATTACTGCTCGACAACTTAAATACCACCTGCTTGAAACCGCCGGAAGTACCTTCTGTCTGATCCGTTACTTCCAACTTCCACCCTTTACTCTCTGCAAATTTTGCATACATCCTGAATATATCCCCTGCAAATATGGCTGCCTCATCTCCACCTGTTCCTCCACGTATTTCTACCATAGCATTCTTACCGTCATCAGGATCTGCAGGGATAAGCAATAATTTGATATTCTGCTCCATTTCAGGTATCTTAGGTTCAATAGCCGAGATCTCTTCTCTTGCCATAGACTTCAAATCCTCATCTTTTTCATTCAAAAGAATATCTTTTGCAGAAGCAAGATTATCTATCATTTTTTTATACTCCAAACCAGCCTTAATGATAGGTTCCAATTCTTTATAATCTTTATTCAATTGGACATACTTCTTCATATCCGAAATCACTTCGGGATCCGAGAGTTGCCTTTGAAGAGTTTCATATTTTTCTTGTAGACTTAACACTTTGTCTACCAATGTACTATTTTCTGCCATAAAAATATTATTAGAGAGACTTAAGATAGCATCTTCGTCTCATATATAATTCACTATCGTATTTAGCCCATATATTAACGGCTGCATTGGATTCCAATTGAGGGTTAGCAACACCTATATGCATTCCTGCCGCGATTGCTCTTTCCGACATAGAACAATGATAGACAGCTGATATACCAGTATTCTGCCATTTCGGAACAGCTCCTGTAAGCATCAAATCCACTTCTTTATAATTGTGCATTGCTCTCCAAAGATGAAACCATCCAAAAGGGAATAGTTTGCCTTTGGCTTTTTGCAATGCTTTTGACATAGAAGGGAAAGCGATTGCGAATCCTGCCAATTCTTCATATTCATCCAAGATGACAACACTTGTTTTATCAGTTAAAAAAGGCATTACGGAATTTGCTTCTTCTTCCATTTCCTCTTCTGTAAAAGGGATAAAATTGTAGACGGTATTGGAAAAACTATCATTATATGCTCTAAAGAAATCCATCACCCTTTCTTTATCCTTTTTCAGTTTATCTATACTACCCTCGTGCAGTTTATACCGAGATTTCAACATATTGCCGATTTTCAATATCCGCTCATCCACTCCTTCATCGGAAATCATTTTATATTGAAGCCAATCACACTCTTTTTCATATCCCAAAGTTTGTACCAAGTCATTGTAATACGGATAGTTATAAATACAGTTAAATGGAGGTATGTTTTCAAATCCTTCTACAAGCATTCCTTGTTTGCCCAGAGTGTTGTAATAAAGAGGCCCGTGTATTTCAGTCATTCCGTTCTTTCTCGCCCACTCTTCTGCAGTCCCGAGCAATAGTTTTGCTACTTCAATATCATTTATGGTATCAAACCAACCGAAACGGGCTCTTTTCTTTCCGAAATGTTCATTGTAGCGAGGATTGATTATTCCGCAAATACGCCCTACCACCTTATCTCCATCAAGCACAAGCCACATTTTACGAGTACAATACTTCAATGAAGATACATTGGTCAAAGATTTTTTTTGGTCGAAATGCAAAGCAGGAACATACTGTTTGCAGTCCTTATACAGAATATCCGGAAATTCGATGAATCTCATCAAATCCTTATTGCTTTCTACCTCTTTTATTTTATATTCAGACATATCTGATTTTTATCACAACCTACAAATTTACATATTTTTAGCCTCATTCCAATATTTATCCATTTCTTCCAAAGTCATATCATGTAAATCCCTCCCCTGCCTCAATGTTTGCTCCTCAAGATAAGTAAATCTTTTTCTGAATTTAGCGCAAGTCATATTTAGCGCAGTATCAGGATTAAGACCATAAAGACGTGCAGCATTTATGATTGAAAATAAATAATCTCCAAGTTCTTCCTCTGCCCTTTTATGAGCGGAAGCATCGACGCTCATTTGTTCAAGTTCTGCTTGGAATTCCCCTAATTCTTCTTTTACTTTCACCCAGACATCACATTTGTCTTTCCAATCAAAACCGACACCTCTTGCCTTGTCTTGCATTGCATAAGCTTTTATAATTGTCGGCATTGCATCAGGAATTCCTGACAAAATACGTTTGTTGCCACCTTTTTCTTTGGCTTTCAGCATTTCCCAGTTAGTCGAAACTTCAGAGGCATTTGCCACTTTATCTTTAGCGAAAACGTGTGGATGACGATAAATCATCTTTTCGCAAATACTGTCTATGACATCGTATATGTCGTATTTTTCTTGCTCTTGGGCTATCCTCGAATAGAAGACAATGTGCAGAAGAACGTCTCCTAATTCTTTTTTCAAATCAGTATCGGATTTTTTAATTATGGCATCGCTGAGTTCATAGACTTCTTCAATAGTCATAGTGCGAAGGCTGTCAATGGTTTGTTCTTTATTCCAAGGACATTCTTCCCTGATTTTATCCATTATATCCAATAATCGACCGAATTGTGCGAGTTTCTCTTCTTTTGTGTGCATAACCCTTTTGTTTTATGCAAAATTACTAAAAAATGAGTATATTTGATAAATAACGCAAACCGACACATAAGTTAAAAATATAAAAAGATACACATGAAACCGATAAAATTCGTTTCCGCAGATGAAGCGGTAAAAGTTGTCAAAAATCATGATCACATACATTTAAGCAGCGTTGCAAGTGTTCCTCATGTTCTGATTTCCGCTCTTGTAAGGCGCGCCGATAAAGGAGAATTGAAAGATATACGGTTTCATCATTTTCATACCGAAGGACCTGCACCTTATTCTGAACCTCAATACACCGGAATACTCTTTGATCAGGGTTTTTTTATCGGTCCTAATGTACGCGCAAATGTCAACACAGGCTATGCAGATTATTTGCCGGTTCACTTGGGTGAGTCCCAGAAACTTTACAGGAGCGGTGCATTGAAATGCGATATAGCAATGGTTCAGGTGTCCGAGCCTGACGAAAACGGTTACGTATCTTTGGGTACATCGGTAGATTGTTCTCTCGCCGCGATAGAGGTTGCAGGAACCGCAATTGCTGTCGTGAATAAATATGTCCCATTCGCAAAAGGAGATTTGATCAACATAGACAGTTTCGATTATTTTGTCAAAGACGATACTCCGCTCATTACCAAAGACTTCGCAGAGCCGACAGAGACAGAGAAGCTTATAGGTAAAAACTGTGCAGATCTCGTTCCCGACGGAGCGTGCATACAAATGGGTATAGGAGCATTGCCGAACGCCCTCGCAGCGCAACTAGTCAACCACAAAAATCTGGGTGTACATACAGAAATGTTCGCTGACGGTATTTTGCGCCTTATAAAAAAGGGAGTCGTGAATGGGTTTAATAAAAAGATCGACACAGGTAAAGTGGTCGCTTCTTTTCTACTCGGTTCGCAAGAAGTCTACGATTTCATAAATGATAATCCGGCCGTCCTTATGAAAGATATTAAATATACAAACGATCCTTGGATTATTGCGCAAAACCCCCTTATGATGGCAATCAACTCTGCAACGGAAGTTGATCTGACAGGGCAGATCTGCGCCGACTCCATAGGCACACGTATTTTCTCCGGGACAGGCGGTCAGCTTGATTTTGTGAGGGGCGCAACTATGTCCGAAGGCGGAAAATCGATCACGGCTTTTGCATCGCGCACAAACAAAGGAAAAAACAAAATCGTACCTGTACTTAATTCAGGAGCAGGAGTGGTAACACCTCGTTCGGATGCGCATTGGATTGTAACAGAATACGGAGCAGTAGATCTTTACGGAAAATCTCTTCAGGAACGTGCCAAACTTCTTACATCCATCGCTCATCCAGAAGACAGAGAGGCTCTAGACAAAGCTGCTTACGAACGCTTCGGACCAAATTATCACAATTTCAGTATATAAATAATGCTGTGAAGTGTTCCACTTCACGAAGCCGCAGCCGCTCACGCGCCTGCTGAAATCTCAAGAAGAAGATTGGCAGCGGGCACAAGCCGCTGACCAATCCCGCTTCAAAACTTCCTACGCGTCGCTACGGAAGCAAAAAACGACAAATAAAAAACATAAATATTCGACATAAGAAACGTACTTTTTACGTTTCTTTTCTTCTTTTTGTACATGAATGCGTAAATTGCTGGTTTTGGAGTTTTAAAAACTTGGTGCGACAGCATTAGCAGCGCACCAAGCGATATGACCTTTCGGAAGCGAGAGCTTCCCTACATTTGAGTTTCAAAGCGCAAAGCGCGTTTTCCCTGAGCAGCAGGAACGAGGGACTTTGAAAAAGACTTCGGCTTTTTGGGAGGAAACGACCGAAAAAGTTGCATTTTACAAACTTTTTCATAGGACCGAAGTGAGGATGCGAAAGGGGGAATTTATTAATAGGAGTTATCGTAAAGTATTGAAAAGAAGGTTGATAAAGACTATCATTGGGAGTATTTTGTTTTCTTTCCTGATTTTATGAATGGCTTGAAAGACCAGTTGGCGGATGGAGTCTTCAGATCGGTTGAGCATGGAGGCGATGTCAGGGTAGTCGAGTTCTTGGATATATCGAAGGTAGAGCGCTTCTTTTTGCAGCGGAGAGAGTATGGATAGGAATTTGTCGATAGTGCGTTGTATTTCTTCTCTATCTTCTTTTTGGATGATGTCTTCCATTATCGTTGTTTTTATGGTAAAGTTAAGTACTTCTCCATCAATGGGTTCAGACATCGTAACGGAACTTGATTTGAGGATATCGTACAGTCTGTTTCTTAATGATTTAAGAAGAAAGTATTTAAGATGCTGCACGGATTTGATTGGAGGTCTACTGAAAAATATTTTCAAAAAAACGTCTTGAACGGCATCCATTACAATGTTGTCTTTTGCACCCAAACTTTTGCCGTAGGAATACATATCGTTTATGAAACGTCTATAGAAGAAGGAGAATGCCTGATTGTCCCCTTCTTTGAATTTTTGGAAGTATTGCGTTTCATCGTATAGCATACCTATATGAGTTTCTAATCTTTTACCGCTCTTACATCTCCGAGTTTTTCTGCATCTGAAGTTGGTATAATAGGTCTTTCTTTGCCAGGCATACCGGACAGGCCCATATAGCCTTTACAATATGTAAGTCCTTTAACTTCATAAATTTTAGCGTGGTAAGGAAGTTTTGCTTTGAAATGCGGGTAATTTTTACGGGCCGGATTGCACCATTGTACTTCGGCAGCAGCAGCTAATCGTGGAAGCATCATATATTCAAGATGTTCCGGAGTGGCTATCCATTCTGTCCAAAGGCAATCTTGTACACCAATTATATGTTTTGTCTGAGCCGGTGTCATATCGGGTGTGCAAGGTTCGTAATTGTAAACCGTATGGATGGGTGTATAGTGCGGTCCGTAAGGTTCGTTTTCTATATCGTTTGTGTTTCTGCAGTTGAGATACATATAGGTGTAAGGGGTCATTACGACATCGTGTCCGTTCTTTGCGGCTATGATACCGTTAGACTCTCCTGTCCAAGACATTACAGTGGTCGATTTAGATAATTTGTCTGTCAATATTTCGTCCCAGCCTATAATGCGACGCCCCCGGTCGTTGAGATATTTTTCCATTTTTGCAGTAAAATAAGTCTGTAAGTAATTTTCAGCCGAGTGTGATGCAGAGGCTTTCAGTCCTGCTTCTTTTATAAGTCTTTGGCAATCAGGGCATTTTCCCCAACTATCTGTGGGGCATTCGTCTCCTCCAAGATGAATATATTCTGATGGAAAGAGTTCCAAAACTTCGTCAAGTACATCGTAAACAAAATCATATGAGGTTTCTTTTCCGACACATAGCACGTCTTTGGCTATTCCCCAACAAGTCCTTACGCTGTATTCTTTCCCGAATTCGATAGACTTGCCTGAACAGCCAAGATACGGATAAGCAGCCATTGCGGAAATAAGGTGTCCCGGCATATCTATTTCGGGTATTATGGTTATTGCTCGTTCTGCAGCGTAATGAACAATATCTTTAATTTCTTCTTGTGTATAAAATCCGCCATAAGGAATGCCGTCTGATGTATTTCTTCCTTCAAGTTTTTGGGTATAAAGTCTCTTTGATCCGATTTCTGTTAGCAGAGGATATTTCTTGATTTCTATTCTCCAACCCTGATCGTCCGTAATATGCCAATGAAGTATATTTTTCTTATAAACAGACATTATATCAATGATTTTCTTTATTTCTTCTACTGTAAAATAATGCCGGCTTACATCTAAAAGAGTTCCTCTGTATGAGAAACGAGGAGAATCGGATATTTTGCAGCAAGGTAATTCCCATTTCGCATTGAGATCGGGGACAGTGCCGAATATCGCTACTGGAAGCATCTGTTTCAATGTTTGTATAGCATAGAAAAAGCCTTCAAAAGAGGAAGAATGAACTTTTACCGCATACTTCGAGATTTCAATCTCATACTCTTCTTTCGAAAAATTATCGGCTTTTATAAATATAAATCCTATTTCTTCTCCGCCCCTGTATAGTTTGCTTTTTTTCCCTGAATCGAAAGAAAGTCTTTCTGCAAATTCGGTAATCGTTTTCAATGTCAAATCGTCCGCCTCTGTGGTTATATGAAATTCCGCACCTGCTGCATAGAAATGTCCTGATACTACTTCTATAGAGTTAGGAGATGGAATAATCTTGAAATTCTTACCTGTTTTACCTTTTATTTCCACATTTGAAAGCAGAAATATTATTGTTATGAATCCAAATACAATAATTTTGTTTTTCATAGTTTCAATCGTTATGAATTTTGCAAAAGTAAAGAAATAGAATATAAAAACCTAATGAAAAAATATTGCATAAAAAATTCCGAAAATTGCTCACAAAAACGATTTTCATTCGTATATATACAAACTACACTAATAACCAAGGAAACAAAGTCTTCGTATGTATAAAAATAAATATAAAGACTATAAAGCAGTGGATTTTCTCAAAGATGAAGATTTTTTGAGGTGGAATTTTTTCAAGCAGGAAGAGGATGAAGCTCATTGGATAAGAGTCGCAAACGAATATCCGGAATTAAGACCTGTTTTGGACGAAGCTGTTAAATTATTCCATTCGCAAGTCCGACTGAACGATTATTCTCTCGAAAGCGAAAGAATAGAATCGAGTTACATATCTTTTAAGAGAAAAGTTGAAAGGCGCAAAAGATGGAGAGCGACCGCTTATGGCATTGCAGTAGCAGCATCCATACTATTGTGCTTTACCTTGGTGCAAATATTCGATCGCCCTGTGACTCCAGATAACAGTTTAATGAGTTTCATTAACGGGAATCCGACACCTAAAGATTCGTCTTCAAATGATATACAATTGTATGTTTCTTCCGGCAAATTAATCAATATAGATGAAAAGGAAGCCGAAATTTCATATGATAGCGATAGCGTCAGGATGACGGGTAAATCTCTTGCAGTTGTAAGCGCTTCTGAATATAGTCGATTAGTAGTTCCAAAAGGGAAAAGATCAAAGTTGCTTTTGGCTGACGGAACTATTGTACATATTAATTCTGCTACTACTTTGGTTTATCCTAATAGTTTTAATGATGATACCAGAGAAATATATGTAAATGGAGAAATCTTTCTTGATGTGGCTCATAATGAGAAACAGCCTTTTATTGTAAGAACACGAGAGCTTGCAATAAAAGTATTGGGAACACGATTCAACGTTCAGGCTTATGAGGATGAGAAAGATGCGCAAGTCGTTTTGGAGAAAGGATCTGTGCAGGTTACTTCTAATACAACTGCAGAAGAAATCCACTTAGAGCCTTCCTATATGTATGATTATAATGGGGAAGGCGGAAGTAGCGTTACAAAGGTGGATGTTGATAAGTACACCTCTTGGGTTGATGGCTTGATATATGTTACAGACGAACGCCTTGATGCTCTGATAGTCAAACTCTCTCGCTATTACGGAAAAGAAATCCAATTTGATGAAAACATTGTAAATCTAAAATGCTCAGGAAAAGTGGATTTAAAAGATAATCTCGGTGATGTACTTGAAGGATTGACTTTTTCTTTCCCGATTAAAGTAGAATGCGAGAATGAAGTCTACAAAGTCAGTGCTAAATAATAAATAGTCCAACAAAAATCCACATAAATTAAATGAACCTATGACACGAAACAACATACTTTCAGTACTGTTTCTTATTATCGGAATTCAGTTCGGCTTTGCTGTCAATTGTTATTCTCAGACGAAAACAGTCAGTATCGATGTAAAAAATAAACCTTTAAAGGAAGTATTTCAAATTATAGAAAATAATAGTGACTATATTTTTCTATATAATCCGGAGACCTTGGATGAAAATAGTATAGTATCCGTAAGTGCAAATAAAGAGACGGTAACTTCGGTATTGGATAAATTGTTTACGAAAACAGACAACACCTATAAAATATCAGGACGTCAAATCTATATTTCTCGTACCGACAAACAAGTATCTCCTTCTGAAGCATCGGCTAAAATACCTAAAAAGAAAACCATCCGCGGGATAATATTAGATCAAAAGGGTCAGACTGTTATAGGCGCCGGTATTATTGAGGCGGGAACGAATAATGGTGTATCAACCGGTTTGGACGGTGAGTTTATAATAGAGGTTGCGCCGGAAGCAATATTGAAAGTTTCTTGTATAGGCTTCACGGAACAGAAAGTAAAGATATCCGATAAAACGGAGCTGAAAATTGTATTGAGAGAGGATAACCAGTTGCTGAATGAGGTAGTTGTCGTAGGATATGGAACTCAAAATAAGGCAACGGTCACCGGAGCGCTCTCATCGATAGGTACCAAGACCTTGGTACAAACTCCGGCAGCAAATGTAAGTAATTCTCTTACAGGTCGTATTACAGGACTGCTATCCGTACAAAGGGAGGGTGAACCCGGAGCGGATCAATCTACTTTGAGAATCCGTGGTGAAGGGACCTTTTCAGGCTCGGCAGACCCTTTAGTAATGGTGGATGGAATCGAAAGTATGAATTATAACAATATTGATCCTCACGAAATAGAGAATGTTACAATATTGAAAGATGCTTCAGCAACAGCAGTTTATGGAGTAAGAGGAGCAAACGGAGTTATTCTTATTACGACAAAACGAGGAGAGGAAAAAAGACCTGTATTGAGTTTTTCTTCAAATGTCGCTGTAAACACATTCACGGATCTTAGAAAAAATTTAGGAAGTTATGAGTATGCAAAGTATTTCAATGAAGCCTTAAAATACGATTCTTTTTTCACCGGTTCTTATACTCCTAAATTCAGTTGGGAGGATATCGAACATTTCAGGAAAGGAGATGATCCTATATTTCATCCTGATACGGATTGGTATTCTATGATGTTAAAACCTGTTTCTTTGCAGACAATGCAGAATCTTAACATCCGTGGAGGGAGTGAGAGGCTGAAATATTTCGTTTCTTTAGGTTATTTCTCCCAAGAGGGGCTTTACCGTTCGTTTCCAAGTGTAACCGATTACAATGTAAATGTAAAATATGCACGTTACAATATACGTTCTAATTTCGATGTAAAAATAACGAAAAGACTTACAGCTCAAATCAATCTTTCATCTCAAATTGAAAACAGACGGGCTCCCGGACAAGGCGGTAATACTCATTATATGATGAACCGTATTTCTATCGCTCCTCCGTATTTTACCCCGGGAATCGTAGACGGGAAAATAGTCAATGTACACGAAGTCTTCAGCGGTAACCCATTGGAACAATTATTGAGTCAGGGGTACAATATTGCCGTCTCTAATTATATAACGACTTCTTTCAGTCTGAATTATGATCTTTCGTTCTTAACTAAAGGCTTGAGCATAAAGGGTCTGGTTTCGTATTGGCACAAAATGGACAATCAAAAGATATATAGGAGTTCTACTCAGACCTATCGGCCAGTTCCTTTGCCAGATGGCACTATATTTTATTCTCCTCAAAAGAGAGAAAGCGCTGTTTCGTTCAAAGAACATTCGGATAAAAATAGAAAGACATATTTTGAGTTTGGAATAAATTATGATCGTCATTTCGGAGATCACGAAGTTACAGGTTTATTGTTGTACAACCAGAGCAAACTGTATGATCCTCATTTGGCATATGTTATTCCTAATAGCTATCAGGGTCTCGTAGGAAGGCTCACGTACAATTACAAATTAAAATACCTAGCAGAATTCAATATGGGATATAACGGTACCGAGAATTTTGCTCCTGGTAAAAGGTTCGGATTTTTCCCTGCTTTCTCTCTGGGATGGATAATTTCTGAAGAAAAATTTTATCCTAAAAATGAAATTCTTTCATATATAAAATTAAGAGGTACTTACGGAGAAGTAGGAAATGACAAAGTGGGAGGGAATAGATTCTTGTATCTTCCCGGAGCTTATAATTTCAAGGATAGTTATAATTTAGGTATTCCCGGATCTACATTCCAAAAATACAGAGCTGCTTTCCAAGGTCTGCTTGGAAATCCGAATCTGACTTGGGAAAAATCCAAGAAAATGAATATCGGAATAGATATGTATTTGCTTCACAGTAAAGTAAAATTCGTTTTCGACTATTTCGAGGAAAACAGGGATAATATTCTTGCAACTCCGCAAACTACACCTGATATCGTCGGAGCGACTCTTCCTCCTCAGAACTGGGGAAAGATGAAAAACAGTGGAATTGAGAGTGAAATAAATTATACGGACAAAATCGGTGATTTTAGTTATTGGATTCAAGGTTCTTTTACTTTTGCTCGTAATAAAATACTGTTTCAAGATGAAGTACAGCGTTCGGGAGCGCCTTATCAATATCGTACAGGGCAATCCAAAGGACAGATGTTCGGTTATATAGCCGAAGGATTTTACAATACTTGGGAAGAAGTCAATGATGCCCACAGACCCGAATCTTCACATCAGAACAACAAGTTAATGCCAGGAGATATAAAATTCAAGGACATCAACGGTGACGGCAAGATAAACGCTTTGGATCAAGTTCCTATAGGATATCCTAATTTTCCGGAAATAATTTACGGAATTTCTTTCGGAGGAGAATTCAAAGGATTTGACTTTTCTGTACTATTCCAGGGTGCAGAACACGTAAGCCGTCTCAACCGAGAGACAACCATCAGACCATACGAAAACGATTTGATGTCTCTGGCTTATATTCCTTCTTTATCCTGGACGCAGGAAAAATATGAGAGAGGAGAAATAATAAAGTTACCTCATCTCACGGCAAGACAGCAACAGACCCACAATTATCAACCATCTACATTTATGATTCAAAATGCGAGATACCTGCGTCTTAAAAATATGGAAATCGGATATAGATTTAGTTCAAAACTCTTGAAGAAAGTAAAAATCAGGTCGTGTAGAATATATCTGAATGGGAACAATATATTGACTTGGGATGGCTTGTTCCCGGGAGATGATCCGGAACAATTCGCTCTATCCGGAGATGAGGGCTATTCTCCTTTAAGAAGGACATTTAATATAGGGGTAAATGTGGAATTTTAACATAACTAAAATGAAAACAGCAGTCAATATTATATTAGCATTTTTGTCTGCGATTCTATGCATAGCAATAGTATCCTGTGAAAAAATGATGGGAAATTATTTGGAAAAGCCACCCGGAGTCGATGCAGATGAAAATTTAATATTCTCTTCTAAAAATAATGCCGAGGCTTTTTTGATGGGGATATACAAAGATGGGATGTACACAGATCTTCCTGAATGGAACGATAGAAACGGACGTAGAGATGCAGCTTTCGGGTGCTACTGCGATGAAGCAGAAGAAGTGGCGACCTGGTATTCATCACAAAGATATAACACCGCTTCCATAACTTCTTATAATACCGGAGATGGCGGAAGATGGACTTATCGCTGGAAAGCAATCAGTAGTATAAATATCTTCTTATCAAGGATTGATGAAGTTCCTGATGCCGATGCCGAATACAAACGACAGGCGAAAGGGCAAGCGTTATTTATCCGAGGATTATGCTACTTCGAAATGTTGAAAAGATACGGAGGAGTTCCAATTGTGACTAAACGTTTTTCTTTTAAAGATCCTAAAGCTTTAAAAATCGGCAGAGCAACTTTGAAAGAGACAGTTGATTTTATTGTCAATGATGCAGAAACTGCCGCTTCATTGCTACCAAATAAATGGGCATCACAATATGTAGGCAAAGCGACAAAAGGAGCGGCTTTGATGCTTAAAGCAAGAACATTACTATATGCGGCAAGTCCATTATTCAATTCGGAAAACCCTCCGATTCCTCTTCCCGGACACAACGATTTGATATGTTACGGTAATTATGATGTTCAACGCTGGCAAATTGCAGCAAATGCAGCAAAGGAAGTAATCGATTGGGCGCCAAGCGGAGATGTACGCTTAATAACAGAATTCGGACCGGATAAAAACTATCAACACGTATGGAGAGATCCTGATAATGCAGAAGTTATTTTAGCAAGTAAACTAACTGGATTAACCTACTATATGGATGATATTTTCAGATCGTTGAATAATTTTTATTTCGCACAGGGCGGAACTATGATAACACAGAATTTCGTAGAAAAATATGAGAAAAAAAATGGAACTCCGCAAGTTTGGGAATCAAACGGTGGTAAAAATCTTTCAAAAAAATATTCTGAATTAGATCCGCGCTTCGAGCAGTCAATAGGATATAACGGTTCTTATTGGAATAGCGATTTCCCTGTACTTACACTTTGGGAGGGTGCTGTACCTTCAAACCAACCACCTTTGTTAGGTCTCAAATCAGGATATTGGCTCCGAAAGTATATTCCTCCGGAAATGAATAAAAGCAGTACGATTTATGCTATCTGGAATCTTTATAGATTAGCAGAAGCCTATCTCAACTACGCAGAAGCCCTAAATGAGGCAAGAGGACCTGTAGAGGAAGCTTATGAAGCAGTCAGGGTAGTACGAGAAAGGTCAGGTATGCCCGGTTTTCCGGCAGGACTTTCAAAAGAGGAATTCAGAGAAAAACTGCGGAATGAAAGAGCAGTAGAACTATTCTTTGAAGAACATCGCCTATGGGATATAATGCGTTGGAAAATAGCAGAAAATGAAGGGGTAATGCAAGGTAATATGAGAGGCATAAAAATATATAAAGATTCAGAAACCGAATACAGATGGGAGCCTTGCATTATCGAGGAACGTTATTGGAAGTCCGGTATGTATCATATTCCATTCCCGCAAAGTGAAGTAGACAAAGGTTATATAAAGCAAAATCCCGGATGGTAATTCAAAAACTGCATAGTATATGAGACAAATAACTAAATTTATATTCATATTTTTCTTTTTATCGGCTACTATACAAATGGCTAATGCCGGCAATGAGAAAAAAGATACTCTTGCTAAAACAGCAAAGGACTTTCCAATAGTTAACTATGGCAGTAATTATACCCTACCAAAATGGATGGTAACAAATGCCGCATCTTCATTCTCTTTCAGTAACGAGGAGCACCCTTTCGCAACCAATTTTGGAAACAGGCTTCATGGAAAACTGTCAGGATTGACCGTATTTCAGACAACAAATGAACCGGGAGTAGATTCTCCGAAACTGTATTCAAGAGGTATAGGAACATTTTTCAGTGAGGGAAAAGATATTCTAATACTTGTAGACGGATTCCAAAGTTTCTACGAACAACTTATCCCTGAGGAGATAGAAACTATAACACTTTTAAAAGATGCTGCCTCTACCGTTTTATATGGAATGAAAGGGGCAAATGGTGTTTTACTGATTACTACAAAAAGAGGAAAAGAAGGACCCTTAAAAGTAAATTTTTCTATGCAACACGGATTTGAGAGTCCTGTAAGATTGCCTGAGTTTCTTGATTCTTATAATTATGCTCGTCTATATAATGAAGCCCTGTTCAATGACAACTCGGCAATTCGTTATACAGATGAAGATTTGGACAGATATAGGAAAGGCGATGACCCTTATTTCCATCCGAACGTGAATTGGTATGATGCTGTCCTAAGAAAATATGTACCTATCTCCAAATACTCTCTGACTTTATCCGGAGGTCAAAACAAAGCACGATATTTCGTTGCATTGGGTGCATTAAGGACTGATGGATTATATACAAAAACTGCAAAATTGAGCGAATACAGCACAAACTCTTATTTTACGCAATACAATTTGAGAGCCAATGTGGATATAGATATAACCAACAGCCTGACCGTTTCAACCAGACTTGGTTTCACAGTCTTTGACAAAAATAATCCTGCAGGATACACATACAATTCAATGTTCGACTTACTGTCCTCCATCCCTTCTAACTCTTTCCCTATCTATAATAGCAATGCAAGTTATGGAGGTAATTCCAGATATACCAATCCTTGGGGAAATCTTTTGGAATCAGGACATTTTTCTTTGAATAAAAGGACTTCTCAAGCATCTATTTTGGCGACTCAACGGTTAAATATGATAGCCAAAGGTTTGAGTCTATCTGCAGCCGTATCTTTCAATAACTCCTTTACCGGATATTCGGCAAAATCAAGAACTTACGAAAGATTTGCTGCAAGGAAGACAGTTGAAGGCAGGTCTGAATACATAAAATTCGGAGAAAATACTTCTTTGAAAGCAAGCGAAGACAAATTCGATCAGTGGAGAAATTATAGTTTCCAAACCTTTTTGAAGTATGAAAATACATTTTCGAAAAATCATATTGACGCAACTTTAGGATTCGATAGTGACTCTTATACAAGACAGGCAGACCAGACGGATTATAGGCATATCGGTTTGAACAGCAGAATATCCTATTCATATAATGAAAAATATCTTGCAGAAGTATCTTTGGGATATTATGGTTCGAACGGGTTTATGAAAGGCAAACGTTTTGGATTCTTTCCTGCCGTTTCCTTAGGCTGGATAGTCTCAAAAGAACCTTTTTTATCAGGAAGCAATATTCTGAATTTCTTAAAACTACGCGCTTCATTTGGTATTTCAGGACTAAATCTATTGGGTAACCAACGTTTCAGATACAAAGAATACTACCACCAACAGGGGTCATATATCTTCGGTAAAACTGTAATTCCGGGATATGCAGACTCTCATCTTGCAAATCCTGATTTAACTTGGGAAAGGAAAAGAGAGTTTAATTTCGGTGTAGATGCTGATTTTTGGTCCTGCCTGAATTTCAGCATAGATGTATTTCATCAGTTCAGATACAATATTTTATCTATACCTGATAGCCGAATACCGAAATATGCCGGAATCATTTATCCTTTATGGAATATAGGAGAAGCCGAAAACAACGGTTTTGAAATGAAAATAGGCTATGAGAAAAAAATTGCCGAAGATCTCACATTATCGGCACAAATCGGTATGTGGTATGCTAATAGTAAAATAATTTCTATTCCGGAGATTGCAAAAGAAGATGCATACAGAATGCAAGCAGGCAAATCAATTAACCAACCATTTCTTTTAGAAGCTATAGGCTTTTTCAAAGATTGGGATGATATTAGAAATTCTCCTTTACAAACATTTGGCCCGACACAACCTGGTGATATTAAATACAAAGATCAGAACAAAGACGGGATAATAGATGATAGGGATTATTATCCTATCGGCAACACTTCTATTCCGAAATTCACAGCCGGTCTTGATCTCGGGATACGATATAAAAACCTGTATTTGAATATGTTTTTGGAAGGTGTGTCAGGCCGCTCGATAATTTTACCTTCGTATTACCACGCTTTCCAGAATGACGGTCAAATACCATCAATGGCATTGGGCAGATGGACGGAAAATACAAAAGAAAAGGCGACATATCCGAGGCTTTCTTCTCATAACAATCCTAACAATCACCAAGTGGCCTCATCTTTTTGGCAGAGAGACGGAAGTTATATCAAATTGAGAAATTTAGAACTCGGATACTATCTTCCTTCTTCATTTACCAATCGTATAGGATTGAGGAGAGCCTCTATTTTCCTAAATGGGACAGACCTGTTTTCTTTAGATAAGGTCGGAGTGACAGATCCGGAAATCCTTTCAGGTTATCCGGCAATGAGAAAATTCTGCATAGGAATTTCGATAGAATTATAATTATAAGTTATATTATTATGGATTTTAAAATAATACATATATTTCTTGCTCTATCTCTCCTATATTCGTGCAACGGATATTTAGAGCCTGAATCAATGATAGAACTTACCAAGGATCAGGCAACCAAAGATTATGATTACAGCAAATCCAGAGTAGCTTCTATCTATTCAGATATACGATCAGGTTTTTCAGTAATAGGCAATGCTATGCTTGCTTCCGGATGTGATGAAGCAGAACACGCTATAGAGAATTCTTCAATTCAAAATTTCAATCGAGGAACATGGAACCAGTTTTCAAATCCGGATGCAGCCTGGGAGCATTTCTATAGGGCTATCAGCAAAGCAAACACATATCTTGTTTCTTCTGATAGCATAAATTTGAACAAATATAAGCACGATCCGGATTTGCAGAAAGCTTACAACAATTACAAAGCTGAACTGCACCGCTGGAAATATGAAGTCAGATTGCTTAGAGTCTATTTCTATTCCGAACTGATCAAACGTTACGGAGGAGTGCCTCTTATAAAAGTTCCTATTGTAAACAATCCAAGTATGAGAACATTACATAGGGATTCTTTGAAGACATGCATTCAATTTATTTTGGATGAATGTGACTCGGCGGCTGTAGTACTTCCAGCAAAATATGATGACAATGAAACAGGAAGGATGACTTCAGTAACAGCATTAGCATTGAAAAGCCGTGTATTGCTATATGCAGCCAGTGATTTATTCAATGAACCGGATTGGGCAAAAGGCTATTCAGAGTGTGGTCTCATCGCATTGGAGGGGAAAGAACGTATCGAAAGATGGAAAGAGGCGGCAAAAGCCACTATGACGGCTATTAATCTTGCTGAATCAAATGGATATTCATTAAGCACGAGTTATAGTTCTCTGTTCGGCCCTAACACCCACACCAATCCGGAGGTAATTTTCTGTAGAAGAGAAAATAATAACAACTCTTTTGAACGTATTAATTATTCAATAGGCTTTGATCTTGGGGAGAGCGGTACAAATCCTTCGCAGAATTTGGTAGATGCTTATGAAATGAGTAATGGGAAAACAATTAACGAGAGAAACTCCGGCTACAATCCTCGTAATCCATACAATAATAGAGATCCTCGTTTAGAAATGACGATTATCCACAACAATAGCCGATTTAAAGGAAGAAGAATTGAAACTTTCTATGGAGGATTAGACGGCGCACCTGCAGTGCGCGCCACAAAAACAGGATATTATCTCAGAAAATATGTAAATGAGGATTTAGATCTTGTAACAAACCAGACAAGTACTCATAGTTGGATTATCTTCAGATTGTCTGAGTTATATCTCAACTATTCGGAAGCTCTGAATGAATGCGATCCCGGCAATGCCGATATTGCTAACTATCTGAATAAAATCAGGAGAAGAAAAACTGTGGATATGCCGGAGATTCCTTCCGGTTTGACCCAAAATGCTATGCGCGAGAAAATCCGAAACGAGAGGAGAGTGGAACTCGCATTTGAAGGGCACCGTTTCTGGGATGTACGTAGATGGAAAATTGCAGAGACCAGCCTGTCTTCACCTTTAAGAGGAATGTCAATACGCAGAAATCCTGATTACAGTTTGGATTATACAGTGCAGGAAATAGAAAAAAGGATTTTTTCTCCTAAAATGTATCTTTATCCTATTCCGAAAAATGATATTAATATCAACGGGAATCTGATTCAAAACCCGATTTGGTAAATAATTTAATGTTTTATTATCGAATGCAAAAAATGAAAAGATTTTATATTCTAATTTTCTCTGTACTTTTACTTTCGTGCGAGAATAAAACAATTGTGAGGGATGCGGATTATCCTGCACAATCAATCTATCTGCCTGCAGCGATTCGGGGAGGACGATTCATCATAAATGACCTTACAAGAAAAAAGGGTGAGCAACCTATAAAAGGTTATTTATATAGATATATTGTGGATAAACCATCTAATAAATTTATTGTTCCATTGTATATCTACAGAGCAGGCATAAATAACAAAGGAAGTTTTAATGTCGGAGTTTCTATAATTAACGATACTCTATCCGTTTTGAATGAAGGCAAAGTTCCTGCAGAACAATTATTACCTTTACCTGAAGGGAAATATTCAATTACAAATTCGGTAAATGTTCCTAACGGTCAAGAATCTTCCAGATTTACACTGGATGTAGATTTGAACTTTCTTATGGAAAATTATCCGGACAAACTTTTTGCCGCACCAATTAAAATTTCCTGCACAAATAGAAAGATTAGTCCCGGATTAGGTACTGTAATCGTAGTAATAGATACAAAAATAATGAAGCCTACTGCAGATTATTCATTCACACCTGACGGAAAAAAGATTTCTTTCAACAATAAATCTTTAATGGCCAACCAATATATCTGGAATTTCGGGGATGGATACTATTCTGACAGCATTTCTCCTGATCATACTTACGAGAAATCAGGGACATACACAGTTACCCTCACAGCCGTGGGACTTTCAGGAAACAAAGGGCGCTCCGTATTTTCAAAAGAAATTACTGTCTATTAAAACTTTCTAAATATACAAGAAAATGAAAACGCTCAATACATTTGCGATATCTCTTTGTATAGGATTCGCTCTATTGTTCACTAATTCGTGTTCGAAAAAAGATAACCAGCTTTCCAAGGATTTAAACAGAGAAGCTCGTATTCTTTCTGTCGATCTGAAAGATGTAAATGATATTAGTGTAATGACATCAGCTGATATCAATGCGGAATCAGGTACAGTAACGATCTTTCCTAAAAATAATATAGATAAAAGACATTTGAAATTCTTTGCCGTGTTATCAGAAGGCGCAATTTCAAAGCCTTCAATGGGGATTGTTACCGATTTTTCCAAGCCTAATCAATTTACGATTATTTCAGAGAGCAGAGGGACAACGCGTGTATGGACAGTAAAAGTCATAACAAAAAACGATGAAGCTTTCTTAACAAGTGTCGAAGATGTTAAAGATAAGAAAGATGAAAGTGTATTGATTTCTAACGAGATAGACGTAGATAAGAAAAAAATATCCATAGTGGTAAAAGAAAGAGCTGACAGGAAGAAGTTAAAACTTTTCGGAACAATATCTGAAGGTGCAAAAATAGAACCCGAATTGGGAGTTCCAACGGATTTTTCTCTACCCGTAGTATATACTGTTACGTCAGAAGACGGACGTTCAATAAATAAATGGACTGTAACGATCTCACCTGAAGAATTCATAGATAACGATAGCGGATTCGATTATGAACTTCCGACTACAGAATGGACTTTAGATGCAAATAAAAGCGATATTTTCGATTCTTGGAATGATAATTTATGGTCAGCAGAAGATAATGTAATTACCAGCAAAGGAAAATTGAGAATGGCAGCCGATATAGATGAAAGCAAGTATGTCGGTGGCAAAGTAAAATCTAAATTCGAAGTAGGAGAAAACGTTTATATTAAAGTTCGCGCAAGAACCTCTAACGCCCTTGCTCGACTAAAAGTATCCTTAACATTAGGGAACGAGGTAAATATAATGGAAAGTATTCCTGAAATGAATAAGACCTTTAATTCCTCTCTACAAAAAGTAGATTCCACTCCGATTGATGCGAAAAAGACTGTTGTAGAGGCTGAATTGAACACGGATTATCATATTTACGGACTTGAAAGAAGAAAAGATTTTCTACGTTTTTATTTCGATGGGAAAACCGTCTGGGAATATAAACTATCAACACATCCTGAACTGGGTATAAAAACATTACCTATAGTTATGGGGATAGAAGAAATCCAAGGAACAAAGCCGGATGATAGTAAACTTCCGGAATACCTTATGATCGATTATGTAAAAGTCTACAATGCCGTAAATCTAGGGCCTTTCACTCCGGCTTACGGAGAGAATCTCATTATCAATCCGGGATTTGAAGCAGCAAAAGGAGATGCTAATCCTGAAGGTTGGACTGTGAAGAAAACTTCCGGAAGTTCACAGGTATGGGTTTTCCGAGATGTGAGAGGTCATAACCGCACCAGAAGTCGCTTTCATTTCGGAATGGTGAATGGTACTTCTATCTTTGAATACACCCTATCACAAAAACTCACAAATATTCCTGACGGACTCTATCGTCTTGAAGTATGGGCTTATACCGTTGAAGGCAAAAATGATGAAGATCCCGCTCCTTTCCTATTCGTAAAAGGAAATAATAATATGGAAAAAGAGGTTGTTGCAATTACAGCTCACGGGAATGCTTCCGATGAAAAAGCATACGGTAAATATGTCATGGACAATATATATATAACCGGAGGCGAATGTGAGATAGGTGTAACATCAAAATCCTTAGGGAAAGGGCTATATCGTGTATTCTTAGATGATTTCAGTTTTACAAAAGTGAATTATTAATTATGAAACGTACTCTATATTATTTAATGCTTGCGCTACTTTTAGCAACATTTATCGGTTGTGATAAAAACAATATCCGAAAGCCTGTGCCTTCTAAAAAGGAACAACAGGACAAAAAAGTAGAAAAACAAGCCCCCGATTATAAAGTATGGATAAATGGGGTTGAGACAATTGTTCATATAGCCAGAGTGCAGGATCCTCCATTCAATAAAGAGGTTACAAATAGGGATTTCGGAGGAGACTACGCTTTTGTATCATTTGATGTAAAGGTCCCAATGGAAATAAAAATACAATCTGCAAACAAGAACCTTTCCAACACGGTACTGCTTCCTGCTGGCAATAAGGTAGAAGATTGCCGGAAAGATGCACATTCATTGCTTTTGAAAATCGGAGAACCTATGTATATTATAGTGGAGCCTGACGGTAAAAACGGCCCGCTATTCATCTTCGCGAATCCGGCAGAAGATTACATTCCTGATCATAACGATGCGAATCTGATTTATTTCGGACCGGGAGAACATCATCCTGAAAAAGCATTGATAAAACTGAAAAGCAATCAAACACTCTACATTGATGATGGTGCAATAGTACACGCAGGTGTATACATAGAAGGAAATAATATCAAAGTAAGAGGTCGCGGCATAATTTCAGGTAACGAATTTGTCTGGGGAAGCAATGCAAGACACCTGATTGAAATCAATAATAGCAATAATGTAGTTGTAAAAGACGTGATACTGCAGGGTGGAGCGACTTGGTCTTCCGTTATCAGGAGATCTGAGAACATAATTATAGAAAATATGAAAGTGGTGGGAAGCAGATTACAGAACGATGATGGACTAAATCCTGTTAATTCCAGAAATATCAATATTCGCAACTGCTTCATAAGAACGGATGATGACTGTTTAGCTTTCAAAGGTAAAGATTCAGGCTCTTACGATGTAGAAAAAATAGAGGTTGAGAAGTGCATTCTTTGGTGTGACCGTGCCAGAGTATTCCTTTTAGGACACGAAAGCGCAGCAGCAAATATGAAAGACATTACATTCAAGAATATAGACATCATCCATTTCGGGATGACTCCTTTCCTTATAGAACCGGGGGAAGAAATGAAAATAGGCAATATACGTTTTGAGGATATTAGGTTAAATGGAGAAGGGCAGGAAGAACTTATCCGTCTCAAACCTACAATCAATCAGTATATGAAAAATAAAGTTCCCGGGCATATAGACGGAATTGTTTTCAAAAATATATCTATAACAGGAAAACCCGGCCCATACGGTATACAATTTATAGGTGCAGATGTAAACCATCGGGTAAAAAATGTCACGGTTGACGGTCTTACGATTTCCGGGAAAAAAGTAGATGAAAATTATTCTTACTTGGAAATAGGAAATAATGTCGATAATTTAAAATTTTAAATATGAAAAGTTTTAATTATACAATAATACGCCTGCTTACTGCCATTGCAGGAATTGCAGCTTTATCTTGCATAGAGTCTTGCGATAAAAAAGGAAAAGACCCTTTTGTAGGTATTCTAAATAGCAAGGCAATGATTACTGCCGTAGATGTAAAAGATATGAACGGTAAAAGCGTGGTTTTAGAAAGTTCAATAGATACAGTAAAGTCAACTGTTTCAATCATGGTAGAAGAAGGTTCAAACCTATCTAAATTAAGCTTTTATCCAACTGTTTCGAGAGGAGCAACTATCGATCCGCAAAGCGGTAGTACGATAGATTTCCTGATTCCTGTAAAATTTTCAGTAACATCTGAAGATGGAAAAATAACCAAGGATTGGTTCGTACTGATAAGAGAAGAAAAAGCAAGCGAAGCTTTGATTTTATCCATAGATGATGTGAAAGATAAGAATGATGTAAGCGTAATGGTATCCGAAGAAATCAAAACAGAGGAGAAATCAGTTTCAATAGTTGTAAAAGAAAGAGCTGATATAAAGAAACTTAAACTTTTTGCAACAATATCCGAGGGGGCATCTATGTCTCCTGCATCCGGAACGGAAACGGATTTCACAAAAACCGCAACTTTTGCTGTATCATCAAAAAATAAAAAGGTGGTGAACGAATGGAAAATAACGGTAATACCTGAAGCTTTTATAGATAATGACAGCGGCTTCGATTACGAACTTAATTCTTCAGATTGGACTTTAGAGTCAGAAAAAGTTGATGAGTTCAATCCTTGGAAAATCGAGAAATGGGAAGTAGAGAAGTCCGTTTCAGGAGAAATTGAATATACTGAAGACAATGCAGTAAATAAAAACGGTAAATTGAGAATAATTGCTGATTTCGATGGTACGCGCCACACATACGGAAAAGTAAAATCAAAATTCTTAATAGGAGGAGATTCTTATATCAAAATTAGAGCGAAAGCAGTAAATACTCTTTCTCGCTTGAAAGCATCAATAACTCTCGGAGACAACATCTATCTGATGCAAAGCGTATTGGGAGAGCCTAATACTTTCGAATCCTCATTAAATAAAGAAGGAGAATCATTGGATAATAAAAAGACGAATTGCGGAGCAGATTTGAGTTCTGATTATCACATTTATGGAATAGAAAGACGTAAAGAGTTGATTAGAATATATTTTGACGGGAATATAGTATGGGAATACGAAATAAAGGCAAACCCTGAATTATATACAAAGTCCCTGCCTCTTACATTAAGTATATCGGGTACTAAAGATGTGCAACCTGATGATATGAAACTTCCGGCATATCTAATGATAGATTATGTAAAAGTATATAAAGCAGTCAATAACGGAGCTATAATACCTACCTATGGAGAGAATGTGGTAGTAAATCCAGGATTTGAATCTGCTATAGGAGATGATCGTCCTGAAGGATGGACCGTAACTAAGACCTCCGGTAAATCGGTAGTTTGGGTTTTCAGAGATTCTCACGGAAACAAAGGCTCAAAAAGCCGCTTCCATTTCGGTAAGGACCACGAGCCATCAACTTTCGACTACACCTTATCCCAAAAACTGACAAATATTCCTGATGGGTTATATCGTTTAGAAGTCTGGGCATATATGGTAGAAGGAAAGAGTCCATTAGATCCTAACCCTTATTTATTTGCCAGAGGACATGCCACTTCAGAGAAAAAGATACTTATTGAGGCTATTGGCGGACACTATGACCATAATTCATATCGCCGTTATATAATAGATAATATCTATGTAAAAGGAGGCGCCTGCGAAATCGGTGTGAGAGCTGTTTCCAATAGCAATGGTCTATATAGTATATTCGTAGATGATTTTAGTCTAACCAAAGTAAACTATTGACAATTACTTAATCAGCATAAGTTTTTTTATTAATTATACATACTGAAAGCACATTTACCGTAAAGACCGGATGACATATAAATATAACCGGTCTTATGGTAGAGTGTGAATAATTTCAGCCTGAAATTCAAACCAAATAAAATGAAAATCAATAAATTCAGTTTAATTATAATATTAGGAGTATTGTCTCTAAATATAAAGACTCAAGCTCAAAACATTTTTTCCATAACAGATTATGGTTATGTACCCGGAAGTAAGGAGAACGTAATTCCCGCTTTAAAAGAAGCGCTCAAAGATGCATCATTAACAAGTTCCTCTGTAATTACTTTTCCTAAAGGCAGATATGATTTTCTTCCTACCATTCCGGCTCCAAGTGTAACCAAAGGCTTCGACTTAAAAGGTCTGAAAAATCTAACCATTGAAGGTAATGATTCAGAGTTCATTTTCCACGGTTGGATGCAAATTGCAGATATGGATTCATGCATTAATATAACGATGAAAAACTTTTCTGTAGACTGGGAAAGACCTTATACATCACAAGCAATAATAGAGGATGTTACAGAAGAATATTTAGACCTTCGTATAGATAAGAAAAAATACCCTTATACGATTGAAAAAGATACATTATTTTTTCTCGGCGAAGGATGGAAATTACCGGTAATCAATTCTTACAACAATCTATTCGACAAAGATTCAAAAGAAATCGTATATAATACCTGGGATGGACCTTTGGGCGACATATTTAGACAAAAGGCAGAAGAACTTCCAAATGGTATAGTAAGACTGTACTGCAAGACAAAAACAAAGCCGGCAAAAGGGAATATCGTAGTTTTGTGTCACGTACGATATGCCGTTACAGGAATACATATTGCGAACAGTAAAGATATACTTCTGAAAAATCTTACAATATATCATGCCTTGAGTAATGGAGTTCATTGCGAACGTACAGAAAACATAACTATGGATAACGCTTCTATGAAAGCAAATACAGATAAAGACAGAGTTTTCAGTACGGTAGCAGATGCATCTCATTTCACGAACTGTAAAGGAAAAATAAAAGTAATAAACTGCGCTCATACCGGTCAAGGAGACGATTTTATCAATGTAAGGGGTACAAATTCAAAAATTCTCAAGATTGTAAATGAATATACAGTGGATGTAACGAATAAAGCTGCGACAATCCATACAGGAGATGAAGTATGGTTTATTGATAATAAAAGCGCCCAAAGAAGAGAAACTGCAATTGTTGCATCAAGGGAAGAAGTCTTTGAAGATGGTATATTTATAGGTTTCAGACTATCATTCAAAAGACCTTTTTCAAAATCTATAAAAGTAGGAGACTTTTTAGAAAATAAAACTTGGAATCCTGAAGTAGAAATCAGAAATTGCCAAATATTAAAGAAACACAGAGCGCGCGGTATTCTGGTAACAACCCCGAAAAATGTAATTATCGCTAATAATTATTTCCGTACGGCAGGAACAGCGATCTTAATCGAAGGAGATTTGGATTATTGGTTCGAATCAGGAGCTCACAACAACTTAAAAATCTTTAATAATGTTTTTGAAGATTGCCTTACCTCAGGTAATCGCGATGGGAGCCGATGGCAATGGGGAGATGCAGTAATAACTATAACTCCTTCTCACAGACCGGAAAGCGATAATGATGAGCCTTATCATAAGAATATAAACATTTACAACAATACTTTCAAGGTTTTCGATGCTCCTATAGTAAGAGCACGTTCAGTAAGAAATCTTTCTTTTACAAAAAACCGAATTGTGAAAACATATACTTATAAACCTTATACATGGCAAAAGAGTGGATTTCTTCTAGACGGTTGCAGGAATGTAACGGTCAATGGTAATTATATTGATAAAAATTACAAAACGACCATTATTGCTATAGAGCATATGAAAAGCAAAGATGTACATACAGATGTTTTTACTGTTAAATCTGTTTCCGGAAAATAAAATAAATATTACACACTATTATCAAATAAATTTTAATATGTACCGACTAAAAAATATTCTATTTTTAATTATTTGCATTGTATTATCCCATAGTTACTCATTAGACGGTCGGGAAGTGCGAAAGAGAATACTTTTCGATGACAATTGGAAATTTACTTTTGGGCATACAACAGTACCTTCCAAAGATCTTGACTATCCATATTATCATTATTATAAGGCTAAAGCGGATGAAGGAAAATTCTCAACTGTCGGCTTTGATGATAAGGAATGGAAAACCGTAACGCTTCCACACGATTGGGCAGTAACGCTCCCCTTCTCGGAAAAAGGATATAAGACCCACGGATATAAAGCTCTCGGACCCGACTTTCCCGAAACGAGCATTGGCTGGTACAGAAAGAAATTTATAATACCTGCCAGTGATTCCTGCAAACGTTTCGAAATACGCTTTGACGGAGTATTCAGAGAGAGTCGTTTTTGGATCAACGGGATATATCTCGGGAACAATATGAGCGGATATAATGGAGTAGGATACGATATTACGGATTTTATAGAATTCGATAAAGAAAATGTGATAACAGTACGTGTAGATGCTACGCAAATTGAAGGCTGGTTTTACGAGGGAGCCGGAATTTACAGACACGTATGGCTTAACATTTATGATAATTTGCATTTGATCCCTGAGGAACTTTTTGTTTACACGGAGAGAATTAATAAAAAGAAAGCAATTCCCACATCTGCGAATTTGTCTGTAAATGTCAAAATACATAACGAAGGGCAGGAATCCAAGACTTGCAGGTTGCAATACGAGGTTTTAGATAGAAACGGAAAATCCGTTAAAAAATCCAAATCAGATCAATTTATCGTCCCTGCAGGAAAAGGATTAGAAATAAAAGACAGCATATCAGTTGAAAATCCCTTCCTTTGGGATACGGAAAAGCCTTATTTATACACTTTGGCAACCCAAATACTTGATAATGAAGAATCTATTGACGAAGTGAAAGTGAGGTTTGGTATAAGGAAGTTCAGATATGAAAAAGAAGGTTTTTATCTGAATGATAAGAAAGTTCAAATCAAAGGACTTTGCGTGCATCAAGATCATGCCGGAATAGGCACTGCTATGGTAAATGAAATGCAGTATTATCGTGTAGGCTTGTTAAAATCAATGGGAGCAAATGCTTATCGTACTGCACATAATCCACCTACTCCTGAATTGCTTGATGCTTGCGATAGTTTAGGAATGCTGGTATTAAATGAAACAAGACTTCTCAATAGCAGCAAAGAATATCTTGGGCAGTTTGAAAATTTCGTCAAAAGAGACAGAAACCATGCCTGCATCTTTATGTGGAATCTCGGAAATGAAGAGGAAACCGTTCAAAGAACATCTATAGGCAAAAGGATAGCAAACACAATGATTCTTCGGCTGAAAGAATTAGATCCTTCTCGCTCCTGCACTTATGGAGGAAGTTTAGGAAATATAAAAACAGGAGTAAACGAGGTTATACCGATAAGAGGATTCAATTACAATTTGGCTGCATTGGAGGATTACGAGAAAGATCATCCTGACCAACCTATTATAGGTACGGAGGTAGCAAGTACAGTCTGTACCAGAGGTGTGTATATATCAGGTAAAGAATTGAAAAAAGTCGGAGTATTTGACGGCGTTTTTATGGCAGATACCACAAAAGCGGTACTTTCAGACAATGACTACAGTTATCCGAGTTGGGCATCTACAGCAGAGCAATGGCTATCAAAGACTGCCTTAGATAAAAGATTTATGGGCGCTTTCGTTTGGACCGGATTTGATTATCGCGGAGAACCCACACCTTTTGAATGGCCTGCTATAAACTCCCATTTCGGAGTAATGGATATGTGCGGATTCCCTAAAAATGTATATTACTACTATAAATCTTGGTGGAGTGAAGAGGATGTAATGCATATTTCTCCTCATTGGAATTTAAATGTAAATAAAGGAGAAACAGTGGACGTATGGATATATTCAAATGCAGATAAAGTAGAACTCTTCCTTAACGGAAAGAGTTTAGGGGAAAAAGCGATGCCTCGGTATGGTCATTTGAATTGGAAAGTAAAATACAAAGAAGGAATACTGAAAGCAGTAGGATACCGTAATGGGAAAAAATTAATATCTAAAGTAAAAACGACAGGAATACCGTTTAAGATTATACTGACACCTCATAAATATACTTTAACATCAGGAAAACAGGATGTAGTTGTCGTCAATGTATCAGTCGTAGATAAAAATGGATTGGAAGTACCATATGCAGATAACCTTATAAAGTTCGATCTAAGCGGAGATGCAAGGATAATAGGTGTAGGGAATGGCAATCCGAATTCTCACGAAAATGATTATGTAGAAGATGGGCATAAGGCTAACAGAAGTCTATTCAATGGGAAATGCCAAGTAATAATACGCTCCGGAGATAAAGAAGATAAAATAAGCCTATCTGCCTCTTCAGAAGCTCTTCCGCTCACATCCATTGAGTTTTACCAAAATAAATAACTCGAATCGCTAAATTTACATTAGTATGAATAGAATCTTGATTAATTTCATTTCAGCATTATTTATAGCCTTAACTCTATGGAATTGTTCGCATAGAAACGATGTTGTCGTAACAGGGTTAGAAGCGGAATTTCAAACATCGCCTCAATCACTTGGAGTAACGGATCCTGCATTGGGTTGGAGATTAGAATCAAAACACCCTAATGTGTATCAAAAAACATATAGAATTTTGGCTGCATCTTCTCCTGATTTACTCTCCGAAAACAAAGCCGATCTGTGGGACACTGAAACAGTCTTTTCAGGAGAATCGATAGGGCATAATTATGAAGGAGTCGCATTAGGCAGCCGCTCGAAAGTATATTGGAAAGTCATTGTCGAGACTAATTTAGGTGTATTTGAAAGTGAAACGGCAAGTTTCGGAACTGCTTTACTAAATAAAGAAGACTGGAGCGCCAAATGGATAGGTTGCAATTCTACAGAAGACCTACTTGACAAACATACACGTGTAAACGCACGCTACCTTAGAAAAGATTTCGAGTCTGCAGGAAATATATCAGAGGCAAAACTATACATTTGCGGTCTCGGATCATACGATTTATATATCAACGGAAAAAATATCGGAGAAGCAGTACTCAAACCATCTCCTTCGGATTATAGAAAAACCTGTTATTACAATACATTCGATGTTACGGAAGAATTAAGAAACGGTAAAAACGCCATAGGAGTAGTTTTAGGAGGAGGAAGATTCGTTTCTATGCGAATCAACCCGGTAGAAAAAGTGCCTACTTCTTCCATTGTTCATTTTGGGATGCCTTCTCTAATACTTCAATTGGAGATTTATTACAAAGACGGCACAAAAAGTATTGTGATTAGCGATACCGACTGGAAAGCAACAGCAGACGGACCGATAAGGAAGAACAACGAGTTCGATGGGGAGACCTACGATGCAACCAAAGAAATGCCAGGCTGGTCAGAAATCGGTTTTGACGATTCTAAATGGCAAACAGCAATAGCAGTAAAGGCTCCGGAAGGGATATTAACGGCCCAGCCTAACCCTTATATCAAAATCCAAGATATATTGAAACCTAAAAGTGTAATAAAAAGTGATAAAGGATATATAGCGGATATGGGGCAAAATATGGTAGGATGGGTGAAAATCAATATCTCCGGTCAAGAAAAAGGCGATACCATCTCTATGAGATTTGCAGAAATCCTATCTGAAAACGGAGCCCTGTATATGGATAACCTCAGAGGAGCAGAAGTAACCGATACATACATCGCAAAAGACAATAATCCGGTCTCTTGGACTCCACGCTTCGTCTATCACGGATTCCGCTATGCAGAGATAACAGGATTGCGGAAGAAACCATCACTAAAAGATTTCGAGGGGCAGGTCTTTTATGACGAAATGCCACTTACAGGAACGTTCGAAACATCTAACGAAATAATCAATAAAGTCTATCATAATGCATATTGGGGTATTCGCGGCAACTATCGAGGTATGCCGACAGACTGCCCGCAAAGAGACGAAAAAATGGGCTGGACCGGTGATAGGACAACAGGATGCTATGGAGAATCGTATATTTTCTCTAACGGACTCTTGTACGCTAAATGGTTGAGAGATATCGCAGAGGCTCAAAATAAAGCCGGAAACCTGCCCGATGTCGCCCCCGCATTCTGGGAAAAAGTATATTCAGACAATATGACCTGGCCAGGGGTTTTCCTCACTGCCTCCGACATGATTTATAAACGCTATGCCAACAAAAGACCTATCAAGGACAATTATATCGCTATGAAAAAGTGGTTGCAATATATGAAGTCCGAATATATGATAGACGGTATTATGACGAAAGACACATACGGAGACTGGTGCATTCCTCCTGAATCCCCCGAACTGATACACTCAAAAGACCCATCCAGAATTACAGATGGAGCATTAATATCAACGGCTTTCTACTACAGATTTATGAAGATGATGGCCGAATTTGCCACTATCGCCAATCATAAAGAAGACATAAAATACTTCAACTCCGAAGCAGAAAACACGCAAAAAGCATTCAATAAAAAATATCTCAACACGCATTACGGATATTACTCAAACAATACCGTCACTGCAAATATACTTCCCCTATATTTCGGGATCGTGCCTTCTGAATATGTAGAAAAAGTATTCTCACATATAGAAGACAAAACCAAAAACGACTTAAATGGACACGTAAGCGTTGGCGTAATAGGGATTCAACAACTTCTACGATGCCTCACAGAATACGGACGAGCCGATCTCGCATTCAAAATCGCCTCCGAATCCACATATCCAAGCTGGGGCTATATGGCAGAGAAAGGCGCCACCACCATCTGGGAACTGTGGAACGGAGACACCGCAGACCCATCTATGAACTCAGGCAACCACGTTATGCTCCTCGGCGATCTCATCACATGGGACTACGAATGCCTCGGAGGAATACGCGCATCCAAACCAGGCTTCAAAGAAATAACACTGAAGCCCTATCCGGTCGAAGGGCTGAATTGGGTAAAATGCTCATACAACAGCGTTTACGGAAAAATCATCAGCAACTGGGAAAAATCCGGAAAACACCTCATCTGGAACATCACCGTACCGGCCAACACCGCAGCCAAAATATTTCTCCCCGGAACGCCCGACCCATCAACCAACAAAATCAAAGGCATAAAAAAAATAGGAACCACCGAAAAAGGGTACAGCCAATACGAAATCCCATCAGGAAGTTATAAAATAAAATCTTTGCTGTGAAGTGGAACACTTCACGAAGCCGCAGCCGCTCACGCGCCTGCTGAAATCTCAATAAGAAGATTGGCAGCGGACACAAGCCGCTGACCAATCCACTCCTCAAACTTCCTACGCGTCGCTACGGAAGCACTAACTGACACATAAAAAACGTAAATATTCGACAAAAGAAACGTACTTTTTACGTTTCTTTTCTTCTTTTTGTACATGAATGCGTAATTTACAGGTTTGGCGTTTTAAAAAACTTGGTGCGACAGCATTAGCGGCGCACCAAGCGATATGACCTTCCGGAAGCGAGAGCTTCCCTACATTTGAGTTTCAAAGCGCGAAGCGCGTTTTCCCTGAGCAGCAGGAACGAGGGACTTTGAAAAAGACTTCGGCTTTTTGGGAGGAAACGACCGAAAAAGTTGCATTTTACAAACTTTTTCAGAGGCCCGGAGTGAGGATGCGAAAGGGGGAATTATTCTACGCAAACGCCTATATACTAATTTACTTTAACGCCGGTAATATCGTTCAAGAGGAACTGAATTTTACCCTGGTAGAGGGTCAATATTCCCGTAACATCGATAGTTTTTGTACCATTCAAGACGGCAGGATCGATTTGAACATCGGAGAAGCGTGAAAAACCGCTCGTTCTGATCTGCACCTCGCGGCTGCCCATCTTGAAATAATGGCTCACAGGATAAGCAGAAGCGTTTCTACGTAATTCGTCTTTATGATCTTTTACAGAACCGTAATTATGGTCGTTTCCGTTACCGACAAGGCAATCGTCCCAAACACCGCTGTTAAGGTACTCAAGATACTTGGTTTTAGACATAGCCCAAGTAGTAATACCCCAATTCTTATCCGAAAGGAAAACCCTGTTGGAAGACTCTTTTTTGTTCCTGCGGCTGTTGATATTCATAAGCACAAACACCTTTCCATCGTACTTTAAGCCTTTCAACGTCACCAACTTGCCGAGATATTTACAAGTAGACAAATTCGCTTCGCTGCCCGGCAAATCACTTTCTGAAATCACTTCAGGAGTGAGTTCTTCACCGAGCTTTCCACGGAAGATATGAGTGTCTATCAACAATTGAAGATCTATTGAAGAATTCTCATATTCTTTATTAGGGTCGGCACAGCCCAACTGTACCATACCGCTTCCGCCATACATACCGGTTTTATATCCATAACTGCCTACCGTAAGTCCCTCGCATTTAACATATACAGTTTGCCCGGGTTTATAAAGATTATAAAGAGCTGAAATACCAATTTTTATCTCCATCCCACCGGTAGCATCCTGAATATAAAAACTTTTATAAAAATTGCCCGGCTTATCGGAAGTAGAAACTTTGCCCTCTATTATAATATCTTTATCAATAGTAATAGGGGTTCCCGGGGTGTACATAGCTGCAAGCTGAGCAATCGTATGAGTGGCCCTGATATCTGTAACAGGCTTGAAACCATCAGGTTCGGGGTAAACAAGAGTACCGACCGGCTCCCACTCCCTACAAGAAGCGAACAAAGCCAGAATAGTTGTAAATATGATAAACTTTTTCATACAATACACATTTAATTATGGTCGCAATGCTTCCAAAATGATTAAAACTTAAAGTAAACGGTAAGCATATAGTTGATACCGCTCATATAAAAATACTTGGATTCGAAACGATAAGACCTTTCAAGAGCATCTGTCTTATCTACAAGTCTTGTGTACTCATAGCCACCGGTCTTTACATTTTTGTTATTCAACAAGTTCTTAAGTTGGAAAGAAAATCCCAATTGATATTTATAACGTATAAACCAAGACTTTCCTACACTTAAATTCACCAAACAAGCATTATTCAATTTTTCTTGCGCTGTCATATACTCTATTTCACCCGGAGTAACGATACCGTCAGGACCTGCCGTAGCGAGATCCGTACGATAGAAAGGATTCATATCCAAGTAAGAATTGGCAAAGAAATCAACGTCTGCATTCACGAACCAGTAATTCTTGTTCCAAGCCAGTCCCAAATTTGCAGCAAACTGAGGTGTAGCAGGTACATAATGTTTCTTTTTGCCTTTTTCCTCCATAGTAAAATTACCGCTTCCGTCTTTCAAGTAATTCCCATCACTATCCCTCTTAAAGACAGGAGTACTTTTCCAATACGGAACAGTCTCATTATCAATCAATGTAGAAGAACTATTATCTACTGTAAGCGTCATCTTCGGATTTGATGTGTACACATACTCTCCATAACTCAAGACACCCTGCAAAGAAAGATTGCTGATAGGCGTAGGAATACGGAAACCTAATTCAATACCTGCATAACGAGAATCAATACCTGTCATTGAGAAATTTGAGAACGCGTGTTCCAAATCATTATAATAACTCATAACTTTGGTCTGATCCATAATCTGAGTATAGAAAGCGGTAGCACGAAGATTATAGCCATCAGAAATAAACTGATAATTCAAATCTCCGGAGAATGTTTTAACCGGTTTCAATCCTCTGATTACAGAATTTCGTGTTCTTGGAGAAATGAACGAATGGTTGAATAGAGGAGCATCATTATAAAATCCGAAATTACCATAAACACGCATATTGCCGCCGATAAGGTAACTCAAGTTGGCTTTCAAGCCATAAGTAAAGAAACGATTAACTTTCGATTTGCCAAAAGAAGATACTACCTCACCATAACTATCTCTAACCGTGAGATTTTCTCCATTTACAATAATATCATTGCCATCTTTATCCACACCTGCAAAAAGTCCTTTTCTCACAAGACCGTCTCTCCAGAAAGAATTATATCCGACCTTTGCTGCCAAAGAGCCTGAAAAATTACCTTTAGAAAAAGCTGAATTCAGCCAAAAATCGAAATTATTAACTCTGGCATAGTAATCATAGCCATACTTATCACCGGGATTAAGCCTTTGAGAAGCGCCATTGCTCAAATAATAATCCAAATCATTCTGCACTTTGGCTTTAGAAGAGGAGAAGTCTCTCTCTGCAAACTGATCGACATTCTCATAATAATCTCCTCCCAAAAGATCATCCAACACCTTATAATGTTCTGTACGATTTATTCTTGCGCTGATACCGCCATTCAAAGAAAAATAACGTGACGGAGTATATTTGGCAGTCGCTGCCAAATTAAAATCCTGCTGATCCGCCCTACGCTCTTCGACAACATACTTCGAACGTGCTCCGGAAGCAGTTTTATTCATCTTGTTAATTTGGTAAAATCTATCCCAATTTATATGTGTGATATGCGGAACATCTCTTGTCCAAGCATCCTTAGCCCAATTATATTTAAATAAATCTTTACGATTCAGATCAGGATTCTCCGAATAGAAATAACTCGGCAGATTTCTATAATAATCAGGACGAGGATCAGGTGCATCATACCAATCCAATGCTGTATAGCCGTTTTTACCGAAACGATAAAGCAGTGTAGCGGAAGCGCGGAATTTATCCGAAGGTGTAAAATCATACTTCATTACAAAAACAGGCTCATGCGTTTTGCGGACACGCGCATTACGGATAACACCATTCTGGTATCCCCAATTGGAGTTATACATATTGTCTTTCATCAAATCGTACACCTCCTGCGTAGAACCGTTTTGCGCACCCCTCTGGCCGGGAGCGGCAAAAAAGATAAATCCTAATTTATGAGTATCGTCAAATACTTTATCCAATGCTGCATAATAAGCAAAAGATCTGTAAAACACACCTTTAACCCAATCATTGCCACCCAAACGGGCAGAGAAATTAAAAGCATAAGACCATCCGTTATCCAATTGTCCGGAAGCATAAGATGCCATAAGGCGAAGACGATAAAATTGGCTTACCGTAGTTGTTGACATTCTAAATCCGGTACGCATGCTTGAAGCATCGGCAAAAATATTGGTCAAACCGTTGTAACGGCTGAAACCGTAATCCGACATTTCATTACCTATCACGCCCTCCTTGCTCCTTGTTGCTTCATTAAGACCGCTCCACAGAGAATAAGGAGAATAACCTGTAATAGCATCATTAAGCCTTACTCCTGCAAGATATACGTCCTGTGATTCAGAAGCATAACCTCTATTGCGGAAACGAACTGCACTAAAATTGAAGCTTGAGACATTGGAGAATATATCATTTGCTCCGAAAAGAGGTACGGGATTGTCATTAAATCCTGCCGCATCGCTATCAAAGTCCAGAAGGCTTTCATCAGAAGATTCTGCGACTTTTTGTGCAGAAGTCAAGGTCAATTTAACCATATTCTTAACATAGCCCTTATGCACGGTAACGTTTACTCTTTCAGGCAAATAATCCGGAGCATCTATCAAAAGAGTATAGACACCATCTTCCAAATTTTTAATAAGGAAGTTTCCTTTGGAATCCGATTTTGCAACAGCTAGCTGCTCTGCGCCTTTATAAAGTGTAAGTTTTGCATTAGACACCGGGATGTTTTCCGAACGGTTCACGATTTTCCCTTCAACTCCACCGGAATAAGTCTGCGCAAATGAAACGAAAGGTAAAACAATAAGGCTTAACGCTAATATTAATTTTTTCATCATAATAAACTCTCTCTACTTAGCAAGTACAATATATGTAGGATAATGGTCGCTATAACCATTCATAAACGTTCCTCCCGCAAATGTACGGAAAGGCGTATTTTTATAAGGTCCTTTCTGATTGGTAATAAATGCGGCATTATAAATTCTTGCATAATAACCTTTCTTATTGATTTTCTGTATAGTCAAGCCGCCTTTGTTCTTGAACAAAGCCTTATTTACCAAAATAATATCAAATATATTCCAAGCCCCTTGATAAGCCAAAGAGCCGTATCCTGCTTTGAACATAGATATAAACGGAGAGAAAAACTCATACTCGCCTACTTCTTCCTGCTTCTCTTTAGCGCCGATAAATTTTGTCATACTGTCATCGGTAGGATTGTCATTCATATCGCCCATAACGACAATCTTGATGCCCGGAAATTCTTTCTCTATTTCGATAGAGCGTTTGCGAATAATCTCAGCGCCTCTGCAGCGCAAATCCTGCCCTTTACCGCCGATACGAGATGGCAAGTGAGCCACGAAAAATGCGAACATTTCTCCATCAATAGTCCCTCTTACCATCAGAATATCTCTTGTACGGAAATTATCCTGAGCCTCTTTATTCATAGTAAATTTTACTTGAGAACCTTCAAACGTAAAAGGTATGCTTTCACTCTCGATAAAAGTAAACTGCTCGGGCTTATAGAATAATGCTACATCCACTCCCCTACGATCAGGTCCGTCATAATGCACTATTTGATAATTGGCATCTCTGATTTCTTCACAATTCACCAAATCTTCCAATACTCTTCTGTTTTCCACTTCGGATACGCCTAATATCGTATGGTAACGACCATTATCTTTTGCCATTGCCTTAATGACTTTCGCCATATTGTGCAATTTCTTGTTGTACTTGACATCTGTCCACTGATTCTTACCTTCAGGAAGGTACTCGAAGTCGTTTTTCCCTTTATCGTGACGTGTATCGAAAAGGTTTTCCAAGTTGTAAAAACCTACAACATACGTCCTTTTCGGCTTAGCTTGCGCAAATAAACCGGATATTAAGACCGAAAGCGCAATTAGTGTTAAAATTATTCTTCTCATATTATTTTATCTCCACCATTTAGGATTCTTTTTAGGATCCATAGCTTCAATTTTTTTAGCATTTTCTTCTCCGACCAATGCAGGAAGATTTACAAACAAATCATATCCCAATTTTTCTTCCAATTCGTCTATCGACATAGACATAGATAACTCAAATCTTTCTCCTTTTTCACAATCCTCTCTATGCTCCAAATATGTAGCGAAAGCAGTATAATGAGCTATTCCGTAATCAGATAATTTTTTATAACGAAGAAGAGCCTTAAAATAAGCAGTAGGCACAGCTACATCACTGCCTTTATTGTCTTTTGCCCATTTATGTCCCGGACCTATTACACAGCCGGTAACTATATATGTAGTATCCGCCCCTCTGTGCCAATCGCGAACTTTCATCTCCAATTTTTGCCAAATTCCTTGATTGAAATATGCAACCTGAGGAGTCATATTAGTACTGTAAAAAGTAGTATTGTTTATCTCCTCTGAATGATGGCGATCTGCAGAAGGAAGTTGGTGTCCTCTGTCATATCTTACACTTCCTTTATAGGTTCCTCTTCCTATATAAGGCGCATTTAAAGGTTCATGCGGGTCTCTCAATTTAAATGGATTCTGCCTTTTTACATGAGGATTAATATACCAATCATACAGCGGATAAGCCACCCAGTAAGAAACCCTGTCCTTTGAAGACCAATAGTACGAATAGTTTCTCCTTCTTATTCCTCCTTCATTTACAAAATGATTATAATATTTAAGTTCATCATTTGCATTGGTCGCAGGTAACTCCAACCACCCGGGAACGCCTTTTTCCGGTACTATACTCGGATCTTCCGGTTGTCCCGGATCCGGATTAGGTTCCGGTTCAGGATGCGGTTTCGGCTCCGGATCTTCGGGGTTATGAGGGTCTTCCGGCTGCTCGGGATCGTCAGGATTAGGAATGACTGCTTTACCTTTCTGCGTAATCTTACAATCCTGATATTTACTACCGCTTAACACCGTCAAAACAGCAGAACGTAAGTTTGCCGAAGCGTTCTCTTCCACAGTAAGAAGTACTGAAGCATCATCACCGGAGCCCGATGTTTTATTTAATTTTACCCAATTTTCCCCTTCTTTCTCGTATGTAACTTCGATTTTCCAAGAAGATTCGGATTTTATAGATAAAAATTGCTGTCCTTTTGCATTAGAAAGTGTTGTTTCCTTTACTATCAACTCGGGAGCCGGCTTTAATGCGTCATCATCTTTTTTACACGCCATCACTGCTATTGAACAGAAAAACAATGATACCGCAATAAGTTTATGAATTAATTTAAGTTTACACATTTTCTTAACTGTTTTAGAGGACAAAAGGGAAGCCGAGAGTATCGGACTTCCCTTAATTAACAAATATTATATTACTGTGCGCTAACTACCGTTATGCTCTTTATATAAATACCTTTTTTCGATGTTTGAGTCCATTTGATCTCAATCTTTCCTTTTGCAGAGCCGCCGAATGAATACTCTACATTCCTATTGGTAAGATTCTTCTCTTCTCCGAATTTAGTACCGCCTACCGTAACATTGACTTTGGCATTTGTACCGCCTGCGCCTGATGTCTCTATCTTAATCTCGGAAATCGTTCCTGTAAAGGCTTCAGAAGAAAGAGTTATAGATTTTGCAGGTTCCGCACTCTTACCTACTTGACATCCTTTTCCATATTTAGAATCAAATCCAAAATAAGAAGTACCTTCTGCTTTAAACGACCATTCTTTAGCATTCAATGTAACAGATCCGTCTCTCAATTCTCCTTTTGCCAAGGTATGAGTCCATGTCATTGAACCGGAAGGAGCAGCCGCCTTTTGAGTAAGCGTTACTTTAAATTCTTTAGTTTTTACATCCTCCGTAGTTTTAATCGTAATATTTGCTTTTTTAGCATTAGTTTCCGTATTTGCAGCAAAAGAAACGGTTATCTTACCGTTATTGCTTCCGCTTGCCGGAGATACCGTAAATGCAGCATTGTCAGAAGATGCAGTCCAAGCCACATTAGAAAATACGCTGATTTCTGCAGATGTAGCATTTGCCTCTACTTCCATACTGCTTTTCTCTACGGTAAAGAATTTCTTTGTACTTGTTTCTACCTTCACCGGAACAATAGTAAAGCGACCGAAAAGCATTCCTGTATAATAACCTGTAATCTTAACGAAACCGTCTTTTACAATTTGTCCGTCTAAATCGTTAGAAGCAGGCGAGCCTAATACCTTTCCTCCGAAATCTATGTTTTTATATGTTTTACCATTTGACACGCTCTCTACCACTCTACCTTCTACGACAACATAATTTGCTGAAACCTCTTTCCCGTAAGCATCGATTTGATCTGAATTAAGTGCGGTAGGTGCAGCTGTACTTTCCGTAATGGTTTCAGTCAATTTCGTAATTTTAGGATCGGTAATCTGAACGTAAGGTTTCAAGTTGGCATTAGCTGCATCCCTTGTTCCTACAACTTCTACAACATCGCCTTTGGTAACGGCAGGTTCCGTTTTCGTATATACGGAAAGCGATTTTGCATCGCCGTCATTCAAGATAAAGCCTGTTTTAGACATTGCCACTACTTTTCCTTTCACAGTTACGGCAGTTTCAGTAGTCGTAAACACCTCCGCAATCCTCATAGATTTGCCCTGAACCGCAAAACGCGCCCCTGTCATACCTGCAAAGTCGCTCTCCTGAGCAAAGAACAACTGGAAATTATCCTCATATCTTGTAGCAATACCTTTGATCGTACCCATTCCCTGAGGAACTTTTGTATCCTTATATGTAGCGCTTTTAGAAGTATGAATGAAAAATGTCTTGCCGCTTTTCTCCATTATCTTAATAGACACGGATTTATCGGCAGCTCCGAAATTTTTTGTAAGATCAGCATCCACCACCTGACATTCTTTAACAGCCACATATTGAGAAGCATATTTCCCTGCCAAAAAATCGTCTATTGAAACTTCTTTAGCCTCAACTGTCTTTGTACCCAATTTCTTAACGGAAGCAGCATCCACCTGCAATGCTTTTTTATAGAATGACAATTTTTTGCCTGAAAGATCGACTTCTACTTCATCCCCAAAAGCGAAAGTAGAATTATCCGACAATTTCACATGTATTCCAGCATTCTCATCCTGCACATGGATACTCTTAGCAGGGGTCAAGTTCTTCAAATCTTTATTGGAAACGACCACACCCTTAATCTTAAGAGAACCCTCGATTTTCGTTTCGAAAGTCATATCGGCATTTGCCATCGCACGAAGATCCGCAATAGATTTATAAGCGGAACCCGTACCGCTCTGATTAATCGTAATGGTCTTCTTGCCCAAACCTCCTTTCAAAGTAATAGTAACCACAGCCGTTCTGTCCACACCGGTATTTTCAAGAAGCGTAATTTCTATCTGCTGCTCCTTTGCAGACGCCTTTCCTGATGAAGGATTAATACCTACCCAAGTCTGATTTGCCGCAGCCTCCCAATCGCGTGTTGCTGTAAATTTAACGATTTTAGAACCGGCAGCCTTATCAAAAGCCACTTCCGGCGTCACAACATTTACTTTCGGGGTACCTAAATCACCCTGCTCTTTTTCCTTTTTACATCCTACGGCAAACGCAAACAAAGCAACCATTGCCATAGAAATTAATAATCTGCTTATTTTCATGTTTATGCTTATTAAATTAATGTGATGTATTTTTCTAAGTGGACTACAAATATAAAAACAATAAACGTTTTATACATAAAAAATCGACAAAAATATAATAATTTCCTTTTACACCTCCCTCAAAGCCGATGTTAAATAATTATAAACGTTTACTTTACAAGACTTTTTAAAATTCAGGCTGCTAAAAATTCTTTTAGCGCCGAAAAGCGCATTCGCGCTAAAAATCAGCGGTTTTTAGAAATAAAGGTAAAATCCATCGAGGGACAGGTATCTTACCCTGCCCCTCGAATTGCCGCAGCGAGGGTGAAGATACCCTCGCTGCGGTTTTAAACGGAGTGAGGCGGATATTGCGCCGCCTCACTGTTCGATTTTTATTTTGCAGACGTTGAACGTCTGCTTTTGCCTTAGCAGCCGAGGAAAATTTTTCCGCAGGCTGCTTAAAGGCGTGATTATAAATTATTTCACCTCTGTTACAATAATTGTTGCATGGCTGACAGGTTTGTTTTTGGAGCCTGAAAGCTGAATAATGTAACCTTTGACCGTTACGGCTTTTTTGTCTTCAAATTTAAGGGTTTTCAAAGGGTTGTAGACTGACAAATCGTTTGTAGTACCTTCGACTTTGAGATTTACGTATTTGCCATTAACAGCCACTGTGGCAGCGACTTCTACGAATTTGACCTCGATTACGTCAGACAATTTGGCTTTGTCTTTTCCTGTAACGGATTGTAATAAAGCATCCAAACCTGTTTTATCCAATTTCACGGCTTCAGGAGCTTTATAATCTGCTTTTCCGAGGTTCTCGACTACATCGTTGCCGATTTGCGCACCGAAATTATACGCGCTTACTTTACCGCAAACTTTTATCTTGTCGCCTATTTTGAAAGATACGGGATCTTTTGTGTAGACATAAATTTTGCCTGTCTCGTCAGCGAGCAAAAAGCCTTGTGTGGTAAGAGCGGCAACTTGTCCTTGTACGTGGGCGTAAGTCTTGGTCAATGCATCTTTTATTGTAGACTTCGCAGGCTCTACACCTGATTGGTTAATATAAACGTTAACCTCCTGAGAAGCATCATTTAATTTTACGGTTATCTTTCCCGAACGAGGAGTTTCCACAGTGTTCGCACTTACTTTCAAGTATGCAAGTCCATCTACTTTTTCTTCTTTTTCTAGAGTAATCCAAGATGCGGCAGCGTCAACGGTAACAGTATATTCTCCTTTGGCAATAATGTCCAAAGTCACGTTTCCTGCTTCTTTAGGCAATTTTACAGATGTAGGCGATACTTGAAGATTTTGCTTTGTAGGGTCGTATATATATGCGCCTGCTGCTTGTGCATTCCCATTGTATGAGGATTTGTAGCAAGCGATATTTAAGATGTCCCCGACTTTCAGATTCAATGAAGCGAATGATTTGTCGTTTTTGTGTTGCTTTGTAGCGGTAACTCCATAAACATACAGTTCTTTGTCTCCATCTTTGATAGTGAGGTTACCATAGTCTGCGCTTGCGATAGAGGCGATAGTGCCTTTAACGTGGAACCACGCTTCTTTGTCATCTTTTTTCTTTAGGAAATCTTCGATTTTTACTGTTTTGAAGAGGACGATCAATTTGCTCTTATCGCCTCTTTGTCTTACAGGGATTTCCACGTTGGATGTTCCGGTACTGAAAGAAATAAAGCCTTCACGAGGTGCATTTTTTTCGGTTCCGGTAAGGTTATCTTGTACTTTCACTTTCACCTCCATATCACCTTTTCCGTGATATGCCGAAAGAGATATCCATTGAGGAGCCGTAGCTACCCACTCTCCGTCTCCTGTCACTTTTATCACTTGTTCTGCGTTATCTGACGCCTCAAAAGGATTTAGTGTCGTCTTATCGGCAGTTATCTTCGTACCAAGCTTTCCTCCTGTCTTATCGCAAGCTGTAAAAAGGGCAAGCGATAAAGACAAAGACGTTAATATTTTAACGATTGTTTTCATATTCTTTTATTTAATTAAAATGTAATCCTTAAACCTAATTGACATCTCCATCTTGAATAGAAGTCATTCAATTGTAGAGAGTTAGGATTGAAATTATATGAAGGGGTATAATTGCCTGCCGCATCTTTCGTCAAAGAAGTTACTGACAATATCTGACGAGACCAAGCTGCGCTGTAAGAAAGTCCCCAGTTGCGGTTCAACAAGTTAGCAATATTAAGTACATCAAGCATCAACTGAATCTTGCGCCCGTGTTTTCTGTCATATATTATATCTTGACCTATATGCAAATCAAAATGATTCTCAAATGGAGCTATACCTGCATATCTTTCCGTCCACTGTCCTCTATGGCTGTTCAAGTAACTATCGTTACGGATAAACTGCTCAAATTCAGCAGCTTGCTGTCCGGCGCTCTTAAGTACTTTAGTACCGCTCATAATAGGTTCCCAATTCATCTGACCTATTTCCGATTGAGTAGGAACATACATTAGAGAGTTTCCTTTTTGTCCGTCACCGTTAAAATCTTCTGTCTCACTCATAACGTATGCATATCTCTGGCCGCTTTCACCTGTGTATGAAAGAGAAACATTGGTAGAGAACATTTTTCCGTAAACAGGTGATGTGTAAGATACGACCGCCATTACTTTATGAGGCCTGTCATACAAAGAGTATGCTAACTCCGGAGAGTTGGTATCTACAGAATAATTGTATTTCCAGTTTGAATAAGCAACAGATGAACTTCCGTCATTTACAGACTTAGAGTGTCCGAAAGTGTAAGCTCCCATAAGGTCAAGCCCGAAATTAAAGTGCTTTTCTATCTTACCGCTAAGAGAGTAGCTATATCCTTTATTTGTATTATCCAATGCTATGACGGCATAATAGGTCTTATCCAAATTGTAGTAAGGGGCAACATTCTTCTTATTTGCATTAGCTGCATTTACAGCATATACTTCACCAGCTTTTTTGAGGGCAAGATTTCTAAAGTAAACGTTGTTAAGATTCTTTGAGTACAAACCGTCGAAAGTGAATTTCCATCCGTGAGCGAATGTGTGTTCGAAGCCGAGATTAACACGGAATACCTGAGGATATTTAAACTTCTTTGAAAGAGTGTTAATCGTCGGTTTTCCGCCTGCAGAAGCGTGACCGGCCTTGATTATATTTTCATATGGATCGATTCCTTGTCCTGCAAAATTCTTAGGTAAGAATTTACCTGCATCCGGTTTATTTACGGTAACAGATTTAGATTCCATACCTGTATTGTTGTATGCATTAGAAAGCCATACGAAAGGAACACGACCTGTAAATAAGCCTGCACCTCCTCTCAAAAGCGTAGTGTGCTTATCATTCAAGAACCAACGAAAACCTAAGCGAGGAGAAAAAAGAGGCATAACATTTGGTACTACGCCGACTTTCTCGCCTGTTTTGTTAGAAAGCTCGCTTTTATTGAAATCAGGGTTTTCCGTAGGTCTGTTTAAGAGTGTAGGAATATCCATACGCAAACCATAAGTAAGAGTAAGGTTTTTGCTTGGTTTCCACTCATCCTGAACATAGAGACCGAATTGAGCGGCTACAGTATTTGCAGCCCATTTTGTGTTACCATTTGTCAATGTAGGATCGGAGTATCTGAAATCGAAACGCTCAATCTTATCATTGAAGAAGTCATTGAGAGTATTAAAAGAATAACCTCCATACAAATATTGAAGGAATACGTTGTTGAAACGGTAAATCTCATTATGAGTACCGAATACAAGTTCATGTTTACCTATATACCAAGAGAGGTTGTCAGTAATAGTATAGTTATCGGAAGACATTGAGTTTGCTCCTGATGAATACTCCGTACCGATATTTGTAGAGAATGTGCCTTTGGAAGTTTTGTCTGCTCTTGTAGACACTGTTGCTCCTGCATAAGGTATAGAACGATGATCTCTGATGAAAACACCGGATACCCTGAACATATTTTGGATAGAAGGAGTAATACGTGAGTTCAACTCTGCAACGACAGTATTTGAAAGATTTGACTGCTTAAAGCTAGAGTTAGCGAAAGTATATGAACTTTGACCTGCTGTGTATTTATCGGCAGATGCAGACATAAGCTGATAACGTACCATCAATTTATGGGCGTCACTGATATTCCAGTCAAAACGCAACAAACCGTTTATGGATTTGTCATCAATGTTACGAGGAGCAAATGATTCTTGAACTCCCGGAAGCCTGTAAGTCTCTTTATATTTCTTTATCATCGCTTCAGCCATCTTCTGATTGAAGACATTACCGAGATTTTCTCCGTTGTAATATACATCTTCGTTAAGTTTGTATTCTTCATAAGAGTTATTTGCCGGAGAATAGATATTCGGACGGCTCTTCAAAAAGAATTCAAAGCTGGCAAAAACAAACAATTTGTTCTTTATAATAGGAGCGCCAAAAGTAGCGCCTGCGGTAATAGCGTGCTGGCGGCTATATTTTTCTCTCTTTTTACCCGGAGCGAGAGGACCGGCTTTTGTACCGATAAAATCCTGATTATTAAAATATAAGTATCCTGAGCCTTTTATCTTATTAGTTCCTGATTTGGTGATAGCATTGATTGCTCCTCCTGTAAATCCGGATTGGCGTACATCGAAAGGTGCAATAACTACTTGAATTTGCTCGATTGCATCTATTGATATAGGGTTTGCTCCTGTCTGTCCTCCGTTTGTTCCTGAAGCAGAAAGACCGAATGTGTCATTGGCTACGGCTCCGTCAATTTGGAAACTGTTGTAACGGTTGTTGGATCCTGAAAATGAGATACCTCCGTTTTTACCTACTGAAGCTTGCGGGGAGTATTTTACGATATCGTAAACACTCCTGTCTATAGATGGCATACTTTCGACAGTAGAGCGGCTGAAGCTTGCTCCCGCGCCTGTCATATTTGCATTAAAAGTCTTTTTGCTCACTACCGTTACCGCATCCAATTGGTTGGATACTTTCATTACGGCATTAATTTCAAATGGTTCTCCTAAGGTTAAAGTAATATCGTTGTACTCCAACGTAGCCATACCTATAAAGGAGATTTCTACTTTGTAAGGTCCTCCGGCACGCATTCCATTGATGCTGAAAAGACCGTCATTGTTGGCAGCAGATGCGTATTGAGTACCTGATGGGGTGTGAACAGCCACAATGGCTGCACCCGGAAGCGGTTCTCCGTTTTCATCCGAGATTCTGCCGGTAAGACTTGATGTAGTTACTTGCGCGAAAGCTGCAAGGCTACAAACGAATGCCGATAAGGCAATCGAAAATCTTTTGAAAGATTGATTCATAGCAGTTGGTATAATTAGTTTTTACGGTGTGCGAAGGTACTACTTTTAAAAATGCAAATCAACAACTCTCCAAATATAAAATGTTTTTAATCTTAAAATTCTTTTTTTTCAGTAGTTTCTTTTGGATTTGTTTGGATTTTGCATAAATTTGCATAAATCTTATGTGGAGGGATTTGGCTGCTTGCAACCACATTTAAAAAATGCTAAAAAGTCGGCTTTTAATAGGCTGTTATTATTTTTATCATTTGCCTTTTTTAAAAATCCGATATTTTTAACAACTCCATCATAAGATGGGGTTGTTTTTTTTCGGCTTGCCCGAATAAATTAAAAATTATTTTTGTTATGAATTATTTATTTACTTCCGAGTCAGTGTCTGAGGGACATCCTGATAAGGTTGCGGACCAGATTTCGGATGCTATTTTGGATGAGTTTTTGCGCCAGGATGAGGACTCTAAGGTGGCGTGCGAAAGTTTTTGCAGTACAGGAATGGTTGTGGTGATGGGTGAAGTGAAATCGGACGCATATGTGGATATTCAGACGACCGTGCGCAATAAGATTAACGAAATAGGCTATAATAAGGCTGAATATATGTTTGACGGAAACTCGTGCGGAGTGCTTTCGGCATTGCACGAGCAGAGCGCAGACATTAACAGAGGTGTGGTGAGACAGTCTCCGGAGGAGCAGGGAGCAGGCGACCAGGGAATGATGTTCGGGTATGCGTGCAAGGATACGAAAGAATTCATGCCGCTTCCTTTGGCTTTGTCACATTTGGCTTTGAGGTTGCTTGCTGATATTCGTAAAAATGAGCCTGAACTGATGCCTTACCTCCGTCCTGATGCGAAATCGCAATTCACTGTGGAGTACGATGAGGAGACCCATAAGCCCGTGAGAGTGCATACAATCGTTATTTCGACTCAACACGATGAGTTCGTCGGCGAAGAACTGCACGTTAAGGATTATAGTGAGGCAGTTCGTCAATTCGGGCAAGACAGGGTGGACAATGAGATGCACAAGGAAATAGAGGAGGATGTGCGTAAAATATTATTGCCAAGACTGATAAATGCACTTCCGACAGAAACGGCAGCTCTGTTTGACGGTTCTTATATCCTCCATGTGAACCCGACCGGGAAGTTCGTCATCGGAGGTCCTCACGGGGATACAGGTCTGACAGGCAGAAAGATAATCGTGGATACTTACGGCGGTAAAGGCGCTCACGGAGGCGGAGCTTTTTCCGGAAAGGACCCGTCAAAAGTAGACCGTTCGGCTGCTTATGCAGCGCGTTATATCGCTAAAAATATGGTTGCAGCCGGCGTGGCGGACGAGATGCTTGTACAAATTTCATACGCTATCGGGGTTGCTCGTCCTGTGAGCATTTTTGTAGATACTTACGGCACGGCAGCAGTAGGAAAAGACGGAAAGCAACTTAAAGATGCTTTCATTGCAGAAAAAATCAACGAAATTTTCGATTTGCGTCCTGCGAAAATCATCGAACAGTTCCAGCTTAAAAACCCAATCTATGCTCCTACAGCGGCATACGGACATCTTGGTAGAGAGCCTTACACAAAAAGCGTGAAACTAATCCGTAACGGTAAAGAAATTGAAAAAGAAATACAATTCTTCGGGTGGGAGAAACTCGACTCCGTTGAAAGGATAAAAAAACATCTGAATTAAAAAATAAAGGTAAATAAAGAGCTTGCACAACTTCCTTGTCGCAAGCTCATTTTTTATAACCCTGATAAACTGCCTTATAGTATAAAAAAAGCAGAGAATCCGATACCTGTTAAAATGGAAAAAAGAAAAGTGGATAAAGATAGTAGAGGTAACATTTTATCCAATTCTTTTCCTTCTTTTGAAAATACGCCTATAATGTGAATAATAAATAAAGGTAAAGTAAGTACAAAAAGGAAATGCCAAATATCAAAAATTCTTAAAGAAGCATAAGCCAACATACATCCCCATCCAAAGACTATCAATATCAACTGATAAATACGCGCACCTTTTAAGCCCAGGCGGATTGCAACAGTCGTGCGCGTACCGATATCGGTCTTCATATCCCTTATATTGTTTACATTCAATACTCCAACACTGAAAAAACCTATACACGCTGACGGAAGTAACAACAATAAAGATGGAATTTCGTGAGCACATACAAAATAAGAGCCTAAAACCGATACAAATCCGAAAAACAAGAATACATACAAATCTCCCAAACCGCGATAGCCGTACGGATTACGTCCAAGAGTGTATTTCAAAGCCGCAAAAATAGCAGCGCCTCCGAGTAAAGCAAGACAGATACTCTCAATACAAAATAATGTACCGAAAGAGCAATACAGCATAAATAGTCCGAATACTATACAAAGTAAGATAAAAACGCCTATTAAGGATTTCATCTCTTTGATTGTCAATTTACCGGAATCCAAACCATATAATGGTCCTTGCCTGGTCTCCAAGTCGGATTTATTCAAGGAATCGCCTAATTCATTGGAAAGGTTGGAAAGTATTTGAAGTGAGACAGATGTCAAAAGTAAAAATAAAATCACCTGCCAGGATACCCTATAATCAATAAATGCCAATATAGCACCCAGACACACTCCTGCCAACGACAGCGGAAGTGTCCTCAACCTCATAGAAACTATATAAAATTTCAATTTTTCCATAATGGATCAATATATTTTCTGAACGGCAAAAAGGACCACAATATTAGTCTTAAAGAAATGCATTATCGCGAAAAACAGACCATTGCTCCTTAAATCATAATTGAATTGGGCTTTCAGAGGGCGGCCCGCTGGATTGTCTAAAGCTTTATATCTTTCTTTTAAACTAACATTCGGATTTTTCCAGACAGGCAAAGGCTTGCTTGTGCTTACAGTAGCAAGTATTCCCGGAGCAATCAATCTTGCCACGCCTGCTTTTTTTGCCCTCAAAGCATAGTCATAATCCCCAAAGGTTTGCGGAAAACGAGGATCAAACATTCCTATTATATCATATGCATATTTAGGCACCAATACAAGATTACCATCAAAAATTTCACAAACGACAGGCAAGACTTTATCCGGTTCTATCAATCTAAAAATACGATTTCGCCCTCCGTATTTGGTTTTAAATAGTGAAGGACTGATATTATCAAGCCCCATACCGTCTTTCGGACCTGCAACAGAGCCTACGATTATAGCCTTATGGCGAACAAATGCAGAGTTATCCAACAAAACGGAAAAGGCGTTTTCTTTTAGATTCAATTCACAGTCCAACCACAAATAAAAATCATAATTTTCTTTTGCCGCTGCTCTCCATGCTATCAGTCTGCCTCCGTTTATATATTCTTTCCCATAAGTGCGGAGAATATTTGTCTCAGGAAATTTCTCTTTTACATCTTCCCGAAGTCCGTCAGTACTGTTATCATCGTGTAGGTAAATAGTAAATCTGTATTTGCCTTCGGCTATCATAGAGTCAAATTGCCTATAACACTCTTCCAAACAAGCAAGAACCTTTTCTTTCTTGTTATATACAGAAATTAATACAGCTATCCGATACATCTTAATCTAATTTCAATACTGCCATAAATGCACTTTGAGGCACAGTAACAGTACCTATCTGGCGCATTCTCTTTTTTCCTTCTTTTTGTTTTTCAAGCAATTTTCTTTTTCGGCTGACATCTCCTCCGTAACATTTTGCAGTAACGTCTTTTCTTACCTGACGCACAGTCTCTCTGGCAATAATCTTAGCCCCTATGGCAGCCTGAATAGCTATATCGAATTGCTGACGAGGTATAAGGTCTTTGAGCTTCAAGCAGATTTTCCTACCAAAATCATACGCATGATCTTCATGTATCAAAGAAGACAATGCATCGGCAGGATCGCCGTTCAATAGAATATCGAGTTTCACGAGTTTCGCATGACGGAACTCCGTAACATGGTAATCGAAAGAAGCATAACCTTTTGAGATAGATTTGAGTTTATCGTAAAAATCAAAAACTATTTCAGAAAGAGGCATATCGTAAGTAAGTTCCACCCTATCCGAAGTAATGTAATGCTCTCCTATCAACACTCCCCTTTTCTCTAAACAAAGTTTCATTATAGGACCGTAAAAATCCGTCTTGGAAATAATCTGCGCCCTTATATACGGCTCTTCAATATGTTCTATAAGAGTAGGTGCAGGCAAGCCTGAAGGGTTATGCACATCCAGAATTTCCCCTTGCGTGGTATATACTTTATATGATACGTTCGGCACGGTCGTAATAACATCCATACCGAATTCTCTGAAAAGCCTTTCTTGTACGATTTCAAGATGTAGAAGTCCCAAGAATCCGCATCTGAAACCAAAGCCTAAAGCCAATGAGGATTCAGGCTCATAAGTAAAGGAGGCATCATTGAGTTGGAATTTTTCCAATGTCGCACGCAAATCTTCGTATTTATCCGCCTGCACAGGATACATACCTGCAAAGACCATCGGTTTGACCTCTTCGAAACCGGCAATTGCTTCCTTACAAGCATTTTCTACGTGAGTAATGGTATCTCCGACTTTTACTTCTACTGCACTTTTAATACCGGATATAATATAGCCAACACTGCCGCAAGGGATTTCTTTTTGCGGAGAGAGTTTCATTTTAAGTACTCCCAATTCTTCTGCATCGTATTCCATTCCGGTGTTAAAAAATTTTACTTTATCGCCTGCTTTGATAGAACCGTTTTTCACTTTAAAGTAAGCGACAACGCCTCTGAATTGATTAAAAACAGAGTCGAAAATCAAAGCCTGCAAAGGAGCATCCGGATCACCTTGAGGTGCAGGAATTTTTTCCACAATAGCATCCAAGAGCGGCTCCACACCCAATCCTGTCTTTGCAGATACTTTAAATACGTCTTCAGGAGAGCAGCCGATAAGATCGCAGACTTGGTCTGTTACTACATCCGGCTGTGCAGCATCCATATCTATTTTATTCAACACAGGTATGATTTCCAAGTTGTGTTCTACAGCAAGGTAAAGGTTAGATATGGTCTGAGCCTGAATTCCTTGTGTGGCATCTACAACAAGAAGTGCGCCTTCGCAAGAGGCGATAGAACGTGATACCTCGTATGAGAAGTCCACGTGACCCGGAGTGTCGATGAGGTTGAGTTGGTATTTTTCTCCTTTATATATATAGTCCATTTGGATAGCATGGCTTTTTATGGTGATTCCTTTTTCTTTCTCAAGGTCCATACTATCCAAAACTTGGTTTTCCATATCTCTGGTGTTGAGGGTCTTGGTGAGTTCCAACATACGATCCGCCAAGGTACTTTTGCCATGGTCGATATGGGCTATAATGCAGAAATTCCTTATGTACTTCATATATTTTATTTATTCTAAACCTTTTGTTATCAAAAGTTTAGTTTTTACTTTTTAAAAATCAAATGTTTTTAAAAGCGCAAAGCGCTTTTTATAAAACCATATTTTGCAAAGATATAGAAAATTTATGCTAAATTTGAAATCCGTAATATATTAAAGTCATGCCAACAAAAGAAGAGTTGAAACGTATTTCCTCGCAAGTGAGGAGAGATATTATCAGAATGGTTACAAAGGCGAAGTCAGGGCATCCGGGCGGTTCGTTGAGCAGTGCGGACGTGATGACTGCATTGTTTTTCGATGAGATGCAGTTAAATCCGGAGATATGGAGCCGTGACGGAAAGGGAGAGGATGTGTTTATTTTGTCTGCAGGTCATATCGCTCCCGTGTACTATTCGGTGCTTGCAAGACGAGGATTTTTCCCGATTGAAGAATTGGGAACATTGCGTGTTTTCGGGTCACGTTTGCAGGGACATCCATCTATAAGGAAAGGACTTCCGGGTATCCACCAGACCTCAGGATCATTAGGACAAGGGCTTTCTGCAGGGGCAGGCGTTGCTCTGGCGAAGAAGTTGGATGGAGAAGATAATTTCGTATATGTTCTTTGCGGTGACGGCGAGTGCGAGGAAGGACAGATATGGGAAGCCGGTATGTTTGCAGCTCATCATAAATTAGATAACCTTATCGGTATGACCGATTGGAACAAACAACAGATTGACGGCAATATTGAAGAAGTTGCAGGAATAGGCGATCTAAAAGCGAAATGGGAAGCATTCGGCTGGAACGTGATTTGTGCAGACGGTCATGATTTCGATGCTATTAAGAGTGCATTTGCGAAAGCTAAAGAAAATCGCAGCACAGGTAAGCCTACTATGATTTTGTTCAATACAGATATGGGACACGGAGTAGATTTTATGGCAGGAACACATAAATGGCACGGCAAAGCTCCTTCTGAAGAACAGTGTGCTGAGGCTTTGAGCCAAATCGAAGAAACATTAGGAGATTTTTAATTCGGATTTATTATGAAAAAGTATATAGATACAGGTAAGAAAGATACGAGAAGCGGTTTCGGAGCAGGACTTTATGAGGCAGGAAAGGCAGACAAGAGAGTTGTGGCTTTGGCTGCAGACTTGAAAGGTTCCTTAAAAATGGACGAGTTCGCAGCGGAATTTCCGGACAGGTACATCCAATGCGGTATCGCCGAGGCAAATATGGTAGGCGTGGCAGCCGGCCTTGCGATTGCAGGGAAAGTGCCGTTCGCAGGGTCATTCGCAGAGTTTATCTCCGGCAGGGTGTACGACCAAATCCGTCAGGAAGTCGCTTACGGTAAGACCAACGTCAAACTCGCCTCTTCGCACGCAGGCATCACTCTCGGCGAAGACGGAGCGACGCACCAGACTATGGAAGACATCGCCTTGATGAGGGCGCTCCCCGATATGGTAGTCATAAATCCGTGCGACTACAACCAGACTAAGGCTGCGACTATTGCTGCTGCCAAGTACAACGGGCCTGTTTATTTGCGCTTCGGTCGCCCGGCAGTACCCAATTTCACTGCGGAGGATGCCGATTTTGAAATAGGTAAAGCTATCGTACTGAATGAAGGTAAAGACGTTACACTGTTTGCCACCGGGCATCTCGTTTGGGAAGCATTACAAGCTGCCGAGATTTTGGAAAGCCGTGGCATTTGCGCAGAAGTCATTGATATTGCCACAATTAAGCCCTTTGACGACAATGCAGCAGTAGCGTCCGTACTCAAAACCAAAGCAGCCGTAGTCGCAGAAGAACACAATATGGCAGGCGGTCTGGGCGAATTAATCGCAGGCGTCCTTGCAGCCCGTTACCCCGTTCCTCTCGAGTTCGTCAACGGCGGCGACAAATTCGGACAGTCCGGCGCCCCAACCGAACTAATGAAAGCTTACGGACTTGACGCTCAACACATTACAGAAGCAGCAGAAAAAGCCATAGCGAGAAAATAATTCAGGCTGGCTAAAAATACTTTTAGCCGCCGAAAAGCGCATTCGCGCTAAAACTCAAAGGTAGAGAAGCTCTCGCTTCCAAAAGGTCATATCGCGTGATGCGCCTCCGCATCACGATGATTTTATTTAGCCTGCTCGGATGTATAAATAAATTAGAAGTTAAGGTAAAAATCTTTGAGGAGGGAGATGTAGGTGGGGGTGTATTGTCCTTGATGAAGGATTGTAATTGTTTGACTTATTTCTAATTCCGCTGATTTTTGAGCCTCGATGATTATTCGTCGAGGCGGTTTAGAGGATACGGTACGTATCCGAAGTATTCTTGAAGGAAATAATCCGCAAGTTCTTCCGAAGCGCAGCGCTTCTTTTTCAGCTTCGGCAGGTAAAATGATGGCGAGAGAGCCGTTGTCGTTGAGGTATTTTGCGGCAAAGGTCATCAGAAGTCGATATGACAGTGCTGCTTCGGCGTGATTTTCCAGATCGGGAGAAACAGTGTGACGAGAAAGGTTGCGGCGAACCTCAGGCGCAGTCAAAGAGTTGTCATAATAGGGCGGATTTGAGATAATCAGGTCGAATTTATTTTCAGGAGAGTAGTTTTGTAACGAGGAACAGACGGCTTTTAGATTTTTGCTCCATAGTGAGTTTCGGAAGTTGATATTTGCTTCATTTGATGCAAGTTGATCAATTTCAATACCGGTAATGTTTATGAGAGAAGCTTCTCCGTATTGTTGATACATTCTTTGAGCAAGCATCAACGCAATAGTTCCGGTACCTGTGCCAACATCTAAAATGGAAGCATCCGGGTTTTGAGGAAGGGACACAGCCGCACCTAACAATACTCCGTCCGTATTGACTTTCATCGGGGACTGCTCGTTGATAACATCGAATTTCTTAAACCGGAAAACGCTCATATTACACAAAAACGCCGTCTTTCATAAATAAACTGCGGTCGCATTGGGAAGCAAGTTCGGCATCGTGTGTAACAATTACGATTGTTTGCCCCAATGTTTTTCTTAACTCAAAAAAGAGGTTATGCAGTTCGGTCTTTGTCGTACTATCCAAATTTCCGGAAGGTTCATCGGCAAAAAGGACTGCGGGCCTATTTATTAATGCTCTTGCAATAGCCACTCTTTGCTGTTCTCCTCCTGAAAGTTCGGACGGTTTGTGTGAAATCCTATCCGAAAGTCCTAATTGTCGTAAAAGGGTTTCTGCCTCTTGCCTTGCTGTTTTTTCGGATTTGTTACCTATAAGAGCCGGTATCATTACGTTTTCCATTGCGGTAAATTCCGGAAGCAAGTGATGAAATTGGAAAACAAAGCCGATTTTTTGATTGCGGAATGCTGATAAGGCTCTGCCGTTTAGGTGGAGGACATCTATTCCGTCTATTATAAGGCTCCCTTTATCCGGCATTGAAAGAGTACCGAGTATTTGCAAAAGAGTGGATTTACCTGCACCTGAAGCGCCCATAATGGAAACGACTTCCGATTCTATGACTTCAAAATCTATCCCTTTTAAGACTTTTAGGGTATTGAAACTTTTTTCTATTCCTTTTGCTTCAATTATCATTTTGATAAACGTTATATTCAAAGATATGAATTTTTAGTGAATTTATTTGAAAAAATTTTTCTTTTAAAGAAAAGTGCATTATATTTGCAATCCATTTAAAAAACGATGGATATCGGGGTGTGGCGCAGTTGGCTAGCGCATCTGGTTTGGGACCAGAGGGTCCTGTGTTCGAGTCACAGTACCCCGACAATCTGACAAAGAAACTCGCTGATTTTTAGCGAGTTTCTTTTTATTACTGTGCATTCTGCTCCGTAAAACTTTGGTAGGGAAATCGTTGAGTTAGCAGGAACTGACGCAGAATGGCTTTAATTCGTTTATCTAAACTATATAATCATTGAGATGTTGCAACCACTCGCAGATATATAGGACTTCGCCAATCTAAACTGCCGGAAACGTATGACTAGAATTTAATCGCAAGTGTAAGTCCTGCTGTTGGCCGGATATTATTTCCCAGCTGTACAAAATTCACTGATGGATACAAGTCAACATCAATTGCATAGTGTTTCCTCAAGTCCTGTTCGTACATATTCTTTACTTTTGCAACCCTAACTGCGTCTACAATTGCACAAATGTCAAGTGTTATCACTCCGGCATAGATAGCAAGAGCTGCAAGTGCCGCTTCTGTTGAGCCATATCCGTAAGCTCCTTTTCCGGCTGCCATAATTACAGGGGCAAGTATCATACCTCCTACATGTCCGCCCAAATATGCAAATCCTCTACCGACTTCACCGCTAATTATTTGTCCAAGTCCAGGAAGAAAGAATGATGCTACTCCTGCCAAAGCCGGATTATATCTATCAAAAAGCGTTTCCTCGTACTCTTTGTAGTTATATATATATTTGAGCTGCTCGTATTTCATATTTGGAGTAATACCCTCATTGGTTGTAACTTCCCAAACTTTTTCCTGAATGTCAGTTCCATCTTTCTTGGTGATTAAGTCCTGAGCGAATGCATTGTGGCATAACAGTGCAAAGCAAATAGTAATTAGTTTTTTCATACTATAAATAATTGCTTACCATCTCCAAGTAAGCATTGCAATAAACAAAGAAAGTGAGGAGATATTAGCAACTCAAACCGAAGGCTGTGGACAGGATTAACAGAAAACTAACATATTCTCGGTTTGGATACTACAAAAACACTTCCGCAAATATATGTCTGCTGAAATCAGCATGACAAAGTTAGAAATTTTTCTGAATTTAATCTTTTTCTTCCCGAAAGGGAACTTCCTTTAAAATAAGTGAAAATTTTCACGTTTTTTATCTGTATAAATACGTTTTCATATTGTTTTTGCTGTTTGCTTTGAGCATTTTGCACAAAAATCTTATTATGTTGACAAACATTCATTCAGCAAAATGTATCGGGATCAATGCGATAACAGTAACAGTAGAGATAGATATTACCTCAGGCATCGGTATTCATTTGGTAGGCTTGGCAGATGCGGCAGTAAAGGAAAGCCTTCTGCGTACTATAACGGCTTTACAATCTTTGGGATTTCGTATTCCGGGCAAAAAAATAGTCATCAATTTAGCGCCGGCAGATCTGCATAAAAGCGGAAGCGGATATGATTTGCCGATTGCGCTCGGTATAATAGCAGCTTCAGGTCAGAAAGAAATGCCGGGACTGAACAGTTATCTGATTATGGGCGAACTCGGATTAAACGGAGCTGTTAGAGAAATAAACGGCGCTTTACCTATCGCAGAATTGGCAGAAAAGAAAGGATTGAAAGGCTGCATACTTCCCAAGAAATCAGCGATAGAGACAATTGAGTATTGCAAATCAGAGATATATGGCATAGAGACCTTAGGTGAAGCCATAGCCATATTGGAAGGCAAAGAGGATTGCAAACATCTATTAATAAGAAAAGATGCTCTAAATGGAACTTTCTATAAACATTCAGAGACAATAGATGAAGGAATAATGGATTTTGCAGATATAGTAGGACAGGAAGGCGCTAAACGTGGTATAGAGATAGCGGCAGCCGGAGGGCATAATGTGATAATGATAGGTGCGCCCGGTTCCGGGAAAAGTTCGATTGCCAAAGCTATTGCAGGAATTCTGCCTCCTATGACAAGAGAAGAGGCAATTGTTACCAGTAAAATCTATTCCGTATCAGGCAAAGGAGATTTGAATAATGGTTTGATACGAAAAAGACCTTTTAGAGCGCCGCATTACAGCGCTTCTTTAAGTGCAATAATCGGAGGAGGATGCGGAGAGAATATTATTCCTGGTGAAATAAGTCTGGCACAGAACGGAGTACTATTTATAGATGAATATTGTCAAGCGCCCAAATCTATTTTAGAAGCATTGAGAGGACCTATAGAGGATAGAAAGGTAACTATATCCAGATTGCGTTCTAAAGTCGAATATCCGGCTTCTTTTATGCTGATTGCAGCAACCAATCCTTGCCCTTGCGGATATTACGGAGAAGGAAACCGATGCACTTGTACTGTCGCTCAGCGCACTGCATATTTAGCACGCCTTTCAGGTCCGATTATCGATAGAATTGATATCCAACTATGGCTTCATCCGGTGCAAACGAAAAAACTTATAAATAGAAAGAAAGAAGAGACAAGCGCCGAAGTGGCTGCAAGAGTGCTGAAAACTCGAGAAATACAAAAGGGACGTTTCAAGAATGAGGGCATATTCACAAACTCCGAAATGAGCGAAAAGCAAACATCCAAATATTGCCCCCTTTCCAAGGAATGCAGAGACTTAATGGAAAAACTGATCCTGAAAGGCGGTTTTTCTGCAAGAGCATATAGCAGGATAATGAAATTGGCACGTACGATTGCGGATTTGGACGATTCTATGCATATTAAGCCTCAACATATATCAGAAGCAGCAGGATACAGATTTTTAGATAAAAAAGAACTAAATATTTAAGATATTTTACATAAATTTGTATCAAAACAAGAAGCAATATGGTGCACACAATAACAATCAGAAATTTGGAAGATTTACCGGAAGCGGCTGCCAAATTTCTTAAAGAGACGGAAGGGAAAAATCTGATTGCTTTTTTTGCGCCGATGGGTGCTGGGAAAACAACTTTCACTACTGCCCTTTGTCACCAATTAGGCATAAAAGAAGACGCCGTAAGTTCTCCTACTTTTTCAATTGTGAATGAGTATAAAACTACCTCCGGAGCATCTTTATATCATTTCGATTTTTACAGAATCAACAAAATTGCGGAAGTCTTGGATATAGGATTTTACGACTATATTGATAGCGGAGCGACTTGTATTATGGAGTGGCCCGAAAATATAGAAGAAATACTGCCTGAAGAGACCTTGAGAGTCAATATCGTAATAAATCCTGACGGGAGCAGAACATTAAGTTGGGAAGACTAATAATTAATGCTTACTGTAGTAATATAACCGTTCACCTTTATCTCAGACATTGCTCCGTTTTTCCATAAAACAGGATACTTCTTACTATTTTTAGGGTTAAGCCCCAAATACAGGATTCCTTTATCATAATTTGCAGCAGCATCCTGCCAAATATTATAGTCATTTCCTATAATTACTTTACCTTTTTCCCTGCTTCCTATTATCAAATTCTTTTCTTTATCAAAAGCGACATACGCCGCAGCTGCTCCATCATTCACATAAGAGACATCAAACAAGCCATCTAAATCAAATATTGCATTTAATTGCGGAAATTTCCCTATAAGGTCATAATATATATAGGAGCCTGTCTGCGTATTTAAATTCCAATCTCCGGTTTTATACCAATCCGATGTAAATACATATTGACCTTTTTTTATAAATTGAAGACGAATATTGGTCTTCATAGCAAAAGCGCAAAACCGATTGACTAACTTTCCATTTCCGAAAAGCGGATATTGAAAATAATACTCTATGTCTTCTTCCTTTATTTTTTCATCATAAAGCAATCCTAAATAATAGTCCTTTCCATAATTACGTTTCATAATATTTATCAATTTATCAGACATCAGTTTACCCTCTGCGACCCAAGCTGCTTTTCTCTCCTTTCCATCTTCAACAAAATATTTCTCTTCATCTTGATTTTTATAACTAAAACAAACTTCTTCCAAATCCTCGTATAAAGCGCCGCTTCCCCAATTGTCATAAATATCCTCCAATAAAAAAGCATTCTCTTTCCTCAACATAAGATCCCCGTTTTTTCTATAGCAAAAACAATTCTTACCTCTTTCCGTTCCCAAAGTATATATATCATCTCCTTTGGGCAAGATTCCGCAAAGTATCTCATCACCCTGATAGGAAAACAACTTTTCTCCGTCTTTACATAAGACCATTTCATTTTCTACCGCACAATAAGTATATAAATGCCCCTTAATTATCCTGTGAAATGCATTAGAAGAACTCACATTTTTATCCTTTCCAACAGGCATTTCCAATACTTTCCTGTAATTTTCATACATTACAAGTCGGCAATCTACAATACCTGAAGCCGTATCTTTATTTCTATCGTAATCATTCGGATATTCCAAACAAGTAAAGTATAACTTTGCCTCAGGTCTTTTCTCTTCTATTTTACCTTTATTATCAGTTTTACCATAACATTCATCTCTCTTTTTCGGAAAAGTCCAATCATCGAAATGCCTGCATGAAAATACCAATGCTAACGCTGCCACGAAAATCCCAATCTTTTTCATTTTCTTTTTTTTGCAAATTAAATACGAAGGCTCCGGTCAATCCCAAAAATTCAGGGGTATAAAAGATCGATTTTTACGTTTTTTATCTATTTCAGTGAAAATCTTTATAAACATCAGGCAATTTGTACTATTTTTGTATATATACGTTTCAACATAAAAAACGAATGGAAATGACATTATATAAACGAATTATAATAAGTTTATCTTCAATTGCGCTCCTCGCTTGCATTAATGCGGAAGCGCAAAGCCAAATTAAAGAAGACACTAAAAAACGTGCTTTTGAAAGCGAATTCATACAAACAGTAGCAACCTATCAGGCAGGGGACTTTGCAGAAGCAGGGAAAAAATTCAAAGCAGCTACCCGAATATATCCCGATTACGATGCTGCTTGGTATTATCTTGCATTATGTGAATTAAACTCCGGTAATATAAAAGAGAGTCAGAAGGCATTTAAAAAAGCGGCAGAATTAGATCCGCAAAACTATTGGTACAGATCTATGCTTGCAATATCATATTCCTTTGATGGTCCTGAAGACGTTACAATCAATACTTACGAAAAACTACTAAAAGATTTTCCTAAAAAATCAGAATTGTATTACACCCTTACAAATCTTTATCTGCGTAGCGGACAGTATGATAAGGCAATAAAAAAAATGGATGAGATAGAAAATGAAAGAGGTAAAGATGAATTAGTAACAAAAACAAAATACAAAATATATTTAAGCCAAAATAAAATAGAAGAAGCTTTAAAAACATTAGAAGATTATAACAAAGAATTTTCTTCTCCTGAAATACTGTCTCTTACCGGAGATCATCAACTCTCGCAATATAAGGACTCACTTGCTCTTTCATATTACGATGAAGCCTTATCCATAGAATCAGACTATCTTCCTGCATTATTAGGGAAAGCAGATATTTACAGAATAAGAAGGAATTATGATTTATTCTTCAAGACCATAAGAGTATTTCTTTCCAACAAGATGGCGACCCCGCAGACAAAGACTCAATACTTGGCAACCCTATTACAAAAATCCGAACAAGGATTCGTATCAATCTTCAAACCGCAGATAGATACGTTGATGAACACCTGCCTATATAATCATCCTCAAGACAGCACAGTATTAAAACTGACAGGAGAATACTATTACGGTACAGGAAGAACAGCTGAGGGAAAATTTTTATTTAGGACAAATGCGACCTTATATCCTGAATCCAAATTAGCCCGTGCAATATACATCAATACGCTTTGTATGGAGAAAAATTGGGAAGAAGCGCTTAAAGAAAGCAAAAAGGCATTTGAAACATTCCCGACAGAAACCGCATTTATTGAACTTCAAAATATGGCTTTATATAACCAAAAGCAATATACAGAAGTAATAAAAAATTGCGAAAAAATCATCTCAATTGCAGGAAAAGACACATCTCGTACAATCCCTGCCCTATCTGTAATAGCAGATATGTATCACCTGACAGGAGATGATAAAGCCACATTCAAAACTTATGAGAAACTTTTAAAAATAAATCCTAATCATATACCATCGCTAAACAACTATGCTTACTATCTTTCAGTAAAAAAGAAAAATCTCAATAAAGCATATGCTATGAGCAAAAAGACAGTAGAGAAGGAACCGGACAACCCTACATATCTCGATACTTTCGGATGGATTTTATATCTTCAAGGGAAATACACTGAAGCAAAACAATGCTTCAAACATGCAATGATATATGGGGCAAAAGAAAGCGCAACTATTTTGGATCATTATGCAGAAGTGCTGTATGCTCTTAGAGAATATGACCTTGCAAAGGTCTACTGGAATCAAGCAAAAACCAAGAACAACGGAGAAATCCCCGATTTAGATAAAAAAATACAAGATCGCTTAAATAATATAAAACAATAGGATGAGCATACTACGACACTTCTCACTTTTTTGTGCCATATTCATACTATGGCAAGGATATGCTTACGGACAAAATACGAAAGTTCAAGAGGGGAAAAGGGCAAGATTGGAAAGAGAAATTGCAATCTTAGACAATCAACTCAAAAAAAATGAAGCAAAGAGTACTAATGTATTAAACAGTATAGAATTAATAAAAAAGAAAATCTCCGATCGTAAAGAACTTGTAGAAGAAAGCGACAAAGAAATAAGATCTTTAAATAATAATATAACTAATAAAAATAGGGAGATCAACGATCTGCAACAGCGTTTAGACACACTATCTCTTTACTATGCAAGATTAGTCAAAAGCGCCTATAAAAACAGAGATGCCAAAATATGGTATATGTATATAATAGCAAGCCAAAATATGGGACAAGCATTCCGTAGATATGGATATCTGCGAGATTTATCTACCCAAATGAACAATCAGGCTCAAAAAATCAAAAGCACCCGCAAAGAACTCGAAACAGAAAAGACAAAATTGTCCGGGCTGAAAAAAAATGCTCAAACCTTACGCTCGGAAAGAATGAAAGAACTCACAAAACTAAAATTAGAAGAAGCAGAATCCAAACAACTTGTAGCAAAACTACAAAAGGACAGAAATAAATATCAAAAAGATCTAAACACTAAAAAAAATCAGGTGGAAGCCTTGAATCGTGAGATCGCAAAAATCATCAGAGAAGCGATAGCATTGCAAAGAGCTAAAGCAGCAAAAGAAAATAAAAAGAAAGGAACGACAAAAGCAAAAAACAAGGACATAGACTATAAACTATCAGAAGAATTTTTATCGAATAAGGGTAAATTGACTTGGCCGGCAGAAGGTCCTGTAGTAGAACATTTCGGACAACATAATCATCCCGTTTTTACGAAAGTAAAAATGCCATTTAACAATGGCATAAGCATAACTCTACCTCCAAGCACTACTATAAAATCAGTATTCAGAGGAGTAGTAAAACAAATAGTGGTAATGCCCGGATACAACCAATGCGTACTTATACAGCATGGCGAATATTTTACTTTTTACTGTAAGTTAGAGAATATCACTGTAAAACAAGGAGATATAGTCCAAGCAAAACAAGCAATAGGAACAGTAGGTACGATAAACGGAGATACGCAGTTACACTTCCAAATTTGGGCGGAAAGAAATCCTCAGAACCCTGAATTTTGGTTAAAAAGGTAATTATCTCAAAGGGAGAATCGGAACAGTACCTTCAATAAGCTCTTCCGATTTTTCTTTCAGATAGATAACTCTTTGATTTGAAGAACCTCGAAAATAAAGAGTTGTATCTTTTTGCAATTCAATAAACGGACCGTCTACCAACACATCTATATAAGGAAGAATCATAGAAAGCCTTTTATCCTCAAGTATATCTTCGTATAAATACCCTGTCCAGCACCAAATGGTCTTCTTGGTCTCTGCCTTTATTCTTTTTGCAAGAGAAGTAAAGGCTTCCACCTGAAACAAAGGATCTCCGCCCGTAAAGGTAACATTGCTAAACTCATCAGCAAGTATCACTTTCATAAGCTCATCAACAGACACGATACGACCATTACCTATATCCCAAGAATTCGGATTATGGCAACCTTTACAATGATGAGGACAGCCTGCACAATAAATAGATATACGGAGTCCCGGTCCATCAGCCATTGTCTGCTCAATAATATCAAGTATCGCTATTTTATCATTCTGCATTCTCTATTCGTGAATTACCCTGTCTTTCAACTCTGCTAATTTTGCAGAATTCCACCTATTGGTAGTGCCGACAAGATATCCGGTAATACGCTGCAAGGTGTCAATATTATGACTATGGCAATGAGGGCATTCTTTCAAATCCACAGAAGCATCCTCATAACCGCAATCCAAACATCTGTTCCTATTGTGATTCACGCTACCATAGCCTATATTATATCTATCAATTAAATCCACAATAGACATTATCGCTTCCGGATTATGAGTAGCATCGCCATCTATCTCCACATAAAAAATATGACCGCCTCTTTCCATCTCGTGATAAGGACCTTCTATTTCTGCCTTATGTTGAGGTGTACAATGGAAATAAACAGGCAAATGGCTTGAATTGGTATAATAATCTTTATCAGTTACGCCATCAATAACGCCGAATTTTTTTCTATCCATTTTTGTAAATCGCCCCGAAAGTCCTTCTGCCGGTGTTCCCAAAACGCTATAATTATGATGATAAGACTCAGAATATCCGTTTACCTTATCTCTTATATGGGCAACTATACGAAGACCGAGTTCCTGAGCTTGAGAATCCTCTCCGTGGTGCTTACCGACAAGAGCTATCAAGCATTCAGCCAAACCTATAAATCCAACACCCAAAGTACCTTGATTTATAACGGATTCTATAGTATCATCATCTGCAAGATCTTCACTACCATTCCAAAGTCCGCTCATCAACAAAGGAAACTGCTTCTTCAATGCCGTTTTTTGAAATTGAAAACGCTGATCCAACTGCTTGGCAGCAATGTCCAACACCTTATCAAGTTTCTCAAAAAACATATTAATCCTGCTCTCTCTATCCTGCTCTTCCATACACTCTATAGCAATACGGACGATATTTATAGTACTAAAACTGATATTGCCCCTGCCTATAGAAGTTTTAGGACCGAACCTGTTCTCAAAAACTCTCGTACGGCATCCCATAGTAGCAGTCTCATACTCATACCTGCGAGGGTCGTCTGCTTTCCAATCATCACTCTGATTGAATGTAGCATCCAAGTTAATGAAATTAGGAAAGAAACGCCTTGCAGTAACCTTGCAAGCAAACCGGTACAAATCGTAATTTCTATCTTCAGGCAAATAACTCACACCGCGTTTTTTCTTCCAAATCTGAATAGGGAAAATCGCAGTTGCACCATTACCGACCCCCTCATAGGTAGTATTCAAAATCTCACGAATGATACAACGTCCCTCGGCCGAAGTATCAGTACCATAATTTATAGAACTGAATACAACTTGGTTGCCTCCGCGAGAATGTATCGTATTCATATTATGCACAAAAGCCTCCATAGCCTGATGAACACGGCTTACAGTCATATTTACAGCGTGCTGTACAATCCTGTCGTCTCCTTGTATTGCCACCAGATCCCTCTTTATATAATCATCCAACTGCAATTTCTTCAAATGAGAATAATCCATACCGTTAAGCTCCTCCGCCTTTCCGATTTCCTCCTCGTATGTCTTTCTGACAAACGGAGCGAGGTAATAATCGAAAGCAGGGATAGCCTGACCTCCGTGCATCTCATTCTGCACAGTCTCCATAGAGATACAAGCAAGCACCGCTGCAGTTTCTATCCTTTTTGCCGGTCTCGATTCGCCGTGTCCTGCCCTGAAACCGTGTTCCAGAATCTTATCTAACGGATGCTGCAAACAAGTTAGACTCTTAGTAGGATAATAATCCTTATCGTGAATATGTATATACCCATTAATCACTGCCTCCCGGGTCTCATCCGACAAAAGGCACTCATCGACATAGGTTTTCGTAGACTCGGAAGCGAACTTCATCATCATACCGGCAGGCGTATCCGCATTCATATTCGCATTCTCACGCGTAATATCATTTGCCTGTGCATCGATTATTTCCTGAAAAATCTCGCGACTTTTTGCCTTTCTTGCAAGATTTCGCTTATCACGATATGCAATATACTTCTTTGCCACCTCTTTTCTCGTACTCTTCATCAGCTCCATCTCCACACAATCCTGAATATCCTCCACACTCATCTTCTCGATATTCTTCTTAGAGATGGTATCAGCAATCTTCGCAGCCAAAACGATGTCCTGTCCTGCCTCCGTTACATCCATTGCCTTCAAAATAGCTGCGATTATCTTCTGATTATTAAATTCTACGATCCTGCCGTCTCTTTTTACTACATGCTGTACCATGATTTTTACATTATTTAAGGTGAAAATTTCTTGTAAATGGTACTTGCAAAGATACCATAATAAGACTCTGAAAATCCCGAAAAACCCATAAAAATTTATCAACAACCAAACCGAAATTCGGTTAATTCAGATGATTAACAACGACTTACACCAGCTCTTAATTTATAAACCCTCTAATTTATCAAACACTTTTGTTACTAATTTTAAAATAATTAACCCCTTCAAATTCTGAAAATTTGAGGGGGAAAATTTCTCTTCGCTTACGCTACGCGAAATAAAAAAAATCAAAGGAAATTTCCTAATAGGAAATCCCTAAAAAATAAAATTAACCTACAAGCCAGACAAGGACATGGCGATCAAAAGTAATATACTCCAACTCAAACTCCTCTTCATAACCGTCCTTATGTATAAAAGTCGCAGAAAGTTCTCCCTCGCCCTTCGGACGGAAACGTTCTATCTCGATCTGCTCTGCAAAATCCACATTATACTGCGAGAGTCTCTTGAAAATAGCCTCTTTTGCACACCAATAAATGGCAAGCTGCTCATTTCTGCGTTCATCATCCAAGTCATCAATCTCATCATCAGACAAGGCTTTTTGTTCAACAGCCGAAAAATCCCTGTCCAAAGACTCAATATCTATACCTAAATCCTCATTATCATTCAAAATTACTGCAACATATTTTTCCGTATGAGTAATACTTATATTGGTAACGCTATTCTCAAGATAAGGTTTACCATTATCGTGATGATTGAGATAGACTTTCTCTTCAAATAATGAATCCAGCAAAGCACGTACAGCTAATCTCTGTTTCCTTACAGATTCATTGGAAATATACGAAATTTCCTCCATCTCATCATTCGGTATAGAACTCAATCGCTTTAATTCATCTTCTGTTTCGGTAATCTGCCAAACAGCTACCGTAGTTTTGTCTTTTAGCTCTTTTTTAAGATAAAGTGGCATATAAAAATATCTAAATTATACCGTCAACTTCTCATCAGGGTACGACAAAAAGTCACATCGAATCATCTTCGATGAGCAGGCAATAAGTATTTGCTTTCGTTGCGACAGCGGATCCTCAGATAATGAGGCCGCTTGTTTTTCCTGATTTGATATTATAGAACTGGGAGGTTCCATATAAAAATTTAAAGTTGAACTTATGCAAATATAATGATTTTTTGAAAATACAAAAAATTCAACAAAAATTCGGACAGTAAATACAAAATCTCCGCCACACTTTTACTATCTTTGCAACACTAACACGAAAAAGAAATTCAAATTTTAATAATTTTATTTTATGAACTTTTTAACAAATGATAAATTAGTCATCGTCGGCGCAGCCGGAATGATTGGTTCAAATATGGCTCAAACAGCCATGATGTTAAAACTAACTCCAAACATCTGTCTTTATGATGTTTATGAGCCGGGACTACAGGGTGTAGTCGCAGAGATGAATCATTGTGCATTCGAAGGTGTAAACATTACTTACACAACAGACCCTGCAGTAGCATTCAAAGATGCAAAATATATCATCTCATCAGGTGGCGCTCCTCGTAAAGAAGGAATGACACGCGAAGATCTTTTAAAAGGCAACTGCCAAATCGCAGAAGATTTCGGTAAAAACGTAAAGAAATACTGTCCTGATGTAAAACACGTAGTGGTTATTTTCAATCCTGCCGACCTTACAGGCCTTGTAGTATTACTTCACTCCGGTCTTAAACCTTCACAGGTTACGACTCTTGCAGCTCTTGACTCAACACGTCTTCAGACAGCTCTTGCAGCAGAGTTCGGAGTAATGCAAAGCAAAGTGACAGGCGCATATACGTATGGCGGTCACGGAGAGGCTATGGCAGTATTTGCTTCTAAAGTTAAGGTAGATGGTAAGCCACTTTCAGAAATGAATCTCTCTGCTGAAAGATTTGAGCAAATCAAACAGGAGACTATCCAGGGTGGCGCTACAATCATCAAGTTGCGTGGCCGTTCTTCTTTCCAAAGCCCGGCTTACAATGCGGTGAAAATGATTGAGGCTTCAATGGGCGGTGAGAAATTCACTCTTCCTGCAGGTACATATGTTAATGAAGGAAATTACAAGAACGTGATGATGGCAATGCCTACAACGATTGATGCAACGGGTGTTCATTTTTCAAAAATCGATGGAACGGCAGAAGAGATGGCTGCATTAGATAAATCTTACGAGCATCTTTGCAAAATGCGTGATGAGATTATCAATCTCGGCATCATCCCTGCAATTGCAGATTGGAAAAAAGCAAATCCGAATCTTTAATAGTCAGGCGTTTTGATAGCTGACGGAGGTCGTGGTAAGATACACGACCTCCGTTTTTTTGAGGCATTGGCCGGCGGCTCGCGCCCGCTGCCAATGTTCTTCTTGAATTTTCAGCAGGCGCGGGGAGCGGCTGCGGCTTTTCCCTGAGCAACCCGAGGGAGGGCAGGAACTGCCGTCCGAAAGGGATGCGAACGGGGGGTAGTTGGATTTGTGATTTTTATTTTATATTTTTGAATAATATATGGAGCTGAGTTTTCGCCGGAGTGACCGGTGACGAAACATATCAGAAAATCTTTACGGATAACGAATTAAAACACGCTCAAATGAAACATTTTACTTTACCTAAGGACGGAGGGTTGATTGAGAAAAATCTACCTTCGGGCATTCTTCACAGTTTTGAGAAAATCACGACTGAGATTTATGATGATTCGACGGCTGCTTGTGATGTGATTGCAGACCTGATTATCAAGGCTATAAACAATTTCAATTCGGCTAATTTGGGGAGGAAGTTCAAGTTGGGGCTTACTACAGGGGCGTCTCCGGTATCGCTATATAATTGGCTTACAAGGAGATATAATGAGGGAAAGGTGTCGTTTAGGAATGTGGAGATTTATTCGATTGATGAGTATTACCCGACGGGCAAGGAGGAGCGTCAAAGCAGGAATTACAGGCTTTATAGCGAGCTTTTGAATAATATCGATGTTGAGAGGGATAGCGTGTTCGTTCCTGATGGGAGGGTTTCGCAGGAGAGGGTGTCGGAGTATTGTAATGAGTATGAGCAGAAGGTCAGGGGGCTGGATTTGTTGGTGATAGGTGTTGGCGAGATGGGGCAAGTAGGCTTTAATGAGAGCGGGACTTCAAGGAAAAGTCGTACGAGGACAGTGCTGTTGTCGTACAAGGAGAGGAAGCGTCAGTCGCGTATTTTCGGAGGGGATGTCAGGACGACACCGAATGCGGCTTTGACTATCGGGATTGATACGATGTTGTCGGCTAAGAGGGTTATTTTGATGGCTTGGGGTGAAGAGAAGGCTGAAGCAGTGAAGAATGTTGTTGAGAGTGATATTAGTTCTACTTACCCGGCTTCGTATTTGCAGTTGCACGATAATATTACATTTTTTGCGGATGAGGCTTCGGCTGCCGAACTGACGAGAGTGACTTCTCCATGGATGGTGGGTAGTTGCGAGTGGACGCCTAAGTTTATCAGAAAGGCGGTAATATGGTTGTGCCAGAAGGTGAATAAGCCGATATTGAAGCTTTCTTTGCAGGATTATTTGGAGAATTCGCTTGGGGAGCTTGTGGAGCTGTTCGGGCCTTACGATAAAATCAATATTGATGTTTTCAATGATTTGCAGCATACTATTACAGGCTGGCCGGGAGGGAAACCGAATGCGGATGATACGACAAGACCGGTATGTTCTTCTCCGTTCCCTAAGACCGTGTTGATTTTCTCTCCGCATCCTGACGATGACGTGATCTCGATGGGCGGCACTTTTATACGTTTGGCTCATCAGGGACATAATGTGCATGTGGCTTATCAGACGTCAGGAGACCTTGCCGTGCATGATGATGTGGTGCTTCAACATATGGACGCGGCTTACCAGCTTGGCTTTGCAGACAAATTCAATTATGCGAAAGAGTTAATCAAATCGAAAAGGCATGGGCAGGCAGAGCCGAAAGAACTATTGGAAATCAAAGGCGCAATCCGTCGCTCGGAAGCAAGAAGCGCAGTACGTTCGTTCGGTTTGGATGACAGCCATGCACATTTTTTGAATCTGCCTTTTTATGAATCGGGCGGAGTCGCTAAATTCCCTCGTACGCAAACGGATGTAGACATCATCAAAAAGCTTATCAAAGAACTTAAACCAGATCAAATCTATATGGCAGGCGACCTTGCAGACCCCCACGGGACGCATAGAGTTTGTACGGAAGCGGCATTGGAAGCGATAGAACAGTTGAAAGAGGAGGGCGAAAAATGGCTGGACAATACCAATGTATGGTTGTACAGAGGAGCTTGGATGGAATGGGAACTCGGACGCGTAGATATGGCAGTGCCTTTAAGTCCTGATGAAGTTGTGGAAAAACGCCACTCTATCTTCCACCACCTTTCTCAAAAAGACATCGTTCCTTTCCCGGGGGATGACCCTCGCGAATTTTGGCAGAGAGCGGAAGAAAGAACACAGAACACTGCAAACCTATATAACAATTTAGGCATGGCTGAATACCAGGCAATCGAAGTATTTTTAAAACTATATTAAAATGAAAGTAATCATAAGAGACAACGCAAAAGAAGCTTCCATTTGGACAGCTCACTATATCGCAAAAAAGATAAACGAGAAAGCATCCAAGACCGGCAAACCGTTTGTTATCGGGCTTTGCACAGGCTCTACCCCGATAGAGACTTATGCAGAACTCATCCGCATGAACAAAGCCGGAGAGGTCACTTTTAAAAACGTAATCTCGTTCAACATGGACGAATACGTAGGCTTGCCGGAGAGCCATCCCGAGAGTTACCATTCGTTTATGCACAAATATCTTTTCGACCATATCGACCAGAAACCGGAGAACATACACATCCTCAACGGCAACGCAGACGATCTCGAAAAAGAGTGCGAAAACTATGAAAAAGCCATAGCCGCTACCGAAGGCATCGACCTGTTCCTCGGCGGAGTGGGCGAAGATGGGCATTTGGCGTTCAACGAGCCGTTCTCATCGCTTTCTTCACGCACAAGAATGGTTACTCTGACCCACGACACCAGAGTGGTCAACTCACGTTTCTTCGACAATGACTTCAACAAAGTACCAAAACAAGCGCTTTCGGTAGGCGTCGCCACAGTTATGAGCGCAAAAGAAGTCCTCGTAGAAGGCTTCGGCAGCAAAAAAGCAAAAGCAATCCAAGCAGCAATCGAAGGGGCATACTCGCACTATGTCACGCTCTCCGCACTGCAAACGCACCCCAACGGCATTGTAGTCATCGATGAAGCCGCAGCCGGCGAGCTCAAAGTCAACTCCTACAAATACTTCAAAGCCGTCGAAGAAGCCGAGAAATAATTAATTTTCAGCCTTTTAGCTGGCTCTGTGAAGCCTCATCCTTCGGCTTCATCCGCCTGCACAGGCAAAGCCGCAGCCGCTTACCGCGCCTGCTAAAATCCAAAAAGAATAGAGGAGTCGAAACGTCCGACTCCTCTACTGTTTTTTTAAAAAGACACAATAATCCAATTGTAAATATTTAGTTTACAAAGACTTAATAATCTCAACAAAATTTTCCATTACATATTCAACATCCTCCATACTCATACTCGTATTTAGAGGAAGAGTAATCTCATTTTCAAAAAGATTATAAGCATTTGGATAATTCTTGATATCAAAGCCAAGCACCTTATACGCCGTCATCATAGGAAGCGGTTTATAGTGAACATTGGTAGCAATACCTCTCTCTGCCATCTGCTCAATAACCTTGTTCACTTCATCACGTCCACGTCCCTTCAAGCGTACAATATACAAATGATGAGACGAGCAATGATCTTCACTCCTATGGTTTAAATAAGAGACCTGATGATCTGCATCAAGACAAAGATTAAGCTTATCAATAGCATTGTTCATATACTCCACATACCCAAAACGTTTCTTTAATATATCAGGATAACGCTCAAACTGTACCAGACCTATAGCAGCCATAATATCTGTCATATTGCATTTGTACCAAGGTCCGATAATATCATACTCCCATGCACCCAATTTTGTTTTTGCAAGAGCATCTTTGTTCTGACCATGAAGAGAAAACAACTGACTCAAACGATAAATAAAATCATTCCAAGTCTCACCCTCTATAAAAGGGACCACACTGCCACCATACACTTGTGGGCGTTCAACTATATCCTTACCAAAAGACAACTTCCAAGTCATTGCTCCACCTTCTGCTGTAGTAAAATTTTTAACTGCATGAAAACTAAATGAAGAAAAGTCTGTTAGCTCTCCAGCCATCTTACCTTTTCGAGAAGCTCCAAAAGAATGCGCGCAGTCATTAGAAACGACTATTCTACCTATCAACTTCTGTATATCATTTTTAGCTTTGTATTTCGCAACAATATCCGGACGAGTAATAATCTCCTTGATTTTATCCACATCAGCACAAATACCGGCAATATCCACAGGCAAGATAACCTTTGTTCGCTCCGTAATTGCTTCAGCAAGTTTCTCATAATCCATCTCTACGCTTTCTTTTTGAGAATCTATCATGACAATCGTAGCACCGACATGAGAAACGACAGAAGCAGATGCCGTATAAGTATATGCAGGCATAATGACTTCATCTCCATCTCCAACGCCCAATATACGAAGTACCATTTCCATTGCAGCGGTTGCAGAATTCAAACATACAGTCCTCTCTGTATGAACATATTCTGAAATAGTTTTTTCAAGTTTCTTTGTACGAGGACCGGTAGTAATCCAACCACTCATCAGAGCCTCTACAACTGCTTTTGCCTCGGCATCAGTCATATCAGGAGGGCTAAAAGGGATATTTCTTCTTTTCAAAGCTGTACTCATAATTAGAAAATTATTAATTATTTATCTTTCTTTAATGACCACTTTAAAAGTCTCAAAGATTAACTTTATATCATATAAAAATGATGCATTAGCGACATATTCAAGATATAACTTAATCTTTTCCTGCATAATCACGTTAATATAATATTCTTCCGGATTATCCGCTTTTTGCATCAATTCATTTTCATTGCGGAACCTGATACTTGCCGGATCTGTTATACCCGGACGTACATCCAAGACACGCATTTGCTCTTTCGTCCAATAGTTCACATAGTGTCTTACTTCAGGGCGAGGACCTACAAGACTCATATCTCCCAATAGAACATTGATTAATTGAGGCAATTCATCAATTTTATACTTACGAATAAAATATCCGCTACGTGTTATACGTGGATCTCGTCCACCTATAGTCACAAGACTACCCTTATCTGCACCCTGACACATAGAGCGGAACTTAAAGATTTTAAAGTCCTTATTATGACGTCCAACCCTTACCTGGCGATAAAAAACAGGCCCTTTAGAGTCTAACATAATCCATATCGCAATAATAACGAATAGAGGGCTTAACAAAAGCAATCCCAATCCGCTTGCAATAATATCAAAAATGCGTTTCATCTTTTAATTTAAAGTAGATAAAATATGATTTTAAAGATTTATATTGTATCTATACTTACAATTTTACAATCACTCCACTCTACCATATTATATGCTTCCTTTATACTTACAAAATCAAAGTCATAAATATACTTCTTAAATTTTTCATATGCACCTTTTAATGCAACTCTATTTTTGAACTGACGCATATATGGAAGTTGTGGCATTTGAGGCTGATCCGGATCAAAATCACTTGGATGGAAATACGACATTAAGTATGGAGCTTTAACCGTCAACTTCTTAAGCAAGCAATATGGCATAACTCTGAAATATCCTCCGCCTGAATAAACAATTTCACGACCTAAAACCCTACCTAAATTAATCGGGAACTCATATAAAGAACCTGCACACGTTTTAATTATTGTAGGTCCGGCTTTAAAACCAGGAATACCTCCAAACTCATGATTAGACGGAAATACAGAACTGTCATACTTAAAACCGAGTTCAGAAAGCACATCAAAAGCCCATAAATTCTCTCTTGTGATAGAAAAAGATGGTACACGAAAAGCATCTACATATTGTCCGCAAACATCTTCAATCATACATTTCGCTTTATAAGTATCTTCCTTGAATTCACTACGAGTAAAACGTGTTGCCAACTCATGCTGATATGAATGGCATCCCAAATGATGTCCGGCTTTTATAATATCTTTTATAACTTGAGGATGATGTTGTGCGATCCAGCCAAGACAAAAGAAAGTGGCTTTCAACCCCCTTTCCTCTAACGCCAATAATATTTTCTCTATACCTTCATAAATGCGAACCTCATATTTTTCCCATAAGAAATCGCGTGAGTAATCATCATGATTGTACCAATCTTCTATGTCAAAAGTAAGTATTTTCATTTTCTCAATCCTGATTTTGACTTCCTAAATTCCGGTGAAAATTGTTTCTTTAATCCTTCCCAGAAATACATAAACATTGCTGATAAATCTTTAATACCTCCATCTTCATAATAAATATTACGTCCGAAAAATTTAAACCATGAAGGCTTACATTTAAATCTATTAGGCGATACGAAGAACCATGCAATATCCAACCCTAAAAAGCGTAAATAATTTCCTGGTTTGTAAACATCTTTAGTTATTGTACCATTGAGCAGATCATCCACTATCTGCTTTGGAAAGTTCACACCTGACATCACAGCACCTCTTATGCTTGCAGGAATCCTCGGATTTATTTCGATAATTTTGTACTCATCATCACCTTTCTCAAGAATATCAAAATCAGCGAATCCAATCCAATTTAACTTATTTAGCAAGTTCTTGCACATCTCAAGCATCTTTGCATTCTCTACACTTACAGCCAAACTACTGCTACCTCCTTTAATCGGATAGTATCTTAATATCTTAATAATAGTATAATTTCCAAAAGACCCATCTTTGCATCGGTAAAGCATTAGATTATAATAATAATCTTTGTCGTTAATATACTCTTGCAAAGCACATTCTCCATATTTTTCTTTAATTTCAGGTAATTTATTAAACAACTCTTTTATATTATGAACTAATACAATCCCCTTAGCTCCTTCCGAGTAACTTGGCTTAATTAAAGCAGGAAAACCTACATAATCCGCTACCTCTTTTATATTGTTTTCTAACAACGCTGTGCGGGGATGTCCTATCCCATTTTTTTTACAAAATGCTATAAGATTGGATTTGTTGCTAACAAGTTGAAAAACCTCCCAATCCATTACGGATATCTTAACCTGCGTTTTATTCTCCAAGTTATGCTTTAACTTACTTAATATTGTAGCAGGTTTATCTTCCATAGGAATTACGATATTTATATCATTCCTAATAATAAAATCAAATAGGAAAGCCTCTACATAATAACAATCCGAGTATGAACTGATGTCTGTGTATGAATCGATGTAGTTAGAACGTGAAGCTATAGCATCTTTACAAGCGACTATGTGTACTTTATGTCTAATTTCCTTTAGAGAACGAGCACACGATAAAGATTGAACAAATCCTCCGAACAATAATACATTTGCCATACTATAAACTTAATTTTGATGAATTTGGATTAAAGAAAGTTTCTCTAACCTTCTCCATCAGTTTCTTCATAACAAAACAAGGAAACGAGACACAATAGAATAAGAGATATGCATGCAATTTACTATATCCTAATGCCTGCCTATATACATCAATATGATATTTTAACAGTTTACATTTGTTTGAGGAAATAGATCCTTGAGTATATCTATATATAAACAAAGGCTCTTCTAAACAATATGCATACTTTGTTGCTTGTAAGATATTCAACCAAAGCGCAAAATCCTGACGCTTCCGAATAGGCTTCATATAGAATTTACCAACTCGTTCTGTGTCGTAAATCACACTTGAAGTGCCGATGTAATTTATTATCCTAGTACTATGGAAAGACACTCTTTTCGGTTTCTTATTTAATCCGACAATATTATTATTTTCATCTATTACTAAAGTATTGCAATGGCAAAATTCATAGTTATTGTCTTGCATAAATCGTATTTGCTTCTCTAACTTTTCAGCTCTCCACATATCGTCAGAGTCACAAAATGCAATATATCTTCCAACTGCTTTTTCAATACTATTATTTCTTGCAATTCCTGCTCCTGAATTGGTATTAAGTTTAAAATACTTTATTCGAGGATCAGACTTAATATAACTATCAATAATTTCTTTACTATTATCTGTTGAGCAATCATCTGTAATAAGAAGTTCCCAGTTAGTATATGTTTGACTTTGTACAGATTCAATCATCTGTCCGATATACTTTGCAGAATTGTAGCAAGGAGTGATAATAGAAACTAATTTATTATTCATATTAATTACTCTAAAAATTATTTGATACTATTTTAAAAACATTTTCCGGAATATATTTTCGAGCTTCTTCATTATTTCGAAGCCCAAATTCTGCCCACTCTTTTTTATGTTCAATAGACCAAATAATACATTCTACAAGATCTTCTATATTATTAACGTTATGAATAAGTCCATTAACTTTATGTTTAACAAATTCGCAATTATATTTCCAATCACTTGCTATTACAGGCAGCCCTGCTGCATAAGCATCAATAATTGTACCGGCAAACCCCTCTCCTTCATAATAGGTGGAAAATAAAAGACCATAATAAGAATTAAGAATTATAGAACTTTCAGAAAAGTGAACGACCCCTTTATAATGTATTGAACCTTCATATTTTTGCAATAATTTATCAAACCACTCTTTCTGTCCTTTTTCAACGGTACCATATATATCAAGTGTTAATCTTACATTATTATTCCTTTTATTAATAAGGTCTATGGCTTTAGCAGCATCTTCTATACCCTTTTCTTTCATAACTCTTGAAAATGTACAAAATGTATATACACCATTAATAGGTTGCTTGAATACCGTTGACGGTAATATATTAAGTTGCTTACAATTAGGCATAACCTCAACATTTTTAAGTCCTAATTTTTCTTTCATAACTTTACTCTCAACATAAATATGATTGTATCTCTTAAGAAAAAAGCATAACCACTTGTGAGAGTTTACCATTTCAGGCAGCCAACCTCCTATTACAATATAATGAATATTTCGTCTAAATATAAAATTCAACAATGCAAGCAACGGCATTATTACTTTAATACCATTCTGAGCAGGGAGAATAATGATATTCTTGCTTAATATTACAGCTTTAATCATCCTGAAAGGCAATATACATATATTCTTCCTTCCTGATGTATCTATCTTCGTAATCTCTTGATCTAATTCTAAAGTCTGAGCTAAAATCCTTGATTTTACATTCTGCCCATCTAAACGATTATGTTGGAAACCAAAACAGGCAATAATAGAGACTCTGTTTTTCATTAATAGGAGAATTTATTTTGAACAATTTTCCGATACAAAAATCGTACTGCAAAAAATGACATTATAGCGCACAGAATAAATTCAAATGGCGGTTTCAAGTATTCCATTCTTAAATAATAAATACTTGTACTCCCGAAGAATGCTATATATCCGAATATTGCTACAATAAATATTCCATACAACCACTTAATCAACGAATTGTTAATTTTTGTTATTGTTATTGGAATGGCGATAACAACACAAACTCTATAATAAAGTAATAATCTTGTTAAAGTTGATATGGATGTTCCAACATAAGAACCTACAACGGAAAGAAACAAAATAATTGTTAACAATTTATAAAGACCCTCATCTAAAGCCTGCTTCTTCAAAGCAAAAAGATACATTCCAAATATAATAAGATTGATAAAAAACTCTACAAGATTTGAATTTCCGACTTTATCTCCTGAAATATATGATGAATATCCTAAATCCATTCCTTCATTAAATACTTCGACATTTGTAACAACATAACTCGATATGAATATTAGACAAATAAACAATAAAATGAGCATTTTTCTATCATTAACTAAATATATAAAATATACCGGAAACCATATTATTGAAGCATGATGCATAAAAAATGCAATTGTACAAATAAATAAATACGGTATAAATTTTTTATTAATTAAATAAGGATATGATAATAGAATTATTGCGATGGCGAGATGCTGTCTTAAAACAAATATGGACTGATTAAAAGTTAATAAAAGCATTAATAATAATGAGAGCAGAATATTTGGTGAATATTTAAATGACCAGATATAATAGCATATAATTATTAAAAATGATTCTACTATCATAAATACAATGAACTTGTTTGAAAACAAAGATACCAGCCAATTAAGAATCAGAAAAATATATTCATTCTTTCTATAAGAGACTAAAATCTCAGATAGATGCATATTAGCCCAATTGTTAAAATTGTCATAATAATCCGGCAAATCTTCCATAGTATCAGGATCGATACAAGAATGCAAATACAATAATATTACAAATAAAAAGGAAAGGAGATAGCCATTTTTATTCGAATAACGCTCCCTATATGTTAAAATAAAAAAGCTGAACAAACAAGCATTTAATATAAGAAGAAGCATAGTTTATATATTCTTTATAACTCTACCAGGATTACCCACTACGACCGAATTAGAAGGAATATCAGTAACAACTACTGTTCCGGCACCAATAATTACATTATCTCCAATTTTTATATTACCAATAATACAACAATTAGAACCAATATTTACATTATTACCTATAATCGGACATAGATTATCCTTACCATTATTACCTATAGTAGTACAATGTCTTAAGAAAACATTATCTCCTATCACAGTATTTTCGTTAATTACTGTACCAAACATATGAGCAATATAAAAGCCTTTCCCTATTGATACAGATATTGGTATATCCACACTTATTAGTACACAATACACTCTGTACAATGGGTATATAATAATGCCAATAATATTTAAAATTTTGGATTTGGATTTTACAAAAAACCGAACAAGCCTATATAGGAAATAGAATAATTTAAACATTCTTTCTTTTGTATATTTGAACTAAATAATTGTATAATTTTAATGGAAAAAATCTTCTTATAATATACATACAAATATATAACCGATTGTAAAGAATTAAGTTAATTATTCCCATTTTATTCAATATAAGTTTTAGATAATGCAGTCTTTCCTTGAAAGATATATCCGAACATGCTAAAAATTCCAAATAAGAATCAACCATCACCTTAAATAAAGAAGAACGCAATATTTTTCTTTTGTAGTACATTCTGTCAAATAGCAGAGAGGTATTATCTATAAACTGTAATTTATTCCACTTTGCCCCTACTTTGTCTTTTATAATATTTATTTTGGTAAAAAGATACTTTGCATCATTTAATTCAATATGTTTCAGAATAATGCAGAACTGACCTACCTGTGTTGATAAAAAGTTATATAACCAAAACAAGGATTTATACAAATGATTCATATTGTACAAACAAGCTGATTGAAAAAAAGAATTTCCCCAAACGCCTCTAATTTTTAAATGGTTAGCAAACTCCTCAAAAGATTTAATCTCCTTTGTCTCTTTATTGCCTGTATTAATGAAACAATAGTCATTATGCGATTTAATCAACTGCAATATGATTGATACAGCATTTGAACTTATTCTATCATCATCTCCTAATAACCATACCCAACCATATTGTACAATTTCTAAACATCTCGCATTATTTGCATCTCCGCCGATATTTGTATGGTGCCTAATAATAGTAAAGAGACTTAATTCTTCTTTAGAAAACAATGATTCAACAGCTATCTCCGAATGATTATCAAGAACTATAAGTCGTGTTTCCGGATTTAACTGTTTCAAAACATCCTTTACCTGAGTATATATATGATTCGGTCTATTATATGTAGGGATGCATATCGTGAGTAAGATATTATTAGTACTCATAATGCCATTCTATTTTTTTATTATTAAATATATATTTAGCCCATACAACCTGAATCACCACAATTACAAAATAGCCAATAACAATTCCATAAAGCCCAAAATACTTACCGAGTATAATTGTAGATAACATACAAAGCAGGCCTCCCACTATTGACAAAATAAGGAAAGGTTCCTTTTTGTGACATCTAAGATAAGTAGCCCAAGAATAAATTAGCTGATTTAAAAAGATTGAAACGGACATTATAACAAACGCAGGTATTTTAAGGAATCGTTCTGATAATATTTTCCCGGCAATATTTATTCTTAGTAAATCCATACCGACAACTAATAATATAACTATTAGGGTTAGCGTTAAACTAATTCCTAACATCTGCTTTGTTGTAATTCCAAATAAAGAATCTAATTCTCCGTATTTTTTTAGTTCTATTAAGCCTGAATACATTGGTATTTTAGTATTCTGCCAACTTAGTGCAAGCGCTTGAATTCCATTAAGTACAGATATCGTCATACCCATTTGACCTGCAACGATAACACCTTCTGCAGCAAACAAAACAGGATTAAATAGTTGAAAAATAAAATATCCGCTTATCCAACTTAAAGCAATTCTCCATTGATAGGGGAAAATCTCTTTCATATAACTAATCTTAAATGTTATATGATTTCTCCAAATATTTAAAAGAATCTTGAAAAGAGGAGTTCTAATTATATAGATAAACCACACAATAACACCTATCAAAGAACTAAGTCCAAGTACATAAAGTTTAAATCCACAAAAGAGGAAGAACCACATAGATAAAGAAATAAACAATTGTTGGTAGAATAATACCTTATTCATCTCTTTTACTTTACCCAGTCCGATTATTAAAGATGTAAATGGAGACTGGAAAAGTTTTAAAGATGTTGCAACACTCAGTAATATCCAAGGAGTTTTCCAATCAACAATTTGGGAAGAATCTCCGAATTTTGTAAAAAAAACAATACCTATAATATTTACAACAATACAGAATAGAATAGTAATAACGGTATACCATTTTACACAAAAATGCATCAAATAATTTAACCTAGATAGATGTTTTACTTCTCCCTCATACTCATTTGATGAGTTAAGAGACAAATGGACAACCTCATGAGCTACATATTGAGTAATAATACTAGTAAAGCCGAGTTCAAAGAAAACCTGTATGCCGATTACACTTGCAAAAGTATAATAATATCCTTGTTCTTCAGGAGATAATAAAGTAGCAATAAATACTACGGTAAGAAGATTAGCAATAGCTTGGATAACACGAGCAGCAGATGAATAAGCAATGGCGCCATCCAAACCAATCCTACGAGCAATTGTTTTTAGCAAAATCATAAGTATTCACTACACCAATTTCAATCCTTCATATTCTCTTAAATATGTTTGAGTTCCTACAATATCAACAAATTCATTTGGAATTGCTATTCGTTTAATTATAGGATAAGATATTATCTCTCCTTCTGAATATAAATCATTAATTAACTCTACAATAGCGGAACCCATACCACAAGATTTTTGATGCTCTTCAATTGTAATAATACCATCAGGATAATTTTCCACAATCCATTTAAGTTGTTTAAGATTCAAAGGTTTTACGAAAGTTACACTATATAGATCATAAGGAAGACTGTTTTCTTCTATCTGATTATTCGCTTCATTAAGAATACTTCCACAAGCAAGGACGGCTATCTTATTCCCTTTTTGCAAACGAACAGGAAATATATCTCCAATATTCACCGCAATATTTTTCTCTGTATGCAAAATCTTCTCACCGGCTTTTCCTAATCGTATATACATCGGACCTTCATAATTTGCAGATAATTTTGTAATTGCACAAGCCTCAATAGGATCTCCGGGAGTGGCAACTACCATATTAGGTAATACACGAATAGCACCTATATCCTCAGTAGCCTGATGTGTAGCCCCAAGACTTCCATATGCATATCCACCACCAACTGCAACAATTTTAACATTTGCATTATGATATGATATATCATTACGTATCTGCTCCAAACAACGAAGAGTAGGAAAGTTGCCAATTGAGTAGAAATATACATTATATCCTGTCATTGAAAGACCCGCGGCAATACCTGCCATATTTTGTTCTGCAATACCAACATTCAGAAAACGATCAGGGAATTCTTCTGCAAAGGGTTCAATTACATGGTAACCTATATCACCGACAAGAAGAAAAATTCTATCATTTTCGCGTGCTTCTTCTATCAGTTGATTGATAAAATTCGTTCTCATAATAATTCCTCTTTTGCTATTTTAAGTTCTTCTTGTGTAGGCGCAGTATAATGAAATTTAAGATTATGCTCCATAAAACTTACACCCTTTCCTTTAATAGTATTAGCAACAATTACCGTCGGCTTCCCTTTACAATTCTTAAAATTTTCAAAGGCCTCAATAATTTGATCATAGTTGTGTCCATCAATATTAATTACATTCCATTGAAACGCTTCTAATTTTATAGGAAGGGGGTCTAGACAAAGTATATCTTTAGTATCACCCAGTGCTTGCATTTCGTTCTTATCAATAATCAAGCACAAGTTATCAAGTTTATTATGAGAAGCAAACATAATAGATTCCCAATTACTTCCTTCATTCATTTCACCATCCCCGACAAGACAATAAACTTTATTATTAATTCCTTTGCGCTTTGAACCAATCGCTAACCCGCAGGCGACAGGAAGGCCATGTCCAAGACTACCCGTAGATAATTCTATGCCTGGTAGAGTATGCGATACATGAGCGTAAAAATGAGTTCCATTCTCTGCAAAATGTGACAGAAGCTCACTCTTCTCAAAGTAACCCATTTCTGCTAATACAGTATAAAGAGAAGCACAACAGTGTCCTTTACTAAGAATAAAGCGATCACGATCCGGAGCATTCTGTTTTTCAGGGGAGTTGTTGAGATAATTTACATACAATGTAACAAGAATATCAACCATAGACAAAGCTCCTGCCGAATGCGATTCGTTCGCATTATGAGAGAGTTGTAATGTTGTATATCGAACATTCTGCGCCATTCTGAACAATTTATCTTTATCCATTACTATATTTATTTAAGTAATATTTTATTGTGAGATCTAACTTTTCATCAAAGTCAAAAGTATTCAAATCATATATATTTTTGCGTAATGCTGTAGTATCTCCCTCCATATACATACTCTGCCCATAACGATACGGAAGCGCTCCAAAATTTAATTTAAAATCAGGATTAATCTTATCTCGAATCTTTGTAACAAGAACTTTAAGTGGAGTTGGATTATCAGAACAAATATTATAAATTCCGCTCCTCCTCGCATAAATAGCCATCATAATAGCCTTTGCACATTCACCCACATAAAGATAGCAAAGTTTTTGATCTCCAGAAGTTAAATCCATATGATCTGAGGTATAAATACTCTTTATAAGACTTGGAATTAACCATTTATCTGATTCATAAGGACCGAACAAAGGGAAGAGGCGAAACCAATACCATTCAAGATTATTGATTTCACAAAAACTTTTCATAATAGTAAGAGCAGATGATTTAACAGCAGCATATGCTGTTTTTGGATTGATAGGAAAACTTTCATCAATTTTATTTTCAAATTCTCCATACTCTGATTGTGAGCCTACACCTACAATTTTTTCACATCCTACCTCCAATGCTAAATCCAGAAGTTCCTGCTGCATTGCCAAATTACCTATTTGTTTATTCCAAATTATGCGATCAGTAGCAGCCACACCGTCCCATGCTAAATTATAAATAATGTAAGGCTTAAAATTTCTAAAAGTTTCTTTCCAATCTTCCGAATAATTTACCCATTGAACTTTTCCAATGTTATTATTATCAAAAGCTTCAAGATTAGAATTCTGTCTTTTAAGACATAATACCTTATGTCCCTCCTTAATTAATTCTTTAACCAAGTAGGATCCAATAAATCCACTTGCTCCGGTAACAAATGCTCTCATTAAAATTTAATAATTCTTCTCATTGAATTAAAATAAATTCTATAAATATCTTTAATGCAAAAATATGTAATTACAGACATAACCAGCACAAATATTAAACCTGGAATACATAATATATGTGGAATATTTTTCATACACATATACTTTTCTCCCATAATATATGACAAAAGAAAAGCATAACCACGTAGCCAAATCCCATGAATAGCAAATAGTATCAAACTATTCCTGCCAAGAAATTCAAGAAAACGTGAATTAATTCTATTTGAGAACCACATAGTTATTATTATACCAATTATTGCACCTGCTAAATATAAATAAAAATCATTAAAAACAGGAACTGAGATATTAACTGTTTTATTGGATATCGCAACTATCAATAGTAATATCACAAGTATTATTATTGACCACCAATTCTGTCGTCTTGAAAAAGATATTATGTATTTTCCATAACTATTGCTTAAATATATTATTAATGCAGCTCCGGGAATAGCAGCAAGACGAAGCGGCAGAGACTCAATTGGAAGACGAGAACAATAAATTGCGCCAAGTGAAAGGCATAATATTATCAATGGCCTTACCTGATAGTCTGTAATTTTATTTTCAAATTTTATCAAATATTTACAAATTATTAAACTTATGGACAATACCCCAAGAAACCAGAGAGATTCCATCATTGCTGTTAACGATCCTATTCTCCAAAACATCCCATGAAGCACCCCTTTAAACACATCTAAAAAGCTCTTATTCATCACGTAACTACCTATTGCGACTATTACCCCCCCCCACAAACAATTCAAAGAAAATATAGGGCAATAAATAGGAAAATACAATGTTCTTTGTTGATTTTTCAGGATTAAAAAGTAATCCTGAAATAAAGAAAAACAAAGGCATATGGAATGCAAATATTATAGAAAAAGGAATACTGTACAGCGTAAACAGATGACCTAAAATCAATAATAATATGCCTATTCCTTTTGCCCTATCATATACAAGATTACGTTCTTTTATCATTTTATGAAAAGTTCTATTTGTTCAACACAAAGGTTATACACATTCTCCGTCTTATAACGCTTATACCAATCAGAGGTAAGTAATGCTGTTTTCTCAGCATTCAAACGAGGATTCCAACCAAGGCGCTTTTTGGCCTTATTTATATTTAGCATTAAAAGCTTTGCTTCCGGAAGATTACTAATATTAGACACATCTTTCAGTTTACCAAAACCAAAATTATCAATTATTGCTGTAGCAACATCCCAAACAGTAAGTACACTTTCTGCTTCAGGACCAAAATTCCATCCCTCGCAATACTCCGTTGGATTATACCACATTCTTTTAGCTAAAAGCAGATATCCGGAAAGCGGCTCAAGAACATGTTCCCAAGGTCTTACTGATTTTGGAGAACGAATTTCTATAACTTTCGTAGTTTCAAGTGAACGAATACAATCTGGAATGAGCCTATCCTTTGCCCAATCACCACCTCCTATTACATTGCCTGCACGAACAGATGCAATAGAGACATTATGCTTCTTGCCATAATCCTCAGGATTAAAATAAGAACGCCTCCAAGATTGGATTGCAATCTCACACGCACCTTTTGAAGACGAATAAGGGTCATATCCCCCAAAAGGATCTGTCTCTACATATCCCGTCGATTGTTCACAATTATCATAGCACTTATCTGTAGTAATCATCACTGCCACTTTGACACTATCGGTAGCGCGAACTGCTTCCATAATATTGATAGTACCCATTACATTAACTTCATATGTTTCTGCAGGTATTTCATAAGATAAACGCACAAGAGGTTGAGCAGCAAGATGAAACACAATTTCAGGTTGATACTCCATAAAAATTTGCTTCATCTTTTGTCCATCACGGATATCGGCGCGAATGTCAGCTTTAATTTTTTTCCCTATACCTGAAAGCACAAAATTATCACGCTCTGAAAATGGGGATAATCCTACTCCTACCACTTCCGCTCCAAGTTCATATAGCCAAATACAAAGCCAAGAACCTTTAAAACCGGTATGTCCGGTTACAAGTACTTTCTTTCCTTTGAAGAATCCATTATATATATCTATCATTCATCTTTATTTTATATATTCTGAAATAGGTATAGAACTCTCCCAACGCTTCCAAGGAGCTCTATTTTCTGCAAGCAGTTTTTCAAGCATATTTTTTTCACGAATATTATCCATACATTGCCAGAAACCTGTATGAATATATGACATTAATTGTCCTTTTTCTGCAAGTTGAGTAAGGGCAACTTTTTCAAAAATACAGGCATCCCCATCAAGAAGATCAAAAATTTCAGGCTCAAGAACCATATAACCTGCATTTATCGGTGCTCCATCAGAAGCGCTCTTTTCTCGGAAAGCCTTTACCGCACCATTCTCTATATCTATTACACCTTTATCCTGTGACATTTTTACAGCAGTAAGAGTAGCAAGTTTTCCGTGTGATTTATGGAACTCAACAAGTTTATCAATCTCCACATCACACACTCCATCACCATATGTCATAAGAAAAGGTTCATTGCCGACATAGTTTTGGATTCGCTTTATACGTCCACCGGTCATAGTATTATATCCTGTATCAACTATAGTAACTTTCCATGGTTCCATATTAGTCTGATGCACGATCATTTCATTTCCACCATTACGATAATCGAAAGTAATATCAGAGTTATAAAGGAAATAATTCGCAAACCACTCTTTAATATACTCTTGCTTATAACCTGCACAAATTATAAACTCTGTATAACCAAAATATGCATATTCTTTCATTATATGCCAAAGTATCGGCATTCCACCAATCTCAATCATTGGTTTAGGCTTAAACTGACTTTCTTCACTAATACGTGAACCAAAGCCACCGGCAAGGAGAACAACTTTCATATTATAATTTAATTACGCTGCAATCCACTAACAAGTTTTAAAATTCAAGTTTGAAGATACAATAAATAATTAAAATTTACTAAACCCTCTTCATTTTTACAACAAATTCCGCCATTCAGCAGCCTCCTCGATTCCCCTTCAGTGGCATCGCGTAGACTGCTGTGGCAAAGCCGCAGCCGCTAAAGCGCCTGCTGAAATCTCAATAAGAAGATTGGCAGCGGGCACAAGCCGCTGACCAATCCCTCTCAAAAAACCATTAATTTTAAAAACAAGCCCTACCTGAAAATACTCAACTCCCTATCATACACCGGACTGTCCACCGAAAGGAAATCCAGAACACTGTGGAAAACATTATGCTGAGTAACACCGAAACGCTCTCTTATACCCTCAATACCATCGGAACTCCACACAATAAACGGAATCTCATACTGCTCCTTCGGAGCAAAACGCCTTTGCATACCGTGCATAAAAAGATTGCCCTCACCCAACGACTCCCCGTGGTCCGACACATACATCATCACCACACGCCTGTCCGTCACCCTTTTCAGTTCCCCTATCAAACGATAAAGCAACCAATCAGTATAAACGATCGTATTATCATACACATTACGCAACTCCTGCAAATCACACTTGTCCAGCTCCACGCTCCTCGTTACCGGACTAAACCGCTCGAACTTAACAGGATACTTATTACAATAATCCGGACCATGGCTCCCGCTCATATGCAACACCAAAAACATCTTATCAACCGGACACTCCTCAATCTCCCTGCCCAAACCATTCAGAAGCACCTCATCATACTTAGAATCACCATTCCCCAACTTAGCCAAATCATCTCTTCGCAAAAACTTATCCACACGCATACGAGGCTCACCCGTATTCACGCTACGCCACACCACATATACCCCGGATCTATGCAGATAACTCGGCAAACACTCATACAAACGCCTTGACGGAGTATGCTCCAACATAGCCTTCACACCCGCAATAGTATAAGTAGCAGCCGAATTAGCCTCAAAACAACGCAGACTATCCTTTATACTCTCCAGAAACGGATTAGTACATCTCTCATAACCATAAAGCGAAAAATTTTCCCTCCTCGCAGACTCCCCTATCACCAACACCATCAACGCCCTCTCATTATCCTTAACCCTCGCCTCAGGCAACAAAATCTCCTTCCTGTTATTCTTATACTTATGCAAATAATACCTGTTCACATTCACCACATACGACCAAGGCATAATATAAGACCCCAACTCCTCCGAATAACTATGTACCCAAGCCACACTCTTAATATTCACCAAAAACAACAAAATAATAGCCGACACCAACCATGCCGCACCCTTCAAACTCTTCAAAACCCCCTCTCTCCTCACTTTCAAGCACAATATCAACACACCCGGCAGCGCCCCCAAGAACACCACATAAGCAACCAATCCCCACGACCAAAACGAAACAGCCTCCTTCACATTCGTATTAAGCACATTTCCCACCATCCGCTCATCCAACATCACACTAAACGTAGCAATAAAATACATCGCCACAGCATTAATCAAGAATAGCACAAACCAAATCCCCTTTGCCACACGCCTTGACAACAAACACAAAAGATACACAATCAAAGCATTTAACAAAGGCAACAACACGAAAAGCACGGCAGCATTCAGCCAACCTGAAAAACTACCGAAATCAATATGCCCCAAAGCAAACCTAAAAAACGGAATATGGTACAGAGCCACATTCAGCACTCCCACTATCAGTGCAAACCTGATAGGCTTCACCTCCACCGACATAGACTATTTCCTAACTATATCCTCAGTAGATCCACCGAGAATAATCTCAGGATTAAGAATAAACGTCCTTTCACCGCCGGTCTTCTCAATCATACTATGCAACACATCCACCGAACGCTCAGCAAGCTCACGAAGCGGCTGCACAATATGCGTAACCGTATTATCATAAAGATTATAAATATCACTCTCATCAAACCCCACGATCGCAAGATCCTTAGGTGTCTTCAATCCCTGCTCTCTCATCACCGAAAGCACCAACGAAGACAACGAATAAGTAGGCAAAAAGAAAGCCTCCACCCCACGCTTCACCGCATCCGTAACAATATCCGTAACATCATTAATCGCATCCGGACCATAAGAAGTATAATGCACCCTGATATTCATATCCAAACCTCTATCCGACATCGCTTTCTTATACCCGTTCTCCCTCTCCGCCAACGAAGAAATACCCAGATTATACGAAATCATCTCCACTCTCGTCAACCCCTTATCCAAAAAAGAGTTAGAAGCCATATACCCGGCCTCCCTGTCATTCAGCAGCACCTTACCCACCTCACTCTCGCTCATCTGCGCCAAATCCCTGTCCAGCAGCACCACCGGCACATTACTCTCCACAATCTTCGAAATCACCTCATAGCTATCCTTACACGGTGCAACTATCACGCCATCAATACTATAAGCCATCATAGTATTCATAATCGCATCCAGTTTCTCCGCACTCTCATCCGAACTTGCGAACAACACATTATAGCCGAAACTATGCGCCTTATCCTCAATATAACGCGAAATACCCGCGAAAAACTTATTCGAAATATCCGTCGGAATCACCGCAATCGTATTCGTTCTTCCGCTTCTCAACGACGCAGCAGCAGCATTTTTCCTGTATCCCAGACGCTTAGCCACCTGAAGAACTCTCTTCGCCGTATCCGCATTCACCGGACAATCCAGTCTCCCATCCTTATCGGCTTTCGCATTCATAACAAAAGAAACAAGAGTTACTGAAACTCCGGCTTCACGAGCAACATCCCTAATTGTAATCTTTTTCATCCCTTTAAAATTGATACTTCAAATTTATAAATTATTTAACACAAAGACAAAAGAATAAATATTTAGGCTGCTAAAAAATTCTTTTTTTAGCGCCAAAAAGCGCTCACGCGCTAAAACTCAAAGGTAGAGAAGCCTCCGCTTCCAAAAGGTCATACCGCGTGATGCGCCTCCGCATCACGACTCCCATAAAAGGGCAAACCCTAAAACGACAAAGGCAGACTAAAAATATCAGTCTGCCTTGCATAAATGCGCTAAAAGCGCAAATCTTATTCAGCCTTAGGAGCCTCGCTCTCTGCCGGTGCTGCCGGAGCAGCCTCAACTGCCTTCTTTGCACGGCTTCTACGCGTAGTTTTCTTTTCCTCCTTCTTTGGAGCTGCACTCTCAAGAGCTGCCTCATTGAAATCTACAAGCTCGATAAGAGCCATTTCTGCAGCATCGCCTTTTCTGAAACCGATATGAAGTACACGAGTGTATCCTCCCGGACGATTAGCGATTTTAGGAGCGATAGTGCGGAACAACTCCGTAATAGACTCCTTATTCTTAAGATAACTGAAAACAATACGACGAGAATGAGTTGAATCATCCTTAGATTTTGTAATAAGAGGTTCAACGTAGCTTTTAAGAGCTTTTGCCTTTGCAACTGTAGTTTTAATTCTCTTGTGCTTAATAAGAGAATTCGCTAAATTGGCAAGGAGAGCCTTACGATGTCCGCTCTTGCGACCAAGATGATTTATTGCCTTATTGTGTCTCATTTTTATACGTTCTTTTTCTTGGGTTCAATATTATACTTTGTAACATCCATTCCGAATGAAAGCTTCATTTTCTCAACGATCACATCAATTTCGCCAAGAGATTTTCTACCGAAATTCCTGAACTTCATAAGTTCCGGACGCGAGTAAGAAACCAAATCCGCAAAAGTATCGATGTCCGCAGCTTTAAGACAGTTATATGCTCTCACAGAGAGACCCATATCCGAAAGCTTCGTAAGAAGAAGATGCCTCATACGTAATGACTCCTCATCCAACTCATTAGAATCTGACTCTACAGTACTCTCAAGAGTAAGTTTCTTATCGTCTGTAAACAGTTTGAAATGATAAATGAGTATGTTAGCCGCATCCTGCAAAGCTGCATTAGGAGTAATTGAACCATCGGTAACAATCTCCAAATTCAACTTTTCATAGTCTGTCTTCTGCTCTACACGCCAGTTGTCAACAGTCCAATTCACTTTTCTTACAGGAGTATAGATAGCATCTATAGGAATTGTTCCGATAGCTGCATTCGCATCTCTGCTCTCTTCAGCAGGTACGAAACCGCGCCCCTTAGTAATAGTGATGGTAATTTCCAATTTAACAGACGGTTCGAGCGTGCATATATGCTGTTCAGGGTTCAACACCTTGAAAGAAGACAATCCTTTCGAAATATCCTCTGCAGTAAACTCCTGTTTGCCGCTAATTGTTATACGTGCTACCTCTGAATCTACAGAATCCACCATTCTTTTGAAACGCACTTGTTTCAAATTAAGAATAATGTCCTGCATACCCTCAATAACGCCGGGTATAGTTGCAAATTCTTGATCTACACCCGTGATACTGATCTGACTGATAGCAAAACCCTCCAAAGAAGCCAATAATATACGACGAAGCGCATTACCTATAGTCTGCCCATATCCCGGCTCAAGCGGCCTGAATTCAAAACGTCCTACGGTATCCGTACCTTCGAGCATTATTACCTTATCGGGTTTCTGAAATGCTAAGATTGCCATGATTATCTTTTTTAGGTGTTAATTTTTACTTAGAGTACAAATCGACTATAAGCTGTTCATTTATATTCTCAGGGATATCCGTTCTCGCAGGGATATTAAGATACTTTCCAACAAGAGCTTTCGCATCAAGTTCCAACCAAGAATATCTGGTTGAAGAAGCCACACTGTTCTGAATGACTTCAAGGCTCTTTGATCTCTCCCTGACTGCAATAACATCACCCGGACGCACTCTTGTAGATGCGATATTGCATACCATACCGTTAAGAGTAATATGAGCGTGGTTTACAAGCTGTCTTGCAGCAGCTCTTGTAGGTGCATAACCGAGACGATAAACGATATTATCTAAACGAGACTCCAAAAGAGTAAGAAGGTTCTCACCTTTCTGACCGGGCATACGACTTGCCTTCTCATATGTATTACGGAACTGTCTTTCAAGTATTCCGTACATATATCTTACTTTCTGTTTCTCTTTCAACTGCATACCGTACTCACGTACTTTCTTGCGTTTAGCCGCCAAACCGTGCTGTCCCGGAGGATAGTTTCTCTTCTCAAAGTATTTATCCGCTCCGAAGATAGGTTCGCCGAATTTACGAGCGATTTTTGTACTTGGACCTGTATATCTTGCCATAGTAATAAATTCTTAAAATTAATCCTTAATTAAACTTTACGACGGCCTTTCGGTCTACATCCGTTGTGCGGCATAGGAGTAACATCCACAATCTCAGTAACCACTATACCTGCATTATTGATTGTCCTAATTGCAGATTCACGACCTGCTCCCGGGCCTTTAACATACACCTTAACTTTGCGGAGACCTGCATCAAAAGCAGTTTTAGCTGCATCCTCTGCGGCAACCTGAGCTGCATACGGAGTATTTTTCTTAGAGCCCCTGAAACCGCTCTTTCCGGCAGATGACCAACTGATGACCTGACCCTGATTGTTTGTAAGAGCGATAATAACGTTATTGAAGGTTGATGAAATATGGGCTTGACCATAAGCTTCAACCTTAACAACTCTTTTTGATGTTGCTGTTTTTTTTGCCATAATTCATCTATTTTTTACTTAGTTGCTTTTTTCTTGTTGGCAACGGTCTTCTTTCTACCCTTTCTCGTACGAGCATTATTCTTTGTGCTTTGTCCGCGAACAGGAAGTCCGATACGATGACGGATTCCTCTGTAGCATCCAATATCCATAAGACGTTTGATGTTCAATTGGATAGAAGAACGGAGTTCACCTTCGATCTTAAAATCTGCTCCGATTTTAGAACGGATTGCAGCTATCTGATCATCATTCCAGTCTCCGACCTTAATGTCATAATCGATTCCGCACTCGTCAAGGATTTTCTTTGCAGAGCTGCGACCGATTCCGAAGATATAGGTCAAACCTATCTCTCCTCTTTTGTTGTTCGGTAAATCAACACCGGCGATTCTTGCCATAATTTATACTTAAACTTAATTGTTATACAATTGAATATTATCCTTGGCGCATTTTAAATTTAGGATTCTTTTTGCAGATTACATAAAGGCGACCTTTACGTCTTACAATCTTGCAGTCCTCACTACGCTTTTTAATGGATGTCTTGACTTTCATATTGCAAAATATTTATTTATATCTGAAAGAAATTCTTCCTTTCGTTAAATCATATGGTGAAATTTCAACTCTCACTTTGTCCCCCAACAAAATATGGATGAAATTCATTCTCATCTTGCCGGAAATATTACAAAGAAGGACATGGCCGTTCTCCAGCTCCACTTTGAACATAGCGTTCGGAAGAGTTTCCACCACTGTTCCGTCTTGTTCTATTGATACTTGTTTTGACATTAAAATAACACTTAAAATTTAATCATTTAATTTCTTTCGATAAAATCAAAGGTTGATAGTTGCTCAGCCTTGCCTTTACGGATAACAACCGTAAGCTCGTAATGAGCCGCATTTTTGTGATCAGATGTACACACTGCCCAACCATTTTTAGCTAAGTACACACCCCTGCCACCTGCATTTATCATCGGCTCGATACAGATAACCATTCCGTCCGCAAGTCTTGTACCTTTCCCCTGACGACCGTAATTCGGCACGCCCGGAGATTCGTGCATTTCCCTGCCTATTCCGTGTCCTTCCAATTCGCGGACAACGGAGAAACCGAATGATTCAGCATACGTTTGCACCGCGTATCCGATATCGCCGGTTCTGTTACCATCCACAGCAGCCTCAATCCCTTTATAAAGCGATTGCTTCGTAACATCAAGGAGTTTACGAGTCTCCGCATCTATTTCTCCTACAGGAAACGTATATGCAGAATCACCGTTATACCCTTTGTACAAAGTACCTATATCAGCAGTAACAATATCGCCCTCTTTCAACACGTAATCCGAAGGGAATCCGTGAACGACAACATCATTTACTGAAGCACAGATAGATGCCGGGAATCCTTCAAAGCCCAGAAAACTAGGAATTGCTCCATTATCGCGAATAAACGTCTCCGCTACCCTGTTCAACTCTGCAGTTGTCACACCCGGGGCAACAGTTTTACCGACTTCCGCCAACGTTTTAGAAACGAGAATGGCATTTTCGCGTAATAATTCAATTTCTTCTTCTGTCTTTGGCCTAACCATCTTCCTTTATCTTATTTCAAAAAACTACATTCCTGAACGTCCTGTAAGACGACCTGTTTTCATAAGACCGTCATAGTGACGCATAAGCAAATAACTCTCAATTTGTTGGAGCGTATCGATCACCACACCAACCAAAATCAACAGAGATGTACCTCCGAAGAAACTGGCAAATTGGTTTGTAACTCCTGCTTTCATAGTAATAGCAGGCATAATCGATATTAAAGCGAGGAAGATAGATCCCGGCAAAGTAATTCTGGACATAATTTCATCCAAATACTCAGCAGTACTATTTCCCGGTTTAACTCCCGGTATAAAACCGCCGTTTTGTTTCATTTCAGTTGCCATCATTGTAGGGTTTACAGTAACGGCTGTATAGAAATAAGTAAACAAAACAACAAGCAATCCGAATATCAAGTTATACCATAATCCGGTATAATTGCTTAATGCTGCAGCAATTCCTCTTGTTGCCTCAAATCTTGAGAAGAAAAGAGGGAACAACATCAAGGTCTGCGCAAAGATAATAGGCATAACTCCGGCAGCATTGATTTTCAATGGGATATACTGACGTACTCCACCGTATTGTTTATTTCCTATTACTCTTTTTGCATACTGCACCGGCACTCTTCTTACTGCCTGAACGATAGCGATAGCAGAGATAATAACAAAGAACCAAATAATTGCTTCTACAATAAGAAGAATCGGTCCTCCGTTAGTTGTCTGGAATTTCTCAAGCAACTCGGCTGTGATAGCGTAAGGCAAACGAGCTACGATACCGACCATAATTATAAGTGAAACTCCGTTCCCTATTCCGCGGTCTGTAATACGCTCTCCAAGCCACATTACGAACATAGAGCCTGCCATCAAAATAAGCGTGCAGACAAGGTTGAACATAAAGCTGCTCCAGCCAAGGTGATTAACTGCAACAAATGCTTCCGCAGGAATCTGATTATGAATTGCTGTTACATAAGCAGGTCCCTGGATACAAATCACCAAAATGGTGAAGAGCCTTGTAAGCTGATTCATCTTCTTTCTGCCGCTTTCTCCTTCCATCTGCATTTTGCGGAAGTAAGGGACAAACATTCCAAGAAGCTGAATGATGATGGATGCCGAGATATACGGCATAACACCAAGAGCAAAAATCGAAGCATTACCGAACGCACCGCCTGAGAACATATTCAAGAGGCCTACAAGACCTTCCTGACTGGTTGACTGTAGATTTGCCAATAATGTAGCATCTATACCCGGCAACACGATAAATGTTCCAAGTCTATACACCAATACCAAGAGGAGCGTATATACGATCCTCTTGCGTAATTCTTCGATTTTGAAAATATTCTTGATTGTCTCTATAAATTTCTTCATCGCTATTTTTCGATTACTGTCGCTTTTCCGCCTGCAGCCTCAATTTTTGAAATCGCAGATTTAGAGAAAGCGTGAGCTGTTACCTCGAGTTTTGCTGTCAATTCGCCATTCCCCAAAACTTTTACCAGTTCGTTTCTTCCGGCCAATTTTTCAGCTTTGATATCCTCAATAGTGAGAATGTTCTTTCCTAATTTTTCAGATAGAGCCTGTAAAGCATCAACATTTAGAGATTTATACTCTACTCTTGTATGGTTCTTAAATCCGAATTTAGGTACACGCCTTTGAAGAGGCATCTGACCACCCTCAAAACCGAGTTTGTGCTCATATCCGGCACGAGCCTGAGCTCCTTTTGTACCGCGAGTTGCAGTACCGCCTTTACCGGAACCTTCTCCGCGACCTATGCGCTTTGAATTATGAGTAGCGCCTTTTGCAGGTTTGATATTTTCTAATTTCATCTATTATCCTCCTAATTAAATTTCTTCAACTTTTACAAGGTGATGAACTTTAGCGATCATACCTTCTGTAATAGGATTCTTCTCTACTTCGATTGTCTGATGAAGTCTGTGTATTCCGAGAGATTGCAGATTGGCAATCTGTCTTTTTGTAGATCCGCTTTTACTACGAACTTGAGTTATTCTAAGTTTTGCCATAATTGCATCCTCCTAAATTAACCGTTAAACACTTTGCTCATAGGTATTCCACGAAGACCTGCAACCGTATACGCATCTCTCATCTGAGTAAGAGCCTCTACTGTAGCCTTCACAAGGTTGTGAGGGTTTGATGAGCCTCTTGATTTAGACATCACGTTCTGAATACCTGCTGACTCAAACACTGCACGCATAGCACCGCCTGCTTTCACACCGGTACCGGGAGCAGCCGGAGTCATAAATACTCTTGAACCGCTGAATTTTGCTTCCTGCTCGTGAGGGATAGTAGTATTGATGATAGGAATCTTTACGAGATTCTTCTTTGCATCTTCAACACCTTTTGCAATTGCTGCTGTTACCTCATTTGCCTTACCGAGACCGTAGCCTACAACACCGTTTTCATCTCCTACTACGACAATCGCAGCAAAACGAAAATGACGACCGCCTTTAGTAACTTTCGTTACACGTCTGATAGCTACTAATCTGTCTTTAAGTTCAAGATCAGAGGTCTTTACTCTTTTAACATTTGTATTTGCCATAGTCTCTTAAAATATAAGGCCGCCTTCACGGGCAGCATCTGCCAAACTTTTTACTCTTCCATGGAAAAGATAACCTCCTCTGTCAAATGAGACAGTAGAAATACCTTTACTTTTTGTACGCTCAGCTATTGCTTTACCAACTATAGCTGCGGTTTCTATACCGCTCTTACCTTTGCACTCTGCAACAAGAGCTTTATCATTTGAAGATGCAGCTGCCAATGTACGACCCTGCTCATCATCAATAACCTGAACGTAAATCTGTTTGTTGCTTCTGAAAACGACCATACGAGGTCTTTCAGCAGTTCCGTTTACATGTTTACGAATGCGGTAATGAATTCTTTTTCTTCTATCTATTTTATTCAATGCCATAATCTAGGTCCTCCATTATTTAGCTGATGCAGTCTTGCCTGCTTTACGACGAAGCTGTTCACCGGCATACTTGATACCTTTACCCTTATATGGTTCAGGCCTACGGAATGAGCGAATCTTAGCTGCTACTTGTCCGAGCAATTGTTTGTCATAGCTCTTCAATATAAGTATAGGGTTTTCACCTTTTTTCACCTGAGGTACTTCAGGTTTTACTTCTGCAGGGAGCAAAAGATGAATTTCGTGTGAGAATCCTAAAGACATTATAAGGAGTTGACCTTGTGAGTCTACACGATAACCGACACCGACAAATTCTTGCTTTATCTCAAACCCTTTAGATACGCCGACTACCATATTGTTTATAAGCGCACGATAAAGACCGTGCATTGAACGGTGTCTTGGGAGATCTGTAGGGCGAGTGAATTTAATCTCTTTGTCCTCTATGGTGACTTTTATGTCCGGATCTACCTTCTGTGTCAATTCACCGAGGGGTCCTTTAACCTTCACAACGTTACCGGGCAGAAGCTCTACGCTTACCTTTTCCGGAAGGCTTACAGGTAATTTACCAATTCTTGACATTATTAATTCTGTTTTAGACTAATATACATAACATACGAGTTCACCACCGACATTGAGTTCTTTTGCCTCTTTGTCTGTGATGACACCTTTAGATGTAGAAATAATTGCTATTCCCAATCCGTTAAGGATTCTCGGGATATTATTCACATCTGTGTATTTTCTCAAACCCGGTGTAGAAATACGTGCAATCTTTTTGATCGCCGCCGCCTTGGTCTGAGGATGGTATTTAAGAGCAATCTTAATAGTGCTCTGAGGAACAGTCTCTTCAACTTTGTAGCTGAGGATGTAACCTTTTTCGCAAAGTATCTTTGTGATAGCCATTTTCATTTTTGAAGACGGTATCTCAACGACTTTCTTACCTGCAAGATAAGCATTGCGAACTCTTGTCAAATAATCTGCAATTGGATCAGTCATTTTGTTTGTCTTTTATGGACCGACGCTTATGCGCCCGATATCCGATTGTTAATAAATAATATAATTTTCAAATTATTACCAGCTTGCTTTTTTCACACCCGGAATAAGTCCATTGGAAGCCATCTCGCGGAACTGAATACGGCTTAAGCCGAAGGCACGCATATATCCTTTTGGACGTCCGGTGAGTGAGCAACGGTTGTGAAGACGTGTCGGAGATGAGTTTTTAGGCAATTTGTCGAGAGCAGCGTAATCCCCTGCTTCTTTAAGAGCCTTTCTCTTCTCTGCGTATTTAGCAACAAGTTTTGCACGCTTAACTTCGCGAGCTTTCATTGATTCTTTTGCCATCTTCTATATTTTAATTATTATGTTTTTTGAATGGTAGACCAAATTCTTTGAGAAGGGCATAAGCTTCTTCGTCTGTTTTGGCTGTTGTCACGAAAGTAATCTCCATTCCGTGAATCCTCGGGTTTTTGTCGATATCTACTTCAGGGAAGATAATCTGTTCTTTGATACCAAGAGTGTAGTTACCTTGTCCGTCCATATTTTCTGAAATACCGTTGAAGTCCCTGATTCGAGGAAGAGCAACTCTGATGAGTCTTTCCAAGAATTCGTACATTCTTACATCACGAAGAGTAACTTTCACTCCGATAGGCATACCTTTACGAAGGTGGAAGTTGGAAATATCCTTCTTTGAGTAAGTAAGGATCGCTTTTTGTCCTACGATATTCGTAAGTTCCACTGCTGCTTCTTCTACAAGCTTCTTGTCGTTGGTAGCTTCGCCGACTCCTTCATTTATAGAAATCTTAACGAGCTTAGGGCACTGCATAACAGTCGTATAAGAGAACTGTTTCATCAAAGCAGGCATAACTGACTCTTTGTAGAATTTCTTAAGAGTAGGAATGTATCCAGCAGATATAGTAGTAGTCTTTGCTGCTGCCTCTTTAGTTTTCTTTGCCATAATTACTTAATCTCCTCTCCTGATTTTTTAGCAAAACGTACTTTCTTACCGTCTACCATTTTAAAGCCTACTCTTGTAGGAACGGGTTTGGCAGAGGTACTCTTAGGGTCCAAAATCTGAACATTTGAAATGTGTATCGCAGCTTCTTGCTTGATGATACCGCCCTGAGGTTGTTTTGCACTTGGTTTAGTATGTTTGCTTACCATATTGATTCCTTCAACGACCACACGGTCTTTAGCAGGGATAACGGAAAGAATTTTTCCTGTTTTACCTCTGTCGTTGCCGGCATTGACATATACGGTGTCGCCTTTCTTAATTTTTAACTTTTTCATAATCTTCAATCAATTAAAGGACCTCCGGAGCCAATGAAACGATCTTCATATAATTTTCACGCAATTCCCTGGCAACCGGGCCGAAAATACGTGTGCCGCGAAGTTCTCCGGCGTTATTTAGAAGAACGCAGGCATTTTCATCAAAACGGATGTATGATCCGTCAGGTCTGCGAATTTCTTTTTTTGTGCGTACTACGACAGCTTTTGATACTGAGCCTTTTTTGGCGTCCCCGCCAGAGATGGCACTCTTGACTGCAACTACGATTTTATCGCCTACTGTTGCATAACGATGGCCTGTTCCTCCAAGCACACGGATGCAAAGGACTTCCTTTGCTCCGCTGTTGTCAGCCACCTGTAAACGTGTTTCCTGCTGTATCATAATGCTTACTTGACTTTTTCTACGATTTCAACTAATCTCCAGTTCTTTGTTTTACTGAGAGGACGAGTCTCCATTATACGAACTGTATCTCCTTCATCGCACTCGTTTTTGTCGTCCTGTGCAACGAATTTAGTGGTCTTTTTTACGAATTTACCGTATAAAGGATGTTTCTCTTTTCTTTCTACTGCAACAACGATGGTTTTATCCATTTTATTGCTGACCACAATCCCTATTCTTTCCTTACGAAGATTTCTTTCCATAAGACTTCAATTTAGTTCTGTTTTTGTTTTTCAGCCAAGATAGTGATCATTCGAGCAATATCCTTTCTGGTCTTTTTGAATATAGACGTATCCTCTAATGGAGAGATAGCGTGATTGAGCTTTTTTGAATCGAGGTTTTCTTTCTCGATTTGAATGCGGTCCTGCAAATCTGCTATGGACATTTCGCGTATTTCAGATACTTTCATTTTATTTTCTCCATTAAAACTATTCTACATAATCTCTGCGAACGATAAACTTCGTCGATACGGGAAGTTTGTTTGCAGCAAGGCGCATAGCTTCTTTTGCAATTGCAAGAGACACGCCTTCAGCCTCAAAAAGAATACGACCGGGAGTAACAGGAGCAACAAATCCTTGAGGATCTCCTTTACCTTTACCCATACGGGTATCGAGAGGTTTCTTAGTAAAAGGCTTAACAGGGAAGATTCTAATCCAAATCTGACCTTCACGGTTCATATAACGCGAAATTGCCTGACGAGCCGCCTCTATCTGCTGCGCTGTAAGCCAACAATTTTCAAGAGTTTTCAGACCGAAAGAGCCGAACGCAAGCTGGTGACCTCTCTGGGCATTGCCTTTCATGCGGTTCTTTTGTTCCCTTCTAAACTTTGTTTTCTTAGGTTGTAACATTGCTGTACTACAATTTAATTATTTTCCTGAGTTCCTAAATTTTTGAGAATCAGCTGGTTGGGCGAACTTCTCCTCAAATTTGGGAATGCAAAGATAGTAAAAATTCTTTTAAAACAAACATTTTTAAATATTTTTTTCATCTTTTTCGACAGGTGTTTTTGATGGTTAATTTTTGAATTATCAGACATTTATGTGTTTTGTTAAAAAAAATTCTGTTACCTTTTGGACACAAGGGTAGGGTTGCTAAGTGTCGCCCGAAACGGAGTGAGGGATTTTGTTTATTTTTGCACATGCAAAAATTGTTTTTCACCTTTTTTTTAATTCCTTTGATTTTTAAGGAGCAAAGCGACGTTTTCGGCTTTGAGGCGGAGCCTCAAAAGCCTGAATATTTAAAAATCGAGGTCTCGTCGCATGGGGATACTTTATATAGGGATAGTATTGCGCCGGTGTGGGTGTTCGGGGAGAGAAAGGGTAAGGAGTGGAGGAAGTTTTACAGGTTGGTGTATAATTTTAATAAGGTGTATCCTTATGCGTTGATGGCAAAGAGGTTGGAGCATAGGGCGGATAGTACGATCAGGGCGTTGGATTTGCAAGGAAGGAAGCGGGAGAGGTTCGTGAATGAGATGCAGAGGGAGTTGTGGAGGGATTTCGATAAGGCGATAAGGAATATGACAATCGGGCAGGGAGCATTGCTTATAAGATTGGTGGACAGAGAGATAGGTGTGTCGGGGTATTCGCTTATCAGAAATTATAAGAGCGGAATCGCGGCCGGGTTTTGGCAGGGTGTTGCAAAGATTTTCAGTAATGATCTTAAAAGCCGGTATGATCCTGCCGGGATAGATAAGGAAACGGAGGAGCTTGTGTCGATGTGGGAGAAGGGTGAGTTCCCTTTTTTGTATTATTCTATATTTGCGGAGTACCCGGAGCGGACTGAAATCCCGTCGAAGTACAGGTAGTTGGCTTTTTCGGGGGTCATCCAGTCTTTGAGTATGTAAAATTGACTTCCGGAAGGTAGGGTGAGATGTTCGGAAACGTGATAGTGGCCGAAGATGAAGTAGTCTATTTTGCGTTTTCGGGCGAAGTCTTCTGCAAAGATATAGAGCGGTTCTTGTTCGCCTTTGAAGCAGTATTCGACCTTTTTTGCCACTCGGCTTTTTTTAGACCAGCCTTTACCGATGCGAAATGCGAGATATGGGTGCAGGAGGCTGAATATATTTTGAAATACGGGATTGTGAAAGATCCAGCGCATAAGTTTGTACCATTTGTGTCCGGGTCCGAGCCCGTCTCCGTGTCCTAAGCAGAGGGTTTTTCCTTCGATTTCGATGACACAGGGCTGTTCTATGATGGTAATACCCATATTATGGAAGTAGTGATAGCACCATATATCGTGGTTCCCGGGTATGAAATAGACTTTTATTCCTTTGTCTATCAAGTCCATAAGTGCGGCAAAAACTCTTACGTAACCTTTGGGAACGACATCGTGGTATTCGTACCAGAAGTCCCAGATATCGCCTAACATATAGAGCGCTTCGGTATTGGGATTGTCTATAAAGCGCAAGAATTTGACGAATTGCTGTTCGCGGAGTGTCGGGTCGTTCACATTCAGACCTAAATGCACATCTGAGACAAAATATGTTAATTTCCGCTCTGCCATATTAGTTGAATATTATCAATATGGTAGCTAGGATTGCACAGTATGCGGCAAACCAAGTCATTCCTGCTTTTTTTACTATTGTTATCATAATCTTGCAGGCTAAAAGTCCTGATACAAAAGCGGCAATGAAGCCGATTAGAAGAGGCGACAGTCCGATGCCGGAGGAGATTGATGTTTCTGAAGAGGATAGTTTAATCAAGTCCAAAAGTTGTTCTCCTATAATAGGGGCCAGTACCATCAGGAAAGAGAATTGGGCTATTTTGTCTCTCTTTACCCCGGATACGAGTCCTGTGGCAATCGTGGCTCCGGAGCGGGACAGACCGGGAGCGACAGCAAAGGCTTGTGCAATACCGACCAAGAGGGCTTGAATATATGATATGCCGTTACGATGTTCTTTGACCGAGGCGATTTTAACATAATCGGATAGCAGAAGAAGGGCGGCCGTAACGAATAAAGAAATACCTACGATTAACAGTCCGCTACCAAAAAGCGTCTCTACTTGATCTTTGAAGAAAAAGCCCACGATTGCAACAGGAATCATAGAGAGAGCGATCTTCAGGACATAGTCGGTCTCGTCGTTGTAGCAGAATTTGAAAAATCCGATTATGAGTTGCCATATTTCTTTTCTGAATATGATAACGGTACTCAATACCGTTGCGAGATGTACGGTTATCGTGAAATCAAGAAAGCCATCCCCTGATATGCCTAACAGTTCTTTAAAAATAATCAAGTGCCCGCTACTGCTTACAGGCAAAAATTCGGTTAGTCCTTGTACCAACCCGAGAAGCAAAGCCTGCCACCATTCCATAGGTTATTTCTCCTTAGGTGTTTTAAATACTTTCATTATAGCGATAATCTCTATAACAGCGCCTGCAATAATTACTATCGGGGCAGCAACCATTCTGCGGAAATCAAACATTGCATAATTAAAGACATTAGGGTCATCGCTACCTCCTCCTATCATCAAGATGTAACCTGATACCATAACAATCAGCCCCATAAGGAGGATTTTCAAACCTTTTTCGGTGATAGCCATTTTCGGATTATTTTCCATATCTAATAATATAATTCATCTTTACTTAAAGAGACTAATTTATTGACAGCAAAGTATGTACTCAACACACAAATAACGAGTCCCGATGCCACTACTATTCCTATTACCAATAATAACAGATCCAATTTGAATATCTCAAACAATTGTTCAAATTCATTTCTGACAAAGAACAAAATTCCAAGTAAAAGCAGAATAGCTATCATAGCAGAAAACAACCCTTGAAAAATAGATTGTACAAGAAATGGCATTCTAATAAATGCTCTTGTAGCACCGACTAATTTCATTGTATGTATAGTAAATCTCCTTGAATAAACATTCAGCCTCACCGTATTATTGATCAACACAAATGAAATGAACAAAAGCAGAAGAATAAAAACACCCAAAACCAACGAAATTTTTGTAAGATTGGAATTCAGGGCATCTACCAATGATTGTTGATACACAACTTCTTCTACTTGGGGATATGCGGACACTTCTTTTTTTACTATCGCAAGACTGTCTTGAGAGACATAATCCGCCTTTAATTTCAGTTCAATGGAGGCAGGAACGGGAGAGGATTTGAATACTTTCAAAAAATCACTTCCTAATAATTCCGATAACTCTTGTGTCCCTTGTTCTTTTGATATAAACTTGGAACGATGGACATAATTTTTTGTATCCAAAACAGACTGGAAAGCGATAGCATCTTTGTTCCCTATTTCTTGTTTTAATAAGACAGAGACTTGCATATTTTCTTTGAAATAGTCTGAAACACTTCTGGCATTAACAAGAAGAAGACTTGCCAATCCTACAAGTAAAAGGACTAAACTTATACTCATAATCGTAGACAAATATGAATTCACCAGTCTCCTTTTAATCAGTCTATTTTCTCCTTTTGCCATAACATTTACAAATTATTATCAACAAGACACTATAAGTGCATAATATGCTTCAAAGATAGTCAAATTACGGAATATCAAAAAAAATTCTTACCTTTGTGTGACATAGAAATCAAAGATGAATATGGGAGAAGAAGCTAAAAGAGTTCTATTCGTAAATTCGGAAATTTTTCCTTATTTACCTGAAAGCGAACTTGCCAATATCGGCAGATACCTTCCGCAAGGAATCCAAGAGAGAGGAATGGAGATTCGCTCTTTTATGCCGAGATTCGGATGTATAAATGAGAGGAAAAACCAGTTGCACGAAGTCATAAGACTTTCAGGAATGAATATAATAATAAATAATGTAGACAGACCTCTTGTAATAAAAGTAGCATCTATTGCAGCAACAAGAATGCAGGTCTATTTTATTGATAATGAAGATTATTTCAAAAGGAAACAGGTTTACGCAGATGAAAACGGAAAATTCTTCGAGGATAATGTAGAAAGGGCTGTTTTTTTTGCAAGAGGTGTGCTGGAGACTGTCAAGAAATTACGTTGGGAGCCCGATATTATACATTGCCACGGATGGATTACGCACTTTCTTCCTGCTTATTTGAAGAAGGAGTATAAGGATGATCCTATTTTCAAAAACAGCAAAGTCTTTCTTTCTTTATATAATGATCTTAATGGAGTACATTTTACCGGGGATATGAAAAAAACCGGTGCGTTCGGAAAAATAACAGAATACGATTTATCATTACTTTCAGGACAAAATGAAATTGATTTTGCAAAATTGGCCGCTCAATATTCAGACGGTATTGCTATCGCTTCAGAGAATATCGATCCTGAATTAAAGTCTTTCTGCAAAGGACTGAACTTACCTATTCTCGAATTGAAATCGAATGCTTTTGAGACAGGTAAATACATAGAGGAGTATCACGATTTTTACAACAACTTGTAATAAATGAAATTCAATTTTAAATATCCGGCTTTCAAGCTTATAACAATGGCGGTATTACCTATATGCTGCCTCTCGTGCATAAATAAAAACAATACTTTAGGTGGATCATATATTGCCGAAAGAGAGAAATACGATGTATATACGGCAGAAATTCCTTTGAAAGAAATAGAAATGAGAATTGCTGACGATATTTCCGGATTTAGTGCGACAAGAATTACGGTAGGTGCAATAAGGGATGATGAATTCGGTGTAACTACCAGATCCGGCGCTATAACATTGGTACCGATACGCCGACCTTTAAATTTCGGAAAGAATCCGAAATTCAAATCTTTCACGTTAACACTTGCTCAAGATACCACCCTATCGGTTTCGCAAGCGGATGAGAAAAAGATTTTACAGAATATTAATGTTTATGAATTGGAGGAAAGGGTAGGCGTACCTGATTTCAATAGTAATAATACAAATATAAAGCATAGCGTAAAAAGGATTACCAACGGTGTACCGGTATATAACGGTAAGGGACCTTTGACTTTTAGTTTCACCAAAGAATTCGGTGAAAAATATATGACAATGTCAGAGGATCTGCAAAAAGGGAAAATAGATGAGTATCTAAAGAAATTTCCCGGCATCTATCTTAAAACAGATGAACCGAACGGAAATGGGGGAAGAATAAATATGTTTAAGCATAATATGCAATTAAACAATAATTTAGTAAAAGATAGTTATGCGAAGCTTGAATTTTCTGCAGAATATAAAGGTAAGAATGTAGATACTTCCTTTTTATTTTACTTCGGAGCGCAGGAATTTCAAAATATAGATTCTTTGATAAACAGAGGAGGTAAGATTGATCAATTTGCATTCAACGTTACCGGACATTCTACAAGAATGATGGCAGGTAAGGCATTTGATAAAATATATGTAGAAGGCGGAGGCGGATTAAAACCAGTAATACCGGCAGAGAGTATGAGAAAAGCCTGTATAGATGCTATCTCTATGAAAGGAAATCCCAAAGAGGCAATAATCACAAAAGCAACTATACATCTGCCATTTGAGTTTCCTGCCGATTATAAATCTATGTACAAATATCCTAATATATTAAGTCCTTCTTGCAAAATAAAAGGAAAAAAGAAATCAACATTTGCAAATATCACTGATGCCAGCAATAGTTCGGAGAATATGGGAGATTTAGATAGATCTCTTCTTGAATATGCTCCTGATATTTCTTTCTATTTACAGAAACTCTTAAAATTGAAAGACAAAACAAAATATAAAGAGTTTGACTTATGGTTGATGATAATGGCTAAGGAGGTCAAGATCAAAAACAATGCTATGTCTCAAAGAGAAAGACAACTGCAGGAATTAGCCCGAATCAATGCTTTGAATAATTTTTACAATGGATATGGCGGCGGATATGGAGGGTATTATGGCGGAAGATATAATTATGGCACAAACTACCTTATGGAACGCTATGCCGCTTCACAAAGCCAAAGCAAGAAAGAAATTTATGTAGCCATTGATAAAGACAGGTATTACAATGCAACGCTTATAGGTCCTACAGCTACTTCTTCTAAAAAGCCCAAATTAGAAATAACATTTGCTTTACCGAAAAAATAAATATAAAATTAAAAGGTGACTTTTTCAAGTCACCTTTTTTAATTATAAAAAATTATTTTCCTTCTTGATCTAATTTTTCTTTTACTTTATCAACTGCATCTTTAACAGTAGAAATATTACTTGTCTCCTCATCAGGAATTTTAATACCAAAAGTTTGTTCAAAAGCCATAAGAAGCTCTACTGTATCAAGAGAATCTGCTCCAAGGTCATTTGTAAAACTAGCGGACTCAGTAACTTCAGATTCTTCGACACCAAGTTTATCAACTATGATTGCCTGTACTTGTTTCAAGATTTCTTCGTTAGTCATAAATAACAATTTAAGGTTTATATTTTTTATTACTCTTACTATTGAGAAATGTTTTGCAAAGTAAGTAAAAAAAATCGAAAAATGAAAGGAAAACGCCAAAAGAATTAGCCTAACAGCAATTATGATGATTCTGAGCAACATTCTCTCCTGCTCTGCTTAGTTTAAGCCAAATACGCAGCCCATTGATAGAATTAATCAAATAAAGCACATATTTTATCAACATCACGGTCTCATATCCTGAAGCTCCCGGCTTCTTCATTTGATTTACCCACAACAGGATAGCGAATACATTTACAACATTCCAAAGATACCACTGTTCCATATATGCAAGCGACATCAATATCTGTCCTAACATATTCAAAGAGACCAAAGAAGCGTCTAATATAATCTTCTTGTAATCGATATAAGCCAAATCACCGGATTTAAATTTCAAAAAATCTATATAATATAAAATAAGATAAATCGAAACGGTCATAAGCAAGAAAGCAATAATTACATAAAGGAACTGCAATGGTGTCATTCTTCTTGCATGCACTCTGGTTGTTTCTTTTTCTCCTTCTTCATTTAAATGACGCTTTATGCTTGCTCCCCGTTTTCTCCACTGCCACCAGCCAATTAATTGCATCGGCAAAAAATAAAAAACGTGAATCGCAAATTCTCCCATAATGCCGCTATTCCAATAAACAATGGAGCAACAAACAACATCCAGCAATCCGAATACGAAAGTCCAAATATTACCATTCGCCGATAAAACAGTATTTGCCACCCCTGTAATAGCTCCTACACTTGCTATAATTTGAAGTAATATCTTAGTATCCTTATTTCCAAAATCATAAAATAAATCAATAGCAGCTAAAATTATCATACCTGCCAAAAGACAAACACTAAAATAAAGATTAAATTTCTTCTCGTTGAAGTTCATTTTATATATTATTTAATTTTTTATTAATTTTAATTGCTAATTTTTCACCTACCAGTCCTGTAAGATCTTGAATAGAAGCCGTAGCAATACGCGCAACACTTCCATAGTGCAAAATAAGTCTTTGTTCAGTCTTTTCTCCCACACCGTCTATTTCTCTTAAGACAGAAAACAAGGCAGACTTACTCCTCAAATCTCTATGAAAAGAAATGCCGAAACGATGTGCTTCATCCCTGATATGTTGTAAAATTTTCAAAGCTCCGGAATTTCTGTCAATAAATAAAGGATACGGATCCCCTACTCTAAAGACCAACTCCATTCTTTCCGCAAGTCCGATTACCGTAAGCTTTTCGGTAAGTCCAAGTTCAAATAAAGCCTTATAAGCACACTCCAATTGTCCTTTTCCTCCATCTATTACTATAAGTTCAGGTAAATCATCCGGAGCCTCTTCCAACATTCTGGAATAACGCCTTGTAACTATTTCGGTCATTGTAGCATAGTCGTTTGCTCCTACTACAGTTTTAACTTTGAATTTACGGTAATCTTTTTTAGCAGGTCTTCCCTCTCTAAATACCACACAGGCAGCAACCGGATTTGTACCTTGTATGTTTGAGTTGTCAAAACATTCTATATGTACAGGAAGTTCTTTCATACCCAGTGTCTTTTGGAGTTCTTCCAACACCCTTTTGCTATATTCATCAGGATTTGTATGCTCTCGCTGCTTTATTGAATGAAAATGATATTCTTTAGCATTTTTTGCACTTAATTCCAACAAAGCCAATTTATCCCCTCTAACAGGTATTTTAAAATTCACGCCATTCAATTCTACATCAGGGAGAAAAGGAACTATTACCTCTTCTGCAAGTTCTCCGAATTTGGAATTTATTTCGGCAATAAAAAGACTAAGGACAGAAGATTGATCTTCCTCTATATTCATTTTAAAACCTAAATTCAGAGATTGTATTATAGATCCCCCTCTTATTCTCAAAAAATTGCCAAATGCCTCATTCGCATCGAAAATTATTGAAAAAACATCCACATCACGGTCTGTTTCAGAGGCAATAATCGACTTTGAATAGTGTTTTTGAAAGGCTTCGATTTTATGTAAATATTCACGTGCTTTTTCAAATTCAAGATTTTCGGAAGATTCCTCCATCAGAAGTTTATAATGTTTAATAAGTTCTCCAGTACCTCCTTTAAGTATCTTCACAATTTCCTCTATATCAGAGTTATAATCTTCTTCTGTAATAGCTCCTATACAACATCCTTTGCATCTTCCAATATGAAAATCCAAACAAGGGCGTATCTTTTGGCTTGCAATGGTTTCCTTATTAATGTTATAATTGCAAGTTCGCAAAGGATAATTTTCTTTTAAAAAACTCAAAAGACTTTTGGCATAAAAAACGGAACTGTACGGTCCAAAATAACGAGAACCGTTTTGCTCAACACGACGTGTCAAAAATACTTTAGGAAAAGGATCGGAAGTAATACAAATCCAAGGATAGGTTTTAGAATCTTTGAGAAGAATATTATATTTGGGTTTATACTGCTTTATAAGATTGTTCTCAAGTAACAAAGCATCTGTCTCTGAATCCACCACTGAATATTGTACATCAGCTATTTTGGATACCAATAAACGCGTCTTATTGTTTAATCTATCTGACGGTACAAAATATTGAGCCACCCTTTTATGTAAGTCCTTTGCCTTACCTACATATATAACCGTTCCCTCAGAGTTATAATATCTGTAAACTCCGGGGGAATGCGGTAATAATGCTATTTTTTCTTTTATCGTCAATCTGTTACAAGAGGAAAGTTAGAAAGATGCTTTACAACCTCTTTCTCTATATCAGCACCTCTCAAGTCACGCTTAACGATAGTACCATCCGGTCCGAAAAGAATAATTTGAGGAATACCCTGAATACCATAGATTTCAGTAGGGATACTCTGAGCATTCACAATTTGTTTCCACCTTACTCCATATGCTTTTGCAGTATCTCTCGCAGCCTTAGGATCATCCCATACAGACACGCTTACCACATCAAATCTTCTTCCGTGATAACTATTATAAATACTCCTCAAATAAGGTATTTCCATTTTACACGGCCTGCACCAAGAAGCCCAGAAATCGACAAGTACATATTTTCCTTTACCGACATAGTCTGAAAGTTTAACAGTACTTTTAGCAGGAGATGCCGGGTCTTGAACTATTGTAAAGTCTTTAAACATCTTTCCCTCGACCGTTTCTTTACGGCTATCTATTGCGTTTTTCAACTTAATTATCGAAGGCATAGAAAGGACAGATGAATCCAATTTATTCAAAATAGAATCCAATTGAAAATCGTTGAATTCATACTGAATATTAGACAATGCTAAAACGGAAAGCAAATTGTTTTTGTTTTCTTCTATAACTTTGCTGTTGAATTCTTTAAAAATTTTACCGATTTCATCATAACAGTCAGCAATTTTTTCTGACATTTCTTCCTCTTTTAATGCAGTATCAGCCTGAATAGCATCTAATTTAGTCCTCAAATCTTTTCCTACAGATTCAATCATTTTATTGAAAGCAATATATCTTTCTGTAAGTGACATCTTAGGAGTATTTGATTTAACCAATACTTCACGACTTCCGTAGAACTTGATATTCAAAACAGTACCATCCGGAATAAATTTAACGTCTTCATTACCGGTAGAAACAGTACCTATTACGGTATTGGATGTAGGTACTTCCAAACGGAATGTCTTGTTTTCAACATTAATAACGGTATCTACTAAATGAGGAATTGTAATATGTACGTTCTGCGGTACTTCCCCCTCGAATTTACCAACAATCAGAGTGGTTTCTTTTAACTCTGAAGAACAGCTAAAGATAAATGAAGCTGCTACAAACAGGAGAAATAGATTATTTTTTTTCATATCAAAATAAATTAAAATCAACAAATCGCTAAAATACAAATTTTATGATTAAAAATAAAATCTGCGTCCAGAAAAATTAATGGACGCAGATTTTAAATATTAAAGTATTATATTACTTTTCAGATGAAGCGCTTTTACGACCGCGACCGCCACGGCGACCACCTCTATCGCCTCCGCGAGAAGAGCGATTTGAATTGCCTGCCTGTGCATTAGCTGCATTAAGACCTGCATTAGGAGTAATATCTTGTTTGCCGTAACGCTCACCGTTGCAAATCCAGACTTTGATACCCAATGCACCGACTTTGGTATTAGCCACTGCAAGAGCATAATCTATATCGGCACGGAATGTATGAAGCGGAGTACGTCCCTCTTTGTACATTTCGCTACGCGCCATTTCGGCTCCGCCGACACGACCGCTAATCTGAATTTTGATACCCTCAGCGCCAACTCTCATAGTAGTAGCAACAGCCATCTTGATAGCTCTTCTATAAGAAACACGACCTTCAATCTGTCGTGCGATAGAATCAGCTACGATACGAGCATCTATTTCAGGTCTTTTAACCTCAAAAATATTAATCTGAACATCTTTCTTGGTAACCTTCTTCAACTCCTCTTTCAATCTGTCGACATCCTGACCGCCTTTTCCGATGATTACTCCCGGACGTGCAGCCTGAATGGTAACAGTTATAAGTTTAAGAGTTCTTTCAATAACAATCTTTGAAAGACTTGCTTTTGAAAGACGGTTTACAAGATATTTGCGGATTTCATAATCTTCTGCTATTTTCTCCGCATAGTTACCACCACACCAGTTAGAGTCCCAACCACGGGTGATACCGATTCTGTTGCTTATTGGATTTGTTTTCTGTCCCATAATTATTTAGTCTCTACTGATACAGGTTTTTTAACATCTAAAATAACGGTAACGTGATTTGAACGTTTGCGAATTCTACCTGCTCTACCCTGAGGGCAAGGACGAATTCTCTTCAATGTACGTCCTTCATTGACCATAATAGTCTTGACATATACATTACCATTATCCAATTCTTTACTCTTGTCCTGATTTTTAGACTCCCAGTTCGCTATTGCGCTACGAAGAAGTTTCTCAAGACGAGAAGCGGCATCTCTCTTCGAAAATTTAAGAAGATCGAGTGCGCGGTTTACTTCTACTCCCCTCACTGTATCAGCGACTAAACGCATCTTACGCGGAGAAGAAGGAATATCGTTTAATTTAGCTATTGCTATATTTTTTTTAGCTTCTTTCAGCCTATTGGCCATTTCTCTTTTACGAGCTCCCATAATTCAATCTTCTTTAAAATTATTTCTTATTATTGCCCGAATGGCCTCTAAATGTTCTAGTCGGTGCAAATTCACCGAGTTTGTGGCCCACCATATTTTCAGTAACGTAAACAGGAATGAACTTGTTTCCATTATGAACAGCTATAGTATGACCAACGAAGTCAGGGGAAATCATGCTGGCACGAGACCAAGTCTTGACAACCTCTTTTTTCTTGCTACCTTCATTCATAGCAAGAAGCTTCTTTTCCAGCGCTTCCTGGATATATGGACCTTTTCTTAATGAACGACTCATAATCTCTAAAGTTTAATTCCGTTTATTTTTTTCTTCTTTCAATGATGAACTTATTTGAAGCAGCCTTAGGGTTACGTGTCTTATATCCCTTAGCAGGAAGACCTTTACGTGATCTTGGGTGACCTCCTGATGCACGACCTTCACCACCACCCATCGGGTGATCTACCGGGTTCATAACGACACCGCGGTTGTGAGGTCTGCGTCCAAACCACCTTGAACGACCGGCCTTACCGTGAGACTCCAAATTATGATCGGCATTAGATACCGTTCCGACAGTTGCACGACATGTCACCAACACCATTCTGGTCTCGCCAGAAGGCAAACGAAGAACTGCGTGGTTTCCTTCACGTGCAGCGAGCTGTGCAAAGGCACCTGCCGAGCGCGCCATTGCAGCGCCTTGTCCCGGACGAAGCTCGATATTGTGAACAAGAGTACCTACCGGAATATCTGATAGAGGAAGAGCATTGCCCACTTCCGGAGCCACGCCTTTACCTGAAGCGATAATCTGTCCTACTTTGATTCCTTGAGGAGCAATGATGTATTTCTTTACGCCATCCTCATATTGAACAAGTGCGATACGCGCGCTACGGTTCGGATCATACTCGATAGTCAAAACAGTTGCTTTGCAATCGTCCTTGGCACGAAGGAAATCGATAATACGATACATCCTTTTGTGACCGCCGCCGATATAACGCATAGTCATCTGACCCGTATTGTTACGTCCGCCTGTTCTCTTTAAAGGCTCCAACAATGATTTCTGAGGTTTCTTTGTAGTTATCTCCTCGAAAGTGCTAATCACTTTATTTCTTGTACCAGGAGTAGCTGGTTTGAATTTTCTTACTGCCATTGCCTTATACCTTAAATATTACTATAGAAATCAATCTTATCTCCACTTACAAGAGTTACATATGCCTTCTTGAAGTGATTTCTACGGCCTTTTGTCAGACCTTGTTTTGTAAAACGGGTCTTTCTTTTTCCGTGATAGTTGATGGTATTGACATCAGAAACATTGACTTTGTACAACTGCTCGACAGCCGACTTAATCTGAATCTTATTTGCCTCACGATCAACGATAAAACCGTAACGATTCAATTTTTCGCCCTGAATCGTCATCTTTTCTGTTACTATTGGCTTAATTATTATTCCCATCGCTTTTTTTATTTTACTCGTGAAGAAAGAATATCCTGTACGCCATCGACAAATACAAGCGAATGGGCATTCATAATAGTATAAGTATTCAACTCATCCACTGTGATTACTCTTACTTCAGGAAGATTACGTGATGAAAGGAAAATGTTCTTTGAATTCTCAGGAAGCACGAAAACGACTTTCCTGTCTCCTGCCTTAATATTCTCAAGGATTGAGATGAACTCTTTCGTCTTAGGAGCAGCCATTTCAAACGGTTCCACGAACACAAGCGCATTTTCTTGCACTTTGTATGAAAGAGCAGAAACTCTTGCAAGAGATTTTACTTTCTTATTCAATTTAAATCTATAATCGCGCGGTTTAGGACCGAATACACGACCGCCGCCGACATAAATATTTGCTTTCAAGCTACCATGACGCGCACCGCCGCCGCCTTTCTGACGACCCTGTTTCTTCGTACTATAAGAAACCTCAGGACGCTCTTTGGTCTTGGATGTACCTTGACGCTGATTAGCAAGGTATTGAACGACATCAAGATAGATAGCATGATCATTCGGAGTTACACCGAATACTTTTTCATCGAGAACAACTTTCTTTCCTGATTGCGTTCCGTCTATTTTCAAAACTGACAATTCCATAGTCTATGCCTCCAAAATTACATAAGAACCTTTAGCTCCGGGAACAGAGCCTTTCAATACAAGAAGATTATTCTCAGGGATCATCTTAACGACTTTAAGGTTCTGTACCTTAACTCTTTCGTTACCTGTGTGACCTGCCATTCTCATCCCCGGAAGGACGCGTGAAGGCCAAGATGATGCACCCAAAGAACCCGGGTGGCGAAGACGATTGTGCTGACCGTGAGTCCGACCGCCCACACCGGCAAAGCCGTGACGTTTTACAACGCCCTGAAAGCCTTTACCCTTAGAGATACCCGTAACGTCAGCATAATCCACAGCCGCATCGATTTTAAAAACGTCTGTGAGCGTAACCACGTCGCCGAGTTGAAGTTCCTTATCAAAATCAAGTGGGAATTCCACCAATTTTGCCTTAGGAGTGGTTCCTGCCTTTTTAAAATGCCCCTGTAGAGGCGCGCTGGTGTGTTTCTCTGTTTTTTCGCCATAGGCAAGTTGCACAGCGGCATAACCATCTTTTTCAACTGTGCGAATTTGCGTGACAACACATGGACCAGCCTCAATAACGGTGCATGGAATATTTTTTCCATCAGCCCCGAAAACGGAAGTCATTCCGATTTTTTTTCCAATTAATCCAGGCATTGGTTTGTTAATTGTTTGTTTATAAATAAATTACACTTACCGCATACTTTTTGCGGACTGCAAATATACCCATAATAATTAAATAAACAAAACAGAAGCCAACATTTTTCAACAACAAAAATAAAAACCACCCATCCATTCCTAAGAATTCCCCCGTTCGCAGCTGTCGCTTCGGATGCTGAAAACAGTCATTTGATTTTTGCTTTCGGTTTCGGCTCTGCCTCACCAAAATCCGATTTTTCAGCTCCTCACTCCGCTGCTCAGGGAAAACGCAGCCGATAAGCGGCTGCTTCGAAAAAAAACATCTGAACAGAGGCGGCGAAATGTCCGCCAACCTCTGCACTACTTCAATAAAAGACAAGCAAATGTAACTATTAAAAGCACATACCTACGGTCACTAAAATAAAATTTGTATTATTTCTTCTATTAGTTGTATCTTTGCCTTTCATTAAAATAAAGAGATAACATATAAAGATGAAACGTTTATTTAAAATTTTATTAACTGTGACAGTCGTTGCAGCCACAGTTTTAGCTTGCAAAAAGACTCAACCTGAAAAACCGAAACAGGAGCAGCCTTCACAACAGGAAGCAACATTTGTGTTAGAAGCGACGGTGTCAGGCGAGGCAAAATATGACGGTAGCGGAGACTTGAGTTATACTGTAAAGAGTATAAGAAAAATAGATAATAAAGAAGAGTTCTTGCCGTGGAGCATGGAGTTCTCTATGGATGGTGGTAATACTTGGAAAGCAGAAAAACCCGAATTCTTAACACTCACAACAAAAGAAGAGAATGGAGATTTAACAGCAAAGACATATACTGCCACTTTTGCTGCACAGGAAAAGACTTTGCAGACGAGCGATATTATCTTGAAGGCAAAACCTGTATTAAGCAACGTAGACTTGTCAATGGTCAATATCAAAGGTGAAGCTCTTGCAAATAAGAATACTGCTAACTGCTATGTCATTCATAATCCCGGCACTTATAAATTCCCTACGGTGTATGGTAACTCTATTAAGAACGGTACTACTAATACCAAGGCTTATACATCTACAAAGACCGGTCCTAATATCTTGACTAAATTCCTCAAAGCAGACGGTACAGAGATTACTAAACCTGAGATAGAGGGCATTAAGGATGCCTGTCTTATTTGGCAGGACACAAAGGACCTAATTTCCAACATCTCATTTGACTCCGCTAATCAGTACGTAAAGTTCGAGGTAAAGAAAGAGACTATTCATAACGGCAATGCGATTATCGCAGTAAGAGATGCTTCTAACACCATTCTTTGGAGTTGGCACATTTGGGTAACGGAAGAAGATCTAACTCCTGTAGAAATTACTAACAAGCAAAATGTAAAGTACAGTCTATTGCCCGTAAACTTAGGATGGTGCAGCGAAGGAGAGGCAATAGATTATGCACAAAGAGAAGTAATGGTCAGAATAAAACAGAGTAATAGTAATAAGATTGTTGAAGTAGCTTTAACTCAAACAGGGTATTGCGAAGGGGACAGAAAAGCAGGAAACTGCACTTTCTATCAATGGGGAAGGAAAGACCCGATGTTAGGTAAAGACGGCACATCGTCTAATAAGGATAAAGAGTGCTTTACGACTGACGCCCAGTATAAGTTTGTTCCGAAGGGGTTGAATACTGCCGATATCAAGGAATATATCAAATATCCATATAAATTCAATGTTAATAGTGATATGGATGGTAAGTACTATAACCTTTGGAACGTTGATAATGAGCGTGTAAATGTTAATGACGATGATGTTGTGAAGACGGTGTATGACCCCAGCCCTGTAGGCTACACCGTCACTGCACCTAATACGTTCACCGGCTTCACTCGTAGTGGTCAGAATAGTGGTAATTCTTCTGAGTGGAATGTGCAAGGTAGTTTTGATAAGGGATGGCATTTCTACTGTAAGCCAAATAAACAAGGCCATACGCTGTTCTTCCCAGCCTGCGGCTGTCGCAACAACCGCTCCGGTGCCCTGACCAACGTTTCGACGTACGGCTGCTACTGGGCTGCCGGACCGAACTACACTTACTACGGCCGAAGATTGGGCTTCTACTCGGGTTACATCAGCACGCTGGACGACACGCACCGTAGTTACGGGCATTCGGTTCGCCCTGCACAAGAAAAGTAAAGGAATATGTGTTTGCAGTAGTTGCAATGGGTTACGGAAGCTGTGGTAAGATACACGGCTTCCGTTTTTTGAGGGGCGAGGACATAGTCGGAGGAACAGAGGACGGCGGACATTTCGCCGCCTCTGTTCCTTTTTATTTTTCGAAGCAGACGCCACACCGGCGGATGCGTTTCCCGAGCAGCGGAACAAGGAGACTTTTGCAGGCGACGAGAGAGGCTGCGGAAGGAGTGCCGCGCTAAAAAATAAAAATTTGGAACGAGAGGGATATTCTTTATAACTTTGTATTTTACATCTATTAAAGATGACAGTAGATTATATCTTTTTACTCTTCATAGATATGTTATTATTGTTCTCAATGGAATATACACCTTTGAGAAAAAGTAATAACATCATAAAAGACTACTTCATCGATACTACTTCCAACTTCAAATCGGAAGTAACTAATAATCACCATATTACCCATAGGGGGGGGTAATAACTATAATAAATATTTATACAGAATATCTTACAGCTCATTTGTAGGATATAGGATAATCATGTTCCTACATATTGAAGTAGTTAATTTAAATTATATAGCATTATGAAACAATTATTTAAAATTCTATTGTCTGTGGCAGTCGTTACAGCAATGGTCTGGGCGTGTAAAAAGACAGAACCCGAAAAACCTAAACAAGAAGAGAAGAAAGACACTACTTTTGTGTTGGAAGCAGTTGTGACAAGTGAGGCAAACTATGACGGAACGGGAGAAATCTCCTATACCGTGAAAAGTATTAAGAAAATTAAAGAGAAGGAAGAGTTCATGCCATGGACGATGGAGTTCTCTACAGACGGAGGGCAGAGCTGGACTACTGAGAAGCCCGAATTCGTAACAGTCACTACAAAAGAAGAGAACGGGGATTTAACGGCAAAGACATATAATGCCACTTTTGCTGCACAGGAAAAGACTTTGCAGACAAGCGATATTATCTTGAAGGCAAAACCTGTATTAAGCAACGTAGACTTGTCAATGGTGGATATCCATGGTGAGGCGCTTACAGGTGGGCAATCGACTGCCAACTGTTATGTTATCCACAACCCGGGTACCTATAAGTTCCCGACCATTTATGGTAATGCAAAGAAAAACGGGGCTACAAATGAAAGCGCTTACAAGAGTTCAAAGACAGGTAATGCCAATGTTTTGGAGAATTTCATCAAAGCAGATGGTAATGCTATCACTAAACCTGAGATAGAGGGCATTAAGGATGCTTGCCTCATTTGGCAGGATACCAAAGACCTAATTAGTGATATTAAGTTTGCAGATAATTATATTTCGTTTGAAGTTAAGAAAGAGACCATCCATAACGGAAATGCTATTATCGCTGTACGTGATGCTTCTAATACCATTCTCTGGAGTTGGCATATATGGGTGACAGAGAGAGATTTGCACCCGGTGGAGGTAGAGAACTTCCAGAATGAAAAGTATAACTTTATGCCGGTTAATCTCGGATGGTGCGGATTCGGGAACGAGTGGTATGCCCCTCGTGAAGTGAAGGCAAGATTGAAACAGGAAGGTGGTAAGACTGTTGACCTGACCTTCAACCAGAAACAAGAGGTACTTGCTAACGACTATGATATCAAGAACGGGAATAACCCGTACTATCAGTGGGGGAGGAAGGATCCGATGCTACCGAGTGATGGCTTTACTGCAGTTATTGGTAAAGATAAGACTTGCTATCCTGGTTCAGCTGAATATAAGTTCAAGTACGGAACCGATGGCTTAAATACGAAGGATATTAAGGAATACATCAAGAATCCCCATAAGTTCAACATCAAGCTTGAGATGAAAACTAAGTATTATAACCTGTGGAGTAATGATAATGACAAGACTACACCTAATGATGACACGGTGATTAAGACTGTCTATGACCCATCGCCTGTGGGATACACTGTCCCCGCACCTAATGCTTTTACCGGCTTCACCTCTACGGGGCAGGATACTAATACGTCTTCTGAGTTTAATGTAAAAGGTAATTTCGATAAAGGATGGCATTTCTATTCTAGGCCTGGTAAACAAGGCCCTACACTGTTCTTTCCTGTCTGCGGCTGGCGCAACGACAGTTCCGGTACCCTAGAGGACGTTTCTATCTTCGGAAACTACTGGACTGCCGGGCCGTACGACACTCTCAGCGGCCGACGCTTGGGCTTCTACTCGGACGGCGTCTACACGCTGAACTACTACTATCGTAGTTACGGGTATGCTGTACGATGCGCAGAGGAAAAATAACATTCCCCATCCTCACTAATGCAACAACGCAGTTTGATGTGTAGTAGGTAATATATGTATTGCAGTAGTTGCAATGGGGTGACTTAGCTACGCTCATTCCTCCCATTTATAACATGAGTGACATAGTCCCCTATCACAACTACTGCAAAGACGATGAGAAGAATGCTGAAATGAAGTAAGGAAGTCGTGGTAAGATACACGGCTTCCTTTTTTTTGAAGACTTTTACTTCTGCCGCCTCTCGGCGGAGCAAAATGCTAAAAAGTCAAATAATTACGTTCCATTAGAAAATCCAACAAACCTACTGTATAAATCCCTTGTTCATCGATTTTAGGTTTAATATCGTCTTTTACAATAATTATTTTTTTGAAAGAATCATTAATCAATTCAAAGGAGGTTTTCTCTTGACGTTCTTTTTCTATATCAGGCATCGCAAAAGCTGACTGTATATAATAACGACTGCTTCCATCATTTACAACGAAATCCACTTCATATTGTTGACGCATTGTTTTACCTCCAACATTTTTTTTAGTTTCAACAATACCCACATCTACATTATATCCTCTCGTACGCAATTCGTTATATAGAAGATTCTCCATAATATGATTTTCTTCCTGTTGACGAAAATTCAAAATAGCATTACGCACTCCGATATCACAGAAATAATATTTTGATAAAGAACCTATATATTTGCGCCCTTTAATATCATAACGTTCAGCTTCTTCTATCAAGAAAGAATCTTTCAAATAATCGATATACTTCACTACCGTTGGATAAGATAATTCTATATCAGCATTACTCTTGAACGTATTGGTTAGCTTATTAGGATTGACAGATGAACCGATTGTAGAAGATAGTATTTTTACAACAGCCTCAAATTCACGCTCTTTTATATCATGACGTTCTTTTATATCGGTCAAATAGGTTTTACGATAAATATTATACAAATAATCTCTCTTTTTTTTATTCCCCATCAATGTTAATATATGCGGCAAACCTCCATAAGTATAATAATCTTTCCATGCCTCACTTCTTTCTCCTCCTACGGCTGCATAATACTCAGCAAACGAAAAAGGGTACAAATGTACCTCGTCACTCCTATCCCTGAACTCCGTAACTATATCATTTGACAAAAAATGTGAATTACTCTCTGTATCTCGTCCATCAGAATAAAATACAAATCATTATCAATTATATGTTTACGGATAAAAGCAAGCAGCGTATCCGGATTCCGCAAATCCTGATTTTTTCTATCATCCAAATTAATAGATATAATATGGTCCGGCGAAACATTATTTTCCAATAAATAATTACGAAACAGTACTTGCAAAAGAGTAGATTTACCACACCTGCGAATACCTGTAATTACCTTAATAAAACCATTTTCACGTGCATCTATAAGCTGCTGCAAATAATAATCCCTGGAAATAAATGCTTTCATATTTTAAATTTTTGCCATAAATGTCAGTTTTTTAAAATGACTTTTACTACTAGCGTCCCTCGGCGGAGCAGAAGCGGAGGCGAGGATGCGGAAGGGGTGACTTGCTAAAAAATAAAAATTTGGACAATTAGGGAGTTAAGTTGTATCTTTACAGTTGCAATAATATAAGGATAATATATATATTAATTATGAAACAATTATTTAGAATTCTATTGGCTGCTACTATCGTTACAGCAATGGCTTGGGCTTGTAAGAAGACGCAACCCGAGAAACCGAAACAGGAGCAGCCTTCACAACCGGAGAAACCAAGCGAACCTGAAAAGCCTAAACCAGAAGAGAAGAAAGACACTACTTTTGTGTTAGAAGCGACGGTGACAGGAGAAGCAAAGTATGACGGTAGCGGAGACTTGAGTTATTCCGTTAAGAGTGTAAAGAAAATCGGAGATAAAGAGGAATTTATGCCTTGGGCTATGGAATTCTCTACGGACGGTGGTAGTACTTGGAAAGCAGAAAAACCTGATTATTTTACCCTTACGGTAAAAGAAGATAATGGGGATGTAACAGCGAAGAATTATACGGCTAAGTTTGCAGCTCAGACGCAAACAACAGGAGGCAGCAGTGAATTACTCAAAGCTCGTCAGGTGTTAAACGATGTTGACTTATCATTTAGGGATGTAAAAGGAACTACGTTAGAGAAGCAAAGTACCGCGAACTGTTATATCGTTCATAACCCCGGAACCTATAAGTTCCCAACAGTCTATGGTAACTCTATTAAGAATGGTGCTACTAATGATAAAGCATATAAGAGTTCAAAAGAAGGAGAACATATCCTTAAAACATTCTTTGGAGCGAACGGAGAGATTACAAAGCCGCAGATAGACGGCATCGCTAATGCTTGCTTGATTTGGCAGGATACAAAGGACTTGATTAGCGATATTAAATATGATGCAGCAAGTAAATATGTATCCTTCGAGGTAAAACAAGCAACTATCCATAACGGAAACGCAATTATCGCTGTGAGAGATAACTCTAACACTATTCTTTGGAGCTGGCATATTTGGGTGACAGAGGAAGACTTAACCCCTGTAGAAATAACCAATCAGCAAAAGGTGAACTACAACATCCTACCGGTTAACCTCGGGTGGTGCGGACTTGGTAATGCAACAGAGTATGCACAAAGAGAAGTTAAAGTAAGGATTAAACAGACGGAGGGTAATAAAACTGCTGACTTAACATTAAACCAAACGGGGCATTTAATAGAGAGCGACAGAACGAACGGCAACTGCACATTCTACCAGTGGGGCCGTAAGGACCCTATGCTACCGGGTAACGGAAAAGGAGATACTGATAAGTCCTGCTATACGACTGATAACCAGTATCAGTTTAGTCCTACCGGTCTCAATACATCTGAAATAAAGGACTATATCAAATATCCTTACCGCTTCAATATAAATAAACATATGGATTACCAGTACTATAACATGTGGAGTGTGGATAATGAGAAGACATACGCCAATGACGATAAGGTAATTAAGAGTGTGTATGACCCAAGCCCCGTGGGATTCTCTGTTCCGGCATCCAATGCTTTCTCTGGATTTACTACCACTGGGCAAGGTACAAGTAATCCTTCCGAGTTTAATGTCAACGGCAGTTTTAATAAAGGTTGGTTGTTCTACGGTAAGCCTGGTAAGAGCGGCTCTACTGTGTTCTTCTCTGCTTCCGGCCACCGCGACAGCAGCTCCGGCTCGTTGGGCGACGTTTCTTCGCGCGGGTACTATTGGGTGGCCGGACCGGTCAGCAAGTACGATGGTCGCTGCTTGGGCTTCCTCTCGAGCTACGTCAGCCATCTGACCGGCTGCTTCCGTAGTGACGGGTTTTCGGTTCGTCCTGCACAAGAAAAATAACAAGATTACAAATCTTATTATTTTTGTATTAAATCCTTATCGGCAGCAATTGGGCTGCCGATATTTTTTATACTTTTACCCTGCTTTTTTCATCTCCAACCACCATTGTTTCCATCCTCCCTACGCATAGGGTCTCCTCCATTTATGATGTTATGGATGGTACAATCTCGCAGTGCAATTCCTACAATGTCAAAAAAAGGAAGCGTTGCAAAGTGGATGAATAATAATTTTGATATTAGTTCAAAGGATTATAATTTGCCGTATTTTGCTTCCCATTTTTCGGTTCCTAAACTTAGAAGCTGGTAATCGCACAAATAAAAACTAAATGAATTTTGAGAACTGCCTTCCATATAGATTCTATCACCATCATATTTGAGTTTTTTCCTCATAAGGAAAGCTTCTTGATCGTTGCTATCGACCATATAGATAAAAGCAGGTTTCCCTTCTTTGTCAAATTCCGCTCCCCAAAGCGTAAGCTCATGATAATATTTAATTCCGCTACCATAGA